>CAZDHC010000218.1:0-2535 GCA_964505225.1 uncultured Bdellovibrio sp. | reverse complement strand
TCCCAAGGTTTTTGCAGAAAATCATAGGCCCCAAGCTTAAGAGCTTCGGCCGCAGTCGCCGAGTCCCCGTGCCCGGTTAAAATAATAAATGGAATATTGACCTTCGCCGCTCGCACTTCTTTTAAAAGCTGCATGCCCGACATCTTGGTCATCTTCAAATCCGACAAAATAACATTGAACTGATGCTCTTTTAATTTCACCAAAGCATCTTGCCCGTCGTCGGCAGTGACGATTTCAACCTTCAATACAGAAAGCTGCTCAGCAAGCAACTCTCTGATATCAGCTTCGTCGTCAACAATGAGGAGCTTTTTAGGCTTCGGTGCTGTTTCAATCATCTATTAATATGTCACATGGTGATTAAGTGCTTCATGCAATCGTGGATCTTTGATCGCTACTACACTGTTTTTCTGGAAAAACTTCATCATCGTCATTAGGAACAATCCTAAAAACAATGCCAGCATAGTCACTTCATAAAAACCAAAAACCACATGACCGTCGTTAAAGTTTGGATAAACCAACCAATAAACATCAAGGTACTGCATCACCAACAACAAACAGCAGATCAAAGTTAAGTGTCCTTCACTTCTCTTTGCCCCTCTTGGCAACAATGCCAAAAATGGAATAATGAATTTAAAGAACAACAATCCAAAGGAAATTGCCATCCAGCCACCTTCAGCTCGCATCAAATAAAATTCAGTTTCTTCTGGAATGTTAGCATACCAAATCAACATGAACTGAGAAAATGCGATGTAGGCCCAAAATACAGTGAAGCCTTTTAGGAATTTTGCCACGTCATGAACATGATCAATTGTGTAGTAACCAGATACCACACCCTGCTTTTTCATGTAGAACATCAGCAAAATAATGAAAGCCAATGAGCTTTGGAAAAGACCTGCAAAACAGTAAATTCCGAAAATGGTACTGTACCAAGTTGGCAAAAGCGACATCAACAAATCAACGCTGAACAAAGAAAAAGAAATCGCAAAAAACAAAACCCAAGCGATACTCCAAGCTGTGTTCTGAGTCGTCAATGCATGATCTCCGCTTTGATCTTGCTTCAAAGAGTTGCCGACGATTTTTTTACCGAACAACAACATTCCCAAAGAAAAAACGATCAATCGCACAATCAAAAAACCTGTGTTCAAATAAGCCGTCTTGGCTTGAATAACAGGGTTTGAGGCCACAACTTCCGCATCGGCCCATGGGTAAAGGTACTTTAAACCTGCAACCAAAACCAATCCACCCACAAACATCACTGGCAAAAATGATGTCATGCCTTCTGAAAGCCTACGAATGCTAGAGCTCCAACCCGCCTTTGCCACGTGTTGAATTGCGGTGAAAAACAATCCACCCAAACCCAAACAGCTGACAAAGAAAAACGCCACTAAATATGCCGACCAAAGATTCGCTGGATTTTTCATTAAACCCACCAAAAATCCAATCACACCAATCGCAATCAAAACAAACGATGTCGTCTTAAGTGACTGTGATGGTACATATTTTCCTACATGAAGATTTGTCTGATGATGACTTGCCATAATTACCTACTTTGATTCTTTCTGAAGATGGCGAATATAACTGACAACCTGCCATCGGTATTTTTGCGGAATATGAGAAGCATAAGAACCCATCACACCCTGCCCCATTGAAATCACCTGATAGATTTGTCCATCAGTCCAACCTTTAATTTTGTCAGTGTTTAATGACGGCGGCTTCAACGGCATCTTATCGCCAACAACGGTAAATCCATTAGCTGGACCAACGCTGTCGCCATTTTGCCCGTGACAAACTGTACAGTTTGTCTCGTAATACTTCTGACCAACCAAAAGCACTTCGTCAGTTGCATTTCCAGCAAATGGATTCTTATCAGCTTTGGCCATATCAACATTGTAACCAACTCGATAAGGTTTAAAACCAACTGGAACTGTGTGTTCGGGGGGAACTCGTGCTCCGCCCGCATGGTCTTCGAAAAACTCATCGTACTCTTGCGCTTTGACAGCTTCCTGTTCCATCATATCCTGGATCAACTCAACACCAGGCTTATTACCTGAGGGACCACAAGCCGTGGTACCCAATCCAAAACTAACAGCAACCAAAGATAGAGCTGTGATATTCTTGATTTTCATATTAGAACTCCGCCTTTTTGATTGTTTCAGCGCCCAAAGATTGAAACATTTCTTGGATTCGCTTTTCGTCATAACCAGTGTCGTTGGTCGGAATAAAAATTCCAAATTTATGACAAGTTAAATCCGGATCAATGATTGGCGGATTCACTTTTGGCAAACCACAAGCGTAGAACAAAGCCGCAACACTACTTAATGCCGCAAACAAAACCGTCACTTCAAATATAATCGGGATAAATGCCGGCAACGAGTGAGTCGGCTTACCACCGATATTCAATGCCCAGTTCACAGCCGACGTCCAATAAGTCAAAAGCCAGCCCAAAAAACAACCGACTGTGCCTGCACCAAAAGTCACATACGGGATCCAAGAACGCTTAATTCCGCAGGCCTCTTCCATTCCATGGACCGGCTA
>CAZDHC010000217.1:0-2544 GCA_964505225.1 uncultured Bdellovibrio sp. | reverse complement strand
AAAGCCCCTAACTCATTGAAAGTTAAGGGCTTTTGCGGACCGGACGGTGAGTTCTAACTTAACTCAAACTCCTCTCCAACCACCTAAATCATCAGATATAAAGGAGTTATAATTATATTTTTCTTGCCATATCATCCCCAGGTAGGGTTAAATAGGGGGTAGTAGCAACAGATTCTGCTACAAATTATTTAACTTTACAAGACCCCCAAAGCGCAATTATTAATTTAAACTTCTGTTTATGAAGCAGCTTGTATTGTTCTTTGTGGTATGCTTTTCTTTTTTATTTAATGAGGTTCAAGCACAATCTCAAATTAAGTGGCAATTAAAAGACTCTGTAATAAAATTTCCTTCAAACTTTGGATCATGGATTGAAAGAAACGTAGGGAAATATAATCCTTATAATGAGCCTTTGGGAACTAGAGTTCCATCTTTTCAATTAAAAGAAACAGGAGATTTTAATAAGGATGGTTTTACGGATTTATGTATGGAATTAAATCTTCGTTTTTTTGATACAAACAATCCATCTAATCCAAACAAGTATCAAGATTCTTTGATGAATTATTATAAAGGTATTTTTATTAATCAAAAAAATGGCACATTTCTATTAGATACAAATTATATCATTAAGGGAAGAGGAGCAATTTGGGATGGAGGTTTTGGAGATTTTAATGGGGACGGCCTAACTGATTATTATAATAATTGTATTTATTACGAATTTGATCAAAAAAATAAAGATATTCTTTTTTATAAATATGGAAGAGGAGATGCAAGTCCAAGTCATGTTTTTTTTAATAATGGCAAATCCTTTGATCGAGTTGATTTAGACACTGTAGATATGATTACAACCAACTCAGATATAATTGATATCAATAAAGATGGCAAAGATGAAATAATAGTTACAGCAGCATCAAAATTTATAGTATACCAATATGACCAAGAAGCAAAAAAGTTTATAAAGAAATTCAATAATGTTAATGATTTTATAAATAAAAAGTATGGTACAACAATTAAGTTTTTCAATTTTAAAGAAAAAATTGATAATTCTATACTAGTTACTTTATCTCATGGGTATACTCAAAGTAAAGAAGACTGGATGATTGATATTCTACAAATAAATTTAATTGATAGTTCAATTAAAATTAAAAATTCATTTAAACATCCATCATATAAACTAAACGACGGCTCACTTTCAATGGCAGGTATAGCTGATAAAAAAGGAAATTTCAAATATGAGGATTTAAATAAAGATGGAATAGATGAATTAATATGGTTAGGTTATTTTAGCTTTAATAACCCTCTTCCTTCAATTTTTCAGTCAAATGAGCGAATGGGTATTAATATTATTGAAAATAATATTGTTAATACACCAAAATATTGGAATTATGACACTACAGAAATTGGATTTCGTATTGGAGGATATATTACTGACGTGAATGCAGATAAAAGATCTGAAATTATATCAGAAGAGTGGCTGGATAATTATAATAAATATTTTGCATATTATTATTCATATGATTCAGGGATGTATAATAAGAAATTTATAGAGCCAATTAATAAAAATGTAGTTATTAAAAAGAGTTTTCAGAAAAAATTTATTACTTGGGCGGAAGATTTTGATAAAAATGGCACAGCAGATATTATTATTTACGACCCAGACAATCTGACAAATAATTATATATATAAATCAATAGATTGTAAGGATGTTTTTTCAAAACCAATTTTTAATACATCAAAATTTGTATTTTGTTCTAATGATTCTCTAAAACTTAGTATTACTAATGTAAATAAAGGAGATACATTGAAATGGTTTTATGGATCTAATTCAGATATTTCAAATACATCAAGTAAAATATTTAGTGAAACTACGAAACTGTTTGTCACTAGAACAGATAGTATTGGTTGTATAAGTATATCTGATACGCTAGATATCAAAAAAATTAACATCCCGTCTACTCCAAATATTTCTCGCGATACCTCTAATAGCCTTATATCTAATGCGAGCATAGGTAACGTATGGTACAAAGACGGCACTGCTCTGTCTGATACTACTCAAAAAATAAAACCATCTGCAGTAGGTTCCTATACAGTAAAAACTACTCAAAATGGATGTGTAAGTGCATTAAGCACTCCTTATTACTTTTTAGTAACAGATGTAGTTAATTTAAGTACTAATGAGTTTATTAAACTAACACCTAACCCATTTGTCAATCAACTCAATTTTGACTTTGTGGTGAAAGGGTATCAAAGGTTAAATTTAGAGATATTTGATATGGCTACAGGAACCAAAGTGGAAAGTAAACAGAATCAAACACAAGGCATGCCAATATATTTGGGTCAATTATCGGCAGGGACTTATGTAATTAAGGTGACCTCAAATGATAATAAGATATTCTATCAATTTAAGATGGTAAAACTGTAACTATCTCTTGAAGAATTATGTAAGTTATAAAACTGATCTAAACTGATGCTAAAATAGGATAGAAAGAACCCGTTTGCTACACTTTCAGCTACAGGCATAAATACACCCCTGGATTATCCGGGGGG
>CAZDHC010000216.1:0-2603 GCA_964505225.1 uncultured Bdellovibrio sp. | reverse complement strand
ATTCTCGTCGCCGGGGGTAAACTCTTTTTGCGTAGCGTGTTCTGGGTGCATGGTGTCTCCTATATCCAGTTTGCGTAAACGTAAACATAGTTTACTCGATAGAGAATAAACTTGCAACCCTATTTTTGGAGGCGTGTATGTCTATAGTAAAAGAGAGCAGTGAAATCAGAAAGAGGCTTTTAAGCCCATACCTAAGCCGATTACCGCCAAAAGTTCTCAAGGCGATGCGAGCGCATAATTTGTCGCAAGCCGATATTCGGCGGCACTCCGGCCTGTCGGCAACGTATGTTTCGCAGTGCTTGAAAGGCGGGGATGATAACAAACGCAAGGTCAATGTGGATATTATTGCGGGGCTGATTCTAGGGATAGAAGACGGCGGAAAAAAGCCCACTGTGGAATTTTACCGCTGGCTGCTGCTGGGAAAGGTTGATGATGTGGATGAGTCTGTGCTATATCTAATTCCAGGCTTGTCGCATAAACAGATTCATCCAGTCAGCGAACAAGCCGGGGAATATAGCTCAACTATCAACGCGGAGCTTCTGGATATGGATGCAAACGGTTTCCGCTGTATCGGCAAAACATGCCAGCACCATAAATACTGCAATTATAAGATGGAGTCGTGTAAAGCCATGCTTGGGTCGAATTTTAGTTTGAATCAGCCACCCGCCAGAAACAGCGCGGAGCCAAAAATCGCCGCGCTGACAGCGGAAGTAGAACAACTGCGGCAGCAGGTGGAGGATATGGAGTCGCGGCTGAGAGCAACCGAAACCCAAGCGCGGTTGTTGGCGGCGGCGTTTAAGAGCCGGGCGGCGGCTTAGATTCCCTCACCCCTAACCCCTCTCCCAAAGGGAGAGGGGAACTTAGCCTTTTCTCCCTCTCCCTCTGGGAGAGGGTAGGGTGAGGGAAACCTAAAACTTCAACACCAACATCCCCTATAGCGAAAAATAGGATATAATGTGTTTACAGTTTTACGCTGTATCACATAACCTACCTATGAGGGAAACCAGTCATGCAGTTCACACTCGAACAACCCGCCGCCAATGCTGCGCTCAAGCACATTGCCGACATCGTTGATACGAAAAACACACTCCCGATCATCGGCAATGCCCTATTGATCGCCAAAAACAACCAACTCACCATCACCGGCACAGATGCCGAGCGCGTTGTCACCGTGTCCATCCCCGCCGACATCAGTGTTGAAGGCGAAACCACAGTCCCTGCGCACAAGTTCAAACAGTTGATTTCCGGCTATGGCGGCACGGTTTCGCTGGAATCCAGCGCGGACGGCAACAAGCTGACGATCAAATCAGGCCGTAGCCGCGCCAATCTATCCACACTCCCCGCCGCCGATTACCCGACATCGGAAGAATTCACGACCGACCTCAAATTCACCATGACAGGCGAAGTCCTACACGCCTTATTGCATCGCGTGTTTCACGCAATGGCGAAACAGGATGTGCGCTACTATTTGAACGGCGCTCTCCTGGAAATCCGCCAGGATGGCAGAATCAATCAAGTCGCTACCGACGGCCACCGGCTTTGCGCCGATTGGGTGGAAGTACCGGCCTTTGAATCTGGCTGGCCGGAGTTTGATGATCAAGCCAATCCGAAACCCTTACAAGTTATTTTGCCGAACGAATCTGTGCGCTGGCTGTTGCCGCGATTGGCCGTGGCGGATAGCGTTACCGTCGAGATCGGCGGCGGCATGGCGAGTTTTGACATCGGTGGGATTGTGCTGAGAACCAAGCTGATTGACGGGCGTTTCCCGGATTGGCAAGCGGTTATCCCGCGTGAAAATCATAGCGGCCATGCCGACGTGGTGCCGGCGGAATTTATCGCGGCATTGAAGCGGGCGATTGTGCTATTGAGCGAGCGGAAAAAGTCCGTGGCGCTGGATTTTACCCATAACGGCATCTTGCGGATTACTGCCAAGAATGACGAAAATGAAGAAGCTGTGGAGGAACTTACCTACATTCCGCAAGACGGTTTCGGCGGTATGGAGGTCGGGTTTAACCCGGTCTATTTGATGGAGGCGGTGAATGCGATTGGCTCTGCGGACTATATGCAGTTTCACTTAATCGATCAAAACAGCAGCGCGTTGTTGCTGGTGGACGGCGAAAATGCGCGGTATGTGGTAATGCCGCTGAGGCTGTAGTCATGGATATGAGGCGAAACTCGTTGTATCCGAAGCCGTTGCGCTGGAAGCAAACCCGCAAGGTGTTTATCCGGCGCAACCGTCCGCCTTGCGTGTGCCGGGCGGTGTATTTTTGGAAGTGAAGCGTTATCTCGTTCCCACGCTCTGCGTGGGAATGCAGATTGTACCGCTCCTGCGGTACTCAATACCTGAGATGCTAGGTACGGCTGGAAGCTAAGGAATGGCGCAGGAGCGCCATGTTACGCATTCCCACGCAGAGCGTGGGAACGAGATAAGGGAGAGGGGAATTTCACCGCAGGCGAAGCGCACTTCACTTTGCTTCACCGCTTCACTTCACCCACAGGTGAAACCCACTTCACCCACAGGTGAAACCCACTTCACCCACAGGTGAAGCCCACTTCACCCACAGGTGAAGCCCACTTCACCCACAGGTGAAGCCCACTTCACC
>CAZDHC010000215.1:0-2629 GCA_964505225.1 uncultured Bdellovibrio sp. | reverse complement strand
GTGCGGATACTGTGGTAAAATCTGCATTGGTAAAACCCGTCAACAAACCTCAAATCTCTTGGGAGCCGTTCCGTTACAACAGCAACCCCTCTTATACCTTCATATTCTCTGCTTTACCCGAAGGCATGAAGGAATACAATTGGACGTTTGAAGAAGCAGGCACCTTTCAGGGAATAAAAGTTTACCCAACTTTTAGCAGCAGTCGGGACAATGTGAAAGTACAGTTGAGCATCACCTCGCCAAACGGCTGTATATCAGACACTGCGATGTGGTTCAACATCATGGATATTACTGGATTTCATTTCCCTAGTGCCATCACAATAAATAGCGATGGATTAAATGAAGGGTTTGGAATTGCAGGTCCAGAATATATCAAAAAATATGAATTACAGGTGTACAACAAATGGGGAGAGATGGTATTTAAAACCAATAATCCCTATCAACAGTGGATGCCTACGAAACCCATTCCTGGTCAATATGTATATTACTGCAAAGTATCGGACCTATACAATCGTTTTAAGGAAATCAAAGGAACGGTTTTGTTGATTCGTTAATGAAATCATATCACCACATGAAACGATTTAATTCACTATTCTTCAAGTACTAATTTTTGCGTTAGCAACTTGAAACCACCTTTATATATCAAGCCAGGAAATAGGACCTTAAAATATTTACTTCAACAACGTCACTGTACTACTAAAACCGTACTCTTTATCCTGTTTGTAGGCTTTCACTTGGTAAACATAAACACCCGTTGGAACATCACTCGCTGGCTTCCAAATGGCTTCGCTGCTTGATGCTTCATAGACCTTTTGGCCCCATCGGTCATAAACACTCAAGGTAAATCGATCAAATCCGTAATTGAAAATCTCAAAGGCATCGTTCAAGCCATCGCCATTGGGCGTAAAAGCATTGGGCGCAAATAAGGTCGCCGTATAACCCAAACAAACGGTATTGCTCTCCGTAACAAACCTACCATCCGCGCTGCGCGCTTGTATCCGATAGCATTTCTCAAATTTTGAGCGTTCAATGAATTGCTTGTCGTTGAATTGGGTATCTACCTGATTGGTAAGCAATTGCCAATTGGTGGTTTCTTTGTCTAAGTTGCCCACGCACACATAGTTCTGCACTCCCCCGCTCAACGACCAATCCTCATAGGGCGTCCACGTCAACAGGGCTGAAGGAAACTCATTGACCGATACTTGCGCTTGCTCCACCACCTTCAAGAAGATGGTTTTGCCTAAATTGCTTTGCAATCCAACTGTTTTATCACAGCTGTCGATGGGTTGAATTTGGTAACGATACGACTGGTCGATCTCCTGACTGAGAGCATCCAAATAAAACGTATCATTCACCACTGCCAATGGCATTCCATTTCTATACAACTGATAGTTCTTAGCCGCCGGAACCGTTTGCCATTCCGTAAGTATGTTGGCATTGTTTACGACGGTGCTTCGTTTCATGAAAGGCTTTAGGCCGTCCTCTATCCCTTGGGTAATATTCAGTGCGATGGAATCTTGGGTGATACACCCAGACGGACCATATAGTTTCTGCAGCAACAGATATTTGCCAGATTGGGTCAAGCGAGCTTTGTTGATGGCTTGGTCGAAGTGATTGGTTGGAACGATGACCGGCTTGAAACGATAGATGGTTGAATCAGTAGGATCGGAATACGTTCTGCCAAATTGAACCTCGAGGGGCGTGCAACCTGATGTCTTGTCTATGGCGATGCCTGGTCTTGGTGCGGGTAGAATTGAGATGTTTTGGATGGCATTAAAGGTATCGGTGCATCTGCCATCGCTGACTTGCAGTTGTACATTGAATTTGCCAGAAGTGGTATAAGTGTGCTTGATGGATTTATTTTTGGGCATGATGTTGCCCGGTGAAGTCAGGGTAGTATCGTTGCCATCCCCAAAATCCCATTTCCAAGTATGACTTTTCTTTTCAAGGATGGATGAATCAGAAAACTCAACGGCAATCCATTGACAGCCAATTTTGTTTTTTGTGTAGTACTTGGCAATGGGCTCTGGAAGAATCTCCACAGAATCGGAATACCATACCCAACCACCATCGGCGGTGATGGATTTAAGTAGCACTTTGTATTTACCCGGCTTAGAATATTGGTGACGGATTTTGATTTGTGACTTAACAGATTTCGTAGAATCGCCATCCCCCCAAAACCACTGGAAATGATCAAACCAATTTGTATCGGTTTCATTGGTGAATTCATGGGTTAAATCATTACAAAGACTTTTGTTTTTAAAGTTGATGTAATGGTAAGGAGTTGGTGTTGCAGGGAAATAAATATAGTCTCCTACATCGCCGGATGGCGTGTTATCGGATTGACTATTAAATCCCTCAATAACTTTTATTGGGTCTGAAATTCCATAAAAGGACTGGTTTTTGATGAATTTAGCCAAATGAAAACTCAGAATCCACCGAATTTGACCTGTAGGTAAATATTTAGGATAAGTGGGTGAATATCCCTTTATAAATGCATAAATATGACCGTTTGGGGCTAAGATCAAATCTCTAACAGTTTGATAAGAACCTTGAAAATTTTTTACAGTTGTATATTGAGAATCAACTTTTAATTCATAATAAGTTTTGCTTAAACTAGCACCTTGTA
>CAZDHC010000214.1:0-2645 GCA_964505225.1 uncultured Bdellovibrio sp. | reverse complement strand
ACTGGTGAATTGATAGGTGTGATTGCTCATGATTTTTTGGATTTTAAGTGTTTGGAATTTTAAAGTTTAGAGATTCTGTGATTTGCGAATTCTAAGCTTCGTGGATTCTGAGATATTTGAATTTCTCTGGATTTATTAATTTTCTGTGGGTTCAACTATCTCAAACAATACCGCCGAAGCCTGAGCCCAGGGCGTTTGAAGTAAAAATTGCAAGTGTTTTAGATCGGTGGTCCCAATAACGTACCCTTCTTCGTTCGATTGATAGGTATCGCTCACGGTACGAAAATGCTTCACCACCACGTCAGTTTCAAGCCACCGATAACGAAACAGCACCTTCACCACCACTTCCTCGCTGAGGGTGGCCGGCACCAAAAACTGTCGCTTTTTATACTCGTATCTGTAATCGTAACTCAACGCCGAGATGTCTGAAATCACCGCACTGGCCGTGGGATATGCCCCTGCTCCCCTGCCCGAAAAAAACTGGGCATCGCTGAAATGGGTTTTGGTTTTCACGCCATTGAACACATCGTCAACGGCATACAGGGGATCGTCGGCCGACACAAACTTTGGCATTACGAGGGCGGCAATCTGTCCGTTCGATTGTCGATGCGCCACCGCCACCAGCTTCACTTTGAGCGATTTTTCTCGGGCGTAACGCAATTCCAACGCACCCAATCGATCGATGCCAATATGGAAAATCTTTTTGGGATCCACCAAGGTGCCAAATGCATGTCCTAGCAGCAGCACCAATTTAAACTTGGCATCAAAACCACCTACGTCCATGATTGGATTGGACTCGGCATACCCCAAGGCTTGGGCTTGTTCAAGGGCTTCTGATGGTGACAATTTGTCGCGCTCGGTGCGGGTAAGAATGTAATTGGTGGAGCCATTCACGATCCCTTCGATGTGCTCAAGAAGGTCGTTGTCGTAGTATTCTTCCAAGTTGCGAATGATGGGAATACTCGCACACACGGCGGCTTCATAGAGCAGGGCCGAGCCGGTTTCATGCTGAAGGGCGATGAGTTCTTCGAAGTGTTCGGCGATCATCTTTTTATTGGCGGAAACCACGGATTTGCCATTTTTGAGGGCCCTACGCACCAGTTCAAAGGCGGCTTCGGAGTCATCGATCAGCTCCACCACGGTATTGATGCTTGGGTCGTTGAGGATGTCTGACGGTTCAAACGTAAATCGCTCGGCGGGCAAACTGCGCTCTTTGTTGGGGTCTTTCACGCAGATGCGGTGAATACGGGCTTGCAACGTGGGGGTTTTCTCAAGCACTTCATAGAGGCCCTGTCCAACGCAACCGAAGCCAAAAAGGCCAATGTTTAAGGTTTTGCGGCTCATTTTTTCGTGGATTTAAGGGTTGAAAATGCGTGTTTCAGGTCGGCAATGAGGTCTTCTGCGTCTTCGAGTCCAACCGACAATCGCACCAAACTATCGGTCACGCCGGAGGCATATCGTTTATCGCGCGGAATGGATTTGTGGGTCATTTCGCAAGGCAGGCAGAGCAGACTTTTGACGCCCCCAAGGCTTTCGGCCAGTTTAAACAGCTCGGTATTACAGACCAGTTGGGTGGCATCGTCTTTGGAATCGTTGTGCAGATCGAAGGCGATGATGCCGCCAAAATATCGTTGCTGTTGCTTGGCGATTTCATGGTTGTGGTGCGACGGAAGTCCCGGATAATACACGTTTTTCACTTGGGGCTGGGTCAACAGAAATTCGGCGATGGCTTGTGCGTTGAGGCTGTGTTGTTTCACGCGCAGGCCCAGGGTTTCTATGCCGCGAATGACGAGCCAGGCATCGAACGGACCAAGAATTCCGCCGGAGGCATTTTGGATGAATTTGATTTTTTCACCCAGTTCAGGGGTTTTGGTGACCACGAGTCCGGCAATGAGGTCTGAATGTCCGCCCAGGTATTTGGTGGCAGAGTGAATCACAACATCAGCACCGAGGGTGATGGGCTGTTGGGCGGCGGGCGACGCGAAGGTGTTATCGACACACAGGAGCAGGTTGTTTTGCTGGGCGATGTGGGCGATGGCTTGTAGGTCGGATATTTTCAGGGTTGGGTTGGTGGGTGTTTCGATCCAGATGAGTTTGGTTTTCGGGGTGATGGCTTTGAGGATGTTGGGGGCGTGGGTGGTATCTACGTAGGTAACGGTGATACCAAACTTTTGGTATACGTGGGTGAGCAACCGGAAGGCGCCGCCGTAGATGTCGTCTACTGCGATAATTTCATCGCCATGTTCTAGGAGTTTGATAACGGCGTCAATGGCGGCCAGTCCGCTTGCGAAGGCATAACCATTGGAACCTTTTTCGAGTTTGGCGATGAGTTGTTCGAGTACGGCGCGGGTTGGGTTGTTGCTGCGGGCGTAATCGAATCCTTGGTGCACGCCGGGGGCTTGTTGCACGAAGGTGGAGGTTTGATAGATGGGGGTTGAGATGGCGCCGGTGAGTGGATCAACGGGAATGCTGTGGAGGATTGCTGTGTTTTCTTGCATGGTATGATGTTTTAGAACTGATTTTATGGTCAGCACGAAAACGCAAGGGGGCCTGATGAGGACGGTCCAAAACAGGCGCAAACACGGAGGTGACTACCGATTTTTCGGTGGCTAAGGCGTTGCGATGTAGAATGAAAGATTTCATTT
>CAZDHC010000213.1:0-2663 GCA_964505225.1 uncultured Bdellovibrio sp. | reverse complement strand
ACGGCCCTAAACAGTATGAGCTTTGGGTAGATTTTGGTGAAAATAGTCCGCGAAAAACAGAAATATTTGCAACTCATTATGAAAATATGTTAAGATCAGAATTTGGCCTGAATCTAAGAAGCTGTTATGTCATTGAAACGTTTGAGAACTCGGGAGCGTATTTTAATGAAGATACTAGGTTACTCAATGATGACAATTCAACTAGCTATTATTATTCCCCAACAATCGTTACGGAGATGGAAAATCCAGATATTGAAACTTACAGATCAGGTAGGGAGGTAGTTTGGGAATTGAAAGTTCCTTATAATTATAAAGAAAACAATCCACCAGGTCAACTAAAAAAATAGTTAAATAACCTTCAAAGCGCTATATTAGACAAATTAAAAATGAAATTTAATTTAAAATATTTAACTCCATTGTTTAGCTTAATGGCAACCATCATTATTAGTAGTTGTTCAGATAAAACGATGTTTAAAAGAGAAATAAAAAAATGTGCTAAGATCAGTAAGCCGGGACTGTTATCTGTTTATCAATGGCAGAATAATTTTCATTACATTTACGAAAAAGCAAATTTAGATAGCATATTATCAACTACGGATACAATATATGTTATAATTCAATACAAACAAGGTTATTCTACGTACTTTGCCATTCAAATATTGGCAAAAGAATGGGAATATTATTTGTGGTTAAGTAACAATAGTAAATCATTAAAAAAATGTCTTGATACTAACTTTTATAATGATCCTTTACTGCTTTTTTTGTTGAAAAGAAAAGATTTCATTTATTTTTCCGATGAAGATAAATATTTTGTAACAAAGGAAAGTAGAAACTCAATTTTGATGCTTTGCACAATAGATTCAAAGGGTAAATTAAAGCGTGAAATTATTTGCAATTAAGTTCTTTCTTAAAAATAACACCATTTAAATTGCGTTTGTGAGGTTGTTGGAAAAAACGCCGTACATAAACCCTATTCGTCGGACTCAAACTGACCCGATAGTGAGAGGCAAATTATAGGTATAATACTCCCTGAATCTTGGACCAGAGGTTTAGTTAAAAAATCACTTATTGACCCCTCCCCACCACTTGGAGCACTACCTTATTCCTAATTCCCATTTGTTGTCTTTCATATGTTTAGATGTGATTTTATATTGCTTTATTGTATTATTATTTAAAAATTCCGCTTCTTTTCCAATGTCAGATGAATCAATTACATAAAAATATGCAATGCTATCCTTAAATTGTTTATCTAAGTAATTTTCCCAAGTACCTAATACATCAATTGGAGTTTTTTTATTGGGTTTCAAATAATCAAATTCCTTTATGATTTTTTTATTTTCAGAATTGGTGTAAAAATTTTCGGAGTAAAATTTTATTGCTGATTGCGTTGTCGAGTCTTGTGTTATGTAATAGCTTTTAGTCGTAGGTGTAGTATTATTAATTATAAATTTTTTATCCGTTGGGTCACAACCCGAAATAACCAAACATATATTTGCGATGATTATTGATAATTTTGGCTTCATAAGAGTATTATTTAGCGTAGACACGTTGGACATAAAATGGTATAATAAATGCAAAGTCTTTGACTCCAAGTAAACAGTGTAGATCCTGTTTGACCATTATTAGGCCAACTAGTTATTGGAGAATTTGGGCCGAAACGGTTTTGGGAACGAATATTAGCATCCGTTTCCGTTCGATAGTATGCATGGTCAACCGAAAATACTGTCTTTCCAAATAACATGTTTTCAAAACTATTTTCTGCAGCATTATAAAGACTTGGTAGGGCTACATTTTTATAATAGCTCAAAGCTCCCATACTTTTGTATTGGAGAAAATGTCCGTATTCGTTTTGCTTTAGCCCTTGACTTGCACCTTTCTGAACAAATATTCCAAGTGGAGGAGTTGTCATTCCTCCTGACATACCATAGCCTTCATAAATATTAATTCCAGGACACTCCCCTTCACTTTGAGCATTCTGTGTTTTATTTGAAGCGGTTGTACTTAAGGGTTTTAAGGGTTGATTACTGCTCGGCGAATTAGTTCTTGGAGAATTTCCAGATGTCCACCATATATATTCTTCCGGGTCTTTTACCGTTTTTGGCTCGCTAAAAGTAGAGTTTGCAGGATTAAACCATACAAAACCCTCGGGCTGCTTTACTTTTGTGGGGTCGCTAACAATTAAACTTTGTCCAATTTCAATTTCATTTCTTTTTGGAATATTATTCCATTTTACCAAATTGTCAACAGAGACCCCATTTTTGTTACCAATTTTCGTTAGATTGTCGCCTTCAACAACGATATAATGTTTTGGATTTCCTGGATCATTCCCGTCTGGATCAACCATTGAGATTGGATTATCACTAAAACAGGCATACAGACTTTCCCAAGGTTTTACAACTGGATCTAAATTCCACCTTCTACCCAATCTACCGTCATATTCCCAGAATTGGGCTGTGAAATGATTACCGGGTCCAGATATTTCGTCGGTTTTTTCTTGGGTGTTAAACCCAAACCTAAAGGCCTCACTTGAATACCCACGTCCTTGTATAGGCGCTCCGTAGGGATAATAATCGGAGCTGGAGGTTATTTCGGGTTTAAAGAAAATAGTCGTACTAGAGACCTTATAAACGGGTTTATCAGAGACGGTTACCAGGACGTTTCCG
>CAZDHC010000212.1:0-2664 GCA_964505225.1 uncultured Bdellovibrio sp. | reverse complement strand
AAAAGTTGAAAAGGACTCTGTCGAGCTTTTTGATAAATTGGCCAGAGCGGTCGGTGTTAAAAAAGATTGTTCTCCCGGCAATAAAACGGATCGTGCTGTAGCAACCTGTACTTCTGCGCCCGAAGTTTGTTGTAAAGACTTTTTCAGCAAGTTTAAAGGCCAGTCGGAGCACACTCATGGTGGCTTTCGCATTTGGAAAAATATTAAACACAATAAATTGATGTGTTGCTTAGAGTGGGATCATCTTCATGGTGGCTTTGAAATATTTGATCGTCATGGAAATCATATGGGCGAGCGTGGCTGTGATGATTTAAATGAGGATCCTTGTGCAAATACGGAATCTCGAGGTCGTCATGCGATGCCAGCCAGCTCCACTCATCGTCCAAGGACTGCAGCATGCAAATTTTAAAAATATTTTATAGCTTTTCGTTGGTAATGTGTTTTGGCGTTTTTGCTCACGCTGCCTGTCCGGCGGAGGGACCGAAGGGATTTGTTTTAAAAGAAAAAAAGAAAGAAGTGTCTCTTTTTCAAAGTGCAGATCAGCAAATGGTTGTTTCGATTCAATGTTCTAAGTTGGATTCAAAAGAAGTTGGCGTAAATGAGGCAGGTGGTTTGAAGGTGATTCAAGTTGATGACAAGCTCAGCTATTTTGAACTTTCGACTGCCGAAGTGATTTCCCGGATGTATTCAAAGAAATCAGATCAACTGATTAAGGTTGGGCTAGTGACTCAAAGAAAAAACGAGACTCAGATTGAAAAAGTTCATCTAAGCCTCGTTGAATTTTTAAAAAAACATTAATTTTTAGTCATCATGGCGAAACAATCTGCCGGTGATATCGTATATGACTTTGCCGTCTTTTTCAGACCAAACTTCGTGGTAATCAATGTGTCGTGCTTCGGTGTGAATTGTTGTAAAAATAGAAACATTCTCGCTGTACTGTTCGGTGTACTCTGCGTGATTTTCGCTAATGGTGCCGACTTGGATCCCGTCAGCCAGTAGGGCTGAGCCTTTTTTTGTCCATTTCTGCTCCGGTAAAGTTTGGACCACCATCGAACATGAGAAGACACCCTTGGTTCTTTGAAAGCTAGTCTCAGATTCTTTGAAAACCAAGTGCATATCGCAATGATCACCACTGCCTTGAAAGGTCCAATCGCCCCAGCCAATCCAATCGCCGGCGATATTTGCCTGGGCTAGGTTATTTACAAACAAGATGGATAAAACGAGTAGAATCTGCTTCATAGTGGATGCTCCTTGATACCAATATTCCAATCAATTGCTAAGGCGAAGTCAAATTAGTTTTGCCACTAGCGGTTGATGGTGGCATGTTCAAATCATTGGACTAGCAAGGGAGATTGAGATGGATTCACATTATCATCAAGTTATGGGTGCTCGCGATAAAATCACGGAAAATGGAACTCGGCTGTATTTTGCCTATTCGACAGTTTTAGATCGAGCTGCATTTGAAGAGTGGCGCGACGAACACAGTTATCAGTTTTTTAATCTTCCTGAAGGAAAATTGGCTCAAGCTGTTGGAGTGGATTTGGTTTTTGATTTCCCTTCAAGATGGTGGGGCGGACGAGTTGCTGGCTTAGTAGATAAAAAAGATTCGGTGATCTTTGGGCGGCTTTTTGAAATTTCCGCGAAAGATTGGCCGATTGTGCAACATAAAGAAGGCGCTGTGACCGGAATGTGTATCGAACGACCAATTCAGGTTTTGGTTGATGGTAAGACGATTGAGGCGACTGCCTTTACAACCTCACCGCAAAGAGCCAGCGATTTAGGGCCGATTAGCGCTGGTTTTGTTGAAGCTTTAGTTCGAGGGGCTGAGCAATCGGGATTGCCTCAAGACTATATTCAAAAGTTAAAGTCTCTTAAGTAGTTGTAGATCGCAGTTTTAAGCAATTTTGATTCTGGGCCTTCGATACATTGAAGGCTTAGGGTTTGCCTGGGCTTTACGGATAAAATCCAATTGGCGTTCGACCATAAAATTAAAAACTTTCAAAAGTTTGTCGTGTTCTCTTGAGGCTGTGTTGAACCGCACGCACTTGCCCAGTAAATCAATTGTTTGATGAATGGCTTCAATTGTTGATACGCATTCAGCGGCGGGTTGTTTTCGGACTCGAAATTGAGATTTTGCTTTTGGAGTAAAACAAATTTGTTTCAATTCTCGCAGGTTTTGACTTTGCCTTAAGGTCTTAATGGCGGTTGCCCAGGTGCCATCGATTACGAAAATGGTGGGAGTTTTGTCGGGGTCAAAGAGGTTGGCTTGATCTACTGAGTTTGAATCAGAAATATTGATTGAATTTTTACCAGGATACAAAATCACTGCTGATAAGTTTGGATCATTTAAAAGATCATTGACGCGTTGGTTGTTGGAGTAGTCTTGTCCCACAATAAATTCTGAATTTTCAAGGCAAAGATGGGACATTCTTCCGGTGGCAATTCGTCGCTTAAATTCAATTGGGTGAATCAATATCACAAATTTAATTTTGGGATCAAATTTTTCAAGATAGGCACAGTAGCATCCGAACTCGGGTTGCAGGCATTTGGTGCATAGGTTTCGATATTGAATCAGTTGATTTTCGATCATGTGGTGTTGAAATTGTATCAAAATGAGCCAATGAGCGAAATGAAAAAAGAGTATACGACTGTTTAATAAAACTA
>CAZDHC010000211.1:0-2677 GCA_964505225.1 uncultured Bdellovibrio sp. | reverse complement strand
AGCTGTTTCGATTTTCAAACGATTTAAAGAAGTTAACATTCGATTTTTCGAGCACCTGAAGGGATAAGCAATGAACCACGCGGCTTTAATAGCAACTCTTATTCTGGCTCCCTTTGTCGGATTTTTGATCAACGGAGCAAGATATAAAAAACACAGCGCGAACTTAGCTGGAATTATTGCCACCTCGATGGCGGTGATTTCGTTTCTTTGCTCCATAGTTTTGGTTACCGATTTGATTTCGATGCCAGCTGAAGCAAGACAGATTTCAGCGAAATTTTTTGAATGGATGACGGTCGCTAATTTGAAAGTCGATGCCAGCTTTGTCGTCGACTCTATTAGTGCCGTTATGATTTTAGTCATTACCGGTGTTGGTTCGTTGATCCACTTGTTTTCAATTGGATACATGCACCACGATAAAGGTGCGGCAAAATACTTCTCATTCTTAAACCTATTCTTATTTAATATGTTGTTGTTGGTTCTTGGCGACAATCTATTAGTTATGTTTGTGGGCTGGGAAGGCGTGGGCCTTTGCTCTTATTTACTAATTGGTTTTTGGTTCTCTGATTCAGAAAAAGCTGCAGCGGGAATGAAGGCGTTTGTGACCAATAGAATTGGTGACGCAGCCTTTATTTTGGGAATGTTCACGCTATTTTTGACATTCGGAACGTTAAATTTTCAAGAAATCAATTCTTTGGCGCCGGCCTTACCAGAGTACGCATGGCTTGCTCCGGTTACTCTTGGAACTCTATTTCTTTTTATTGGAGCCACTGGAAAATCAGCGCAAATCCCACTTTATGTTTGGTTGCCTGATGCGATGGCGGGTCCAACTCCGGTATCAGCCCTAATCCACGCGGCGACAATGGTCACTGCGGGCGTCTATATGATCGTTCGCTTAAACCCACTTTTCTTAATGGCCCCAAATACAATGAATATCATTGCTGTGATTGGAGCCCTAACTGCGGTTTTGGCGGCAACAATCGGCATGACCCAATGGGATATCAAAAAAGTTTTGGCCTATTCGACTGTTTCACAGTTGGGCTATATGTTTTTAGCTTGTGGTGTTGGGGCATTTGGTGCGGCGATGTTTCACCTAATGACTCACGCGTTTTTCAAGGCGTTAATGTTCTTGGGTTCAGGAAGCGTGATCCACGCTATGCACGAAGAACAAGACATTCGAAAAATGGGCGGTCTTAAGAAATATATGAAGATCACTCATATTACATTTTTCTTTGGCTGGCTTGCGATCATCGGAATTCCGCCGTTTGCGGGATTCTTTTCAAAAGATGAAATTTTATGGATGGCGTTTCATTCGCCGCTTGGTCATAAGGCGCTTTGGGCAATGGGAGCTTTGGGCGCGACGATCACTGCATTTTATATGACAAGATTGATGTGTTTAACTTTTTGGGGTTCATCGCGAGTTCCCAAAGACATTCATCCACACGAATCTCCTCCGACAATGTACATTCCTTTGATTGTGTTAGGAATTCTTTCTATCGTTGGTGGATGGATCGGAATTCCTCATGTCATCGGTGATCTTATTGGCTCGGTGCCAAATGTTTGGGAACATTGGTTTCATCATTCAATCAAAGTTCCACATATGGAGCACGCAGATGCATCGCTTGAGTTTACTTTGATGGGTGTTTCTGTTGCGCTTGCGACTGTGTCGGCACTTGTTGCTTACCACTTTTACGTTCAGGCACCTGAAAAACCTAAGAAAATTGCTGAGAACTTTAAGGCAATCCACACAGTAATCTACAACAAATATTTTGTAGACGAAGCTTACTTCGGCTTCGTCATCAATCCGTTAGTTAGTTTGAGCAAAAACATTTGGTATTATATTGATGTGAACTTCATCGATAAGACGACCTATGTTGTTGCAGACTTAGTTAAGGGCGGCGGATCTATGGTGCGAAGTCTGCAAAATGGAAACATTCAGCAGTACGCGATGTACATTGCGATCGGCGTTGTTTTCACTCTTTCTTTTATTTTGATGAGGTAGTGCATGTTGCTTTCGGCAGTGGTTTTTTTACCAATAGTTTTTGCGATCATAGTCGCGGCTTGGCCCAATGAAAAAACATTGAGACCCTTGGCCCTTGGCCTTTCTATTCTAGAGTTTTTCATTAGTTTAATTATTCTTGAGAAATTCGATTCGGCCTCGTCGGCGATTCAAATGGCTGAAAAGTATCCATGGATCGAAAGATTTGGAATCAGCTATTTTCTTGGTATAGACGGAATTTCTTTGTGGTTGGTTTTGCTAACGACATTTTTGACTCCGATCATAATTTTAGGGTCTTGGAAATCAATTGAAACACGAGTTAAGGGATTTCATGCGGCCTTGTTTGTATTACAAACGGCTATGATAGGGACTTTCTTGGCTCTAGATGCTGTTTTCTTTTACCTGTTCTGGGAACTTTCACTTGTTCCAATGTACTTCATGATTGGTATTTGGGGTGGTCAAAGAAGAATCTACGCCACAGTTAAATTCTTCATTTACACCATGATTGGTTCAGTTCTGATGTTAGTTGCTATCATTTATATGATGTATTTGACTCAAGAGGCTTTCGGCCAAATGAGCGCAAGTATATTAGACTTCTACAAATTGGATATTCCATTTGTAGGTGGTCAGTTTTTCTCGCTCCAAACACTTTTGTTTTTTGCTTTTTTAGTTTGTTTGTTT
>CAZDHC010000210.1:0-2689 GCA_964505225.1 uncultured Bdellovibrio sp. | reverse complement strand
TATGCGGCACAAAGTAATGATCTTCGACACGGATCGGAACATGAAGATCCCCAAATCTGACTTCATGTTCCTGATCCAAAGATGCTAACCCCGATACTTGCATCATCGAACGGATTTCGATTTTTTTCCCATAGCGGATATCTATAAGTCGTTTCAATCTATCAACAGCCGGCGAATTTAACAGTTGCAGTAACATTGTTTACCCCAATTTCTTAAAACTACGAAATAGGGCTAAGGCAATCGCTGTGCCGTGATTTGTCGCCGGTCTGCTGGCATTAGGTTTGAGCTGAGCAAATTTAAGGACTTATGAGGCTGTCGGTGAAAAAGTCATTCAGGTAAAGAATTCAAACTAAAAGGGGAGGTGGAGGTGGCCAATAGGCTTATTCAATAAGGTTGTCGCAGTTGACAAGTATTCTTACTTTGGGCCTAAATTGACTTATGAATAAACTGAAGAAATCGAAAAAACCGGTCAAAAAGTCTGTAAAAAAGATAGTTCCAGTCGAACCATTAAAAGCAGTCTATGATATTGATCGAAAGCTAATCTATTTCACCTATAATGTGAATGATGACATTCTTTTGATGAGAGATGTTGATTCGCAAGTTTATGGCAAGGAAACCCTTTTCCTGGTAAAGGGTCTATCCAAGTTTGTTTTTGAAGAAATCGATGGAAAAAAATCCGTTCAAAAGATCATTCGAATTGTAGCCGATAAAGAGAATGTCGGTATTGAAAACTTATCTCGATTTGAAAAAGACACTTTGAAATTTTTTGGAAAATTAGAAAAAGAAAAAATTCTCCTTAAAAAACATAAATGAGATCATCTAAAAACATTCTATTTTGTATTATTGAAAACGAAGGTGGGATGTCGGACGTTTCTAAGTCCTATTTAGATTTTTTTGAAGGCACTAGATCAGATAATGCGCTGTTAATCTTGTCTGAAAAGCCCGAACGAAGTGTCTCTGACCTCAACAGACTTAAAAGAAAAAACATCTACTATTTGTATTTTGAAAACCTATTCTTTCTAAACCCAAGTAGAGTAAAAAAATTTGAACCGGTAATTCAGAGAATCCTGTCACAGAAAGAAATTGACCTCGTAGTTTGTGACTATATTGGATATAGGTTTTTTAAGTATGAAAATGTAAAGATCGTAGCTGATATTCACTATCTTATGGCCACAAGCAATAAGGTGGGCAGTAAGACTCCAGATTCAGAATATGAAAACCGCTTTCGGTTTCTAAATAAAAAGTTAGACGAAATTATGTTTAGGAGAAGTCTGCTCATTAAACAAAAAGTGGAGAAAGATCTGCTGAATCGGGCCGAGGCCATTTTGGTCAATTCAGCATCTACAAGGCAGGATGTTCTGCGGGAATATGGCTACTTGAATTTGCGCCCCCGAATACTTGTTTCGCCGGTCGGAAAATGTCTTACAGGTATTATTCCTAAGCTCAATAGCCGGTCGAAAAAAATTATCTTTCACGGAAGAATCAATTCGATTAAGGGTGTCCAATTTTTACCTCAAATTGCTGAAAAATTGAAGGTTCCTGTTTGTATTGTTGGAGTGAATAGACACACTTCAAAGATATTTGACGCTAAAATGAAGAAAGAAATTCGACTGTTCGATTGGACATTCTCCGAGAAAATGCTGAATAAACATTTAAGCATGGGAATATTTCACATATTTCCAAGTTTTTATGAACCTTGGGGGCTGGCGCTGACTAAATCAATGGCAATGGGTGCGATTTGTATTGCGAATACCCAAGGAGGGGGACATTTTGAGCAAATTACTAACGGCCGAACTGGATTTTTAGTCAACATTGGAGCTCCCGGTTTTGAGTTAGAAATCGAACAAATCGTTAATTTGCCCGCTTCGAAACTTACCCAGATTTCGCGAAACGCCCGAAAAGCTGGAAAGGAATTGATGGGCAAGAAGCACGAGTACGTCAGAAGGAACATTGCCTTGATCAATGCTATAATGTCTGGCATTAATGGATAACTTCCAGGAGTGAAAGTGGCCAAAAAAAAGAAGGCAAAAACAAAGAAAACTGAAAAGAAGACCAAAAAGAAAAAAGGCCAGGCTACTCAGGTCAGCCGTGTTTCAGAAACTAAGTCTTCGGATTATGTTTTTGGTGGTCTTGAGAAGATTGATATTTCACCCACTGGTGTTTCTATTAAAAATACACCTGAATTAGCTTTAAAATACGCATTCAATTATTAATTTTCCGAAAATTTATAGACTATCAATGAATGATTTAAGGACTGTGGAACTTTACCTATTTGCCGGCAATTGATGTCCAAGTCGTCAAAGCATTCTTCGTCGAGTAGACTTTTTGCACCCATTTTTAAAAGATAGTAGTTTAGAAAACAGTCACCAACGATTTCATAAACGTAATTTGAGATTACAAATTTTAAGTTATCGAATTGAATTTTTCCCATCAAAAGATCTTCAACACGGATGTAATGAAAATCTCGTTTCAAAAACCTCATTAAATTAATGGAAATTAGATGGTCAATTTTTGAATCTAAGTTTTTTTCTTCTTGGCCTTTCTTGGGTTTCGTAACTAACACAAAAATTCTTTTAAAAATAGATAGATCTGTATTCGTTGCCACAGATTGCACTAAGGTTTCTATTGGGATGTTTAAATGTAAGGGTAGAATAATAAGTAGGTTGTCCCGTCTTTTTTTAGAGACGGT
>CAZDHC010000209.1:0-2749 GCA_964505225.1 uncultured Bdellovibrio sp. | reverse complement strand
GCTCAGATTGAAAAGTGGAATTTTAAATTGAAATCACCAAAGCCGGGTTCTACCCAATTTGAATTGGTGATTCCTGTCTAATTCATCCTGCATTTGCAGGTAAAAATTTTATTCGTGTGGTTCTGGCTCTTGATCTGAAACAAAACCATATTCTCGTTCTTTGCGATAAAGAGTTCTGCGATTGATTCCCAGAATTTGTGCGGCTTTTTCTTTTTTTCCGCCGGTTTTTTCTAAGATCAATTGGATATATCTTTTTTCTAAAGATTCAAGAGTCGGAGAATCTGAAGTCGCCTGACCGAAAAATTGCTCGCTGGGTGTGCTTTCCGAATCTGGAATGTCGATTAAGTCGATTTGCGATGATTTGGTTAATACCACCATTCGTTCAATCAAGTTTTCAAGTTCGCGAACATTGCCCGGCCATTGCATTGACATCAACTTAACAAGAGCAGCTTGACTAAAACCAGCAACTTTTCCGCCGTTTAAAGCAGAATACTTTCGTAAAAAATGGTGAGCTAAAAGTGGAATGTCTTCAGAGCGGTGTCGCAGTGGAGGCACCACAATCGGAATGACAGCCAGGCGATAGAAAAGATCTTCTCGGAACTGACCTTGAAGAATGGCCTTTTTTAAATCTTTGTGCGTGGCTGCGATGACTCGGACATCAATCGGTTTTTGTTGATTGCCACCTACGGGTTTAATCACTCTTTCTTGAATGACCCGAAGTAATTTAGATTGAAGGGCGATGTTCATGTCACCAATTTCGTCTAAGAATAGTGTTCCGCCTTCGGCTTCTTCAAAAAGGCCCTTTTTGTCGGCGACGGCTCCAGTGAAAGAGCCTTTTAGGTGGCCAAACAATTCTGATTCTAAAAGATCTTCAGGAATGGCAGTACAGTTGATGGCGATAAAAGGTTTGTTGGCGCGGTGAGAGCGATTGTGAATGCTTCGTGCGACAACTTCTTTTCCTGTTCCGCTTTCGCCAGTAATCAAAATGTTCGAGTTGGCAGAGGAAACTCGGTCGATTAAGTCAAAAATACTTCGCATCGCTGCGCTTTTTCCGACCATGTCTTGGTGATGCCAAGTTCTTCGAACTTCAGCAGATAAAGCCTGGTTTTGCATTTTGAGTCGATAAAATGAAAGGGCTCTTTCAACGTTGAGGCTCAATTCATTTAATCGGAATGGTTTGGTGATATAATCAAAAGCACCACGCCTTAATCCCTCAATGGCGGTATCGACCGTGGCAAAAGCCGTCATGATAATCACTGGAAAGTGATTTGGTAGGCGACGAATTTGCTGAAGTAAATCAAGGCCATCCAAATCGGGCATGCGTAAGTCAGTGATAACAAGCTCAGTGCCCAAGGCATCCAATTCGCCTGAAGATAGATATTTGGCAGCAGATAGGCCGCTATCAAAATCGCGAACCTGGTATCCTTGACGACGCAGGTGGTCAGTCACCATGGATCTAACTTCTGGATCATCATCTACGACAACTATTGAGCCTGTTGATTCTGAGATCATTTGTCCCTCCGATTTGTGAGGTCTATTAATTAGCATATAGCTTGTAATGATCAATAAATGCTAAGAGAGCCTTAATTTTTTGAGCCATAATGTCTCGACGTTGACTTTAGCTTGATTTGAAAGCAGTATTTTCGCGCAGACTGATTGTTAAAAATGATGGGTCTTTGGGCAGTGGGGGCCCTGGATGGTATGTCAGTAAATACAAATTTGTTTTCTACACAACCTGACATTTCCAAACTCTCTCCAGCGGATGGTCAAATCTTATACAAACAACTTTTCGATCAAAAATTAGCTTTGGATCAATCTGCCATCGTCGCCGCCACCGATATTTCGGGCAAGATCACTTACGTCAATAGCAAGTTCGTTGAAATCTCAGGCTACGCGGCAGAAGACCTTGTTGGAAAAAATCATCGAATTTTAAATTCGGGACTTCATCCTAAAAGTTTTTTCATCAATATGTGGAGAGCCATCAGCCAGGGGCAAGTTTGGCGAGGTGAAATTTGTAACCGGAAGAAAACTGGTGAAAATTATTGGGTCCATACGACGATCGTTCCCTTTTTAGGTTCTGATGGAAAGCCGGAACAATATTATTCGGTTCGGTACGATATTTCAGAACTGAAGCGAGCTCAGGAAACCATCACTCAACAGCAAGAGCGTCTTGTCACTGCTTCTAGACTAGGTGCGATCGGTGAGATGGCAGCAGCGATCACTCATGAAATCAACAATCCGTTGGGTGTGATTTTGGGGCGAGTGGAAATGCTTAAAAGCATGCTTGAGGATGGGAAATATGAGGTGGCGGATATTCGAAGGATCGCCGATATCATCGAAGTGACAGGTCAACGAATCGCAAAAATCGTCCGTAGTATGAAAACTATGGCTCATCACGAATCCTCGCAAGATCAAACGGAAATTGTTTCTGTTGCTCAAATTCTTTCGGACTCGACTGACCTGTGTCTTCATCGATTCAAAAATCACGGAGTTCTATTAAGAATTCCAAATGTGTCAGAAGACCTAAGGGTTGAATGCAGAAGTCATTTGTTGGTGCAAGTGATCGTCAATTTATTGAATAACTCATTTGATGCCGTGTCTTCGGAGTTAGGCTCGGATAAATGGGTTCATATTGATGTCCAAGAGCGCGAAAATTTTATTGAGATTTCGATAACCGACCGTGGCCACGGACTTCCAAAAGAAGTTCAGGAAATGTTGGCAAATAACGTGATTCGTATCTCGTCTAGTC
>CAZDHC010000208.1:0-2755 GCA_964505225.1 uncultured Bdellovibrio sp. | reverse complement strand
AAGGGCCAGCAATTTTGCTGGCCTTCCTTTTATTTGTATAACATTGGCATTCGTAGGGTGCTGAGTGAATTTAATTTTCACATCAAGGCAACTTTTAATGCTAAGTTGCATTATTAGATTACATGCGCCAAGTACATCACCATGAAATCATTGCCTGCCAATCCCAAAATGCTGGCGTTGTGGGTGACGTATTTCAACGTTTGCATCCGTCGCTGCTCAGTCTAAGTTATCGCTATTTGGGCAATACAGACGATGCGCAAGATGTTGTCATGGTGACTTGGATGAAGGTCCTTGAGCGATTGTCGCAATTTCAATATCAACAACCACTGAGTTTTTATTCATGGATGAAGAAAATCTGTGTGAATGAGTGCCTGGGCATTTTGCGCGCACGTCATAATTTCCATATGCAGTCTTTACAGGACCTTCCCGAGGACGAGGAACCCATCACAGAGGATTTTTCAAACATAGACGCCAGTATACTTTTGCGATGGGTCGCCGATTTGCCCGAAGGGTATCGCACCGTATTCAATTTATTTGCTGTAGAAGGCTTCTCGCATGCCGAAATCGCACAAATGCTGGAAATAACAGAATCAACCAGCAAATCACAGTATCGTAAGGCACGTATGAGCTTGGCCAAAACGCTTCAATTACAACTCGATATTTCAAAATCCCATGAGAAATGATCAAGAATTTGCGCATTTAGAAGCGCATGAGGAATATCCTGATGGTTTTCAAAGCAAAATGAAAACACAACGAAAATTGGTGCAAAACGCAGTGGGGCAGACGCACACATTCCAAAGCAGCAGCACCGCAGATATCCCAAAATCCAATCGGTATAAACCATCAAAATGGGCGGCCGCCATACTCATCATGTTCATTTCGGGTACTATCTATTTGGGATGGTACCAAAGCCAAAATACAAATACATCGCCTCGAATTTCTGAGCGTCAGCCATCAAACAAAAACAAGTCAACTCAAATCACCGCATCAAACAAAATTGAAATCACTGAGATGCAGCCGTCGGCTAAACGCGCACGAAACCGAACCAAGCGCCAAGCAATTTCAACATCAACAATGCCCTCGAATACAGAGGGTTCGTTTGCCCAATTCAGCCTCGACACACCCATTGTATCAGCGCCCGCGACATCGGCGGTTGTAACTGTGACGAAAGCCAAATTGTTCGAAAAAAGTCAACGTTTCAAGCAATTTGAGTTCCATCCCAAAAAATTGCAGAACCAAACAAAGCCCAAGCCAGCGGGTACCGAGTTTTTCGTGTTTCGCGATGGACAATTCAAATTCATCGCTCCGCCCAGTGAACAACAGTTTCTTCAAATCACCGAATCCAAATAAATCATGAGATACAAACACTGCATCATTCTGATCATTACCAGCCTTTTTGGCCTTGTAGCGTCCGCGCAAAAAGTTGACCTCGATAAGTTCAAAACAACGGCAATCTGGGGTCTTGGTGGCAATGACCGCATCACTTTCGAGTCGCATTCATTCTACAATATCATTAAATACGATTCGCTGATTCCCGCCCTTCGGCTGTTTTTGGAAGATGCTGAATCTTCTGGCATTGTATTGGATTCGTTGCCATCTCCATTAAAAGTTCACTATGTGATTTTTCCCAACGATGAACGCAAACTCACCGTTGAAAATCCGGAATTTCTTGCGGCGGGATTTAACCTTCAAGAAGAAATAAAAAAGAATGAGGATAGCCTACCCAATCATGTGATTTTCATCTATGATCGAAAATGCCAAATAACCATGTCGATCTATTTGGATCAGATAAACAACCTATTCAAATTAAAAAAGATCCTGACCCAGTGGGAAAAGACGGCAATGATTCCAGAGTCAGAAATTATGGGGGATATCGACTCAGCCAGTACAATTCCTACCGGAAACATCCAATTGGACCAAGGAATTTTCAACTGCGATTATCGCGTTTTCAAGAAATTGTTGAAGACTGCAAATACAAACGTTTCCAAGGACGATTTCCTTTTCAAAACGCACATGCGACTGTACGATTTCCGATATAATTGCGTAGTATCGGGAAGCGATACGATGAGTGTTATGCAAGTTAGTCATAGCATAGACGATGGACGCGGAGTTAGGGATTTTTATACCTCGGTAGGACTTTTAGGGAACAATGTCTGCACGCAATTTGGCAATCGATTTCCGCTTTATGTCAAGTTTAAGGAGAATTTGCCTGTGAATGTTTTCTATGTCAATGTGGGTGCCACCCTTTATTCCACAGGCGGAAACAATCATACGGCTATGGGTATCAATTCTTGCTTCGAGGGGCTGCTGGGGTACAAAACGATGAATACAACGCCCACCTTAACCCAAGTGAAAGATTTCCGCTCTAAAGGCATCGAATTGGGGTTGTTCCTTTCCGATGGCGGCCAATCTGGACTATTTCCAAAAACCGGACTGGTACTGAAATCCTACAAACAGTGGGGGGATATTCGATTTACTTCAGGCGTTTATATGGGATATCAACCGTACGCCACGGACCCTGAGATTCAGTCCGCTCTTTTGTTTACGATTGAGATATTTGATTTGTTCTAATGATATTCTGCAGTTCAATGGTTAACCTTGCCCATAACCATACCAGCTTGCTGCTGTTCCAAAGATGGGCTCCAGTTGTTTGATTGAAGGGATACCTCAGTGGAGTTGAAATTGTTAATTAATGATTTTATAGTATTTGAGATTCCAATTGTGGTTTTTATCAGCATTTGTACTAGAATTCCAA
>CAZDHC010000207.1:0-2857 GCA_964505225.1 uncultured Bdellovibrio sp. | reverse complement strand
AATAAGCCTTTTCTTTTTTACCAAAGACCTTAAACCAGAAATTTAAACAACTTGTTTGGCGTCCTAAAATTATTGTCGATTTGAGACTAACCAAGAGGGGTTGGTTTGTTCGATTATTCCATCCAAATGAACTTGACGACATTAAGCGATGACCCATGATAATCCAACATCGACTGAATAATTCCCGGGGAGGAGTAATTAAGAAAGGGCGAATGATGGCCTATAATCCGATGAAAAGGTGTGTGTTAAAATATGAAGGCAAATTGTTATTTTTGATAATTACAGAATAAATAGTATTGAAAAATGCATTAACTCTTTCATTTGAAAACACAGCCCAATAAAGCGGCATTTGCAAATGTTCATAGAATGCAACCAAGTTAACTACAATGCTGATAGCACGATGAGTAACTCTACAAACAATATTTAAACGAGACAATCGTTATTCAAAAGACAAAATAATTTATCATGAAAAAATCACTTTCAATTACAACCGTTGCCGTCTTACTAACATTGTTTTCTTGCAAAAGGGAAATAAATAAGCCAATGACAGTAGTAAAAGACTGTACAGGCACATATCTGCGAATAGATGGAAAAGACTTTCAAGTTTGTAATGTCGGAAAACTTTCTTTATTCTCAGCCGGGTCTACTGTTGACGCGACCTTTAGAAAAATAGATAACTGCAAGCGTTTGGAGGATAAGGTTGTCTGTATGATGCTGCATCCAAATGAGGGCTGGATTGAAATCGTCAAGTTAAAATAATTGGCACCTGAAAACTCTTTTGTAAACCAAAACGACATCACATGAAAAAGTTCGCAAGTATCTTGTTTTTATTTAATACTCTGAATTTATTTGGACAAACTCCTGCCCCATTGGCAATCAAACCATCAAAAAAATACACGCTGCAAATCGATGCCGGCGTGAATTTCTTCCGTTATTCACGGGAACAATTCACTCTTTGGCCGCGTTCCACGTATAGCAATCCGGAAAATACTGCATCTCATTACGAGGCAATTACTATTACTAGAGAGTTAAACCCAACTATATCATTTTCATTGGGCATACGTAATATAAATTATGAATACAAAAGTCACTTTAGCGCATTTGATGCTACCACAGAAAATGTTACTACTAATTATATTCTACAGTGGAATTATAGGACCATTCAAACACCCATACAAATTAAAATAAAACCCCTTCCATCAAAGAAACTCTCCTTCATTGCAGGTGGATACTTAGGATACAATTACCACAATTCGGAGTCAACTTTGTCTTCAGAAATTCAAATACCACACGACAATATGAAAAACAAACTAGATAAAGGCATAATTCTAGGTATGGACTACGATTGGTTCAAAAAGGGTGATTTATTAATAGGTAACTCACTATCATATTACCGTGGATATCCATATTTACACCCATTTAAATACACAAGGAGATCACAAGGTTTAACGATTGGCTTTACCGCAAAATGGGGATTATAGTGATCTGTAAAAAAACGTTATAGGGCGCCCCTTAAATTCGCACCTACACTAGACGCCCTTTTTATTACGACAGCGAAAGGCTTTAATGCTAAAATCCGTGAAATCAAAACTCAATCACATACCCAAAATAATCGCTGCCCTGTTGTTTTTATTTTCCCCAGCAACCGAGGGCCGCGCGCAGAATTTTGGACTAAAAATCATTCAAGTGGCAGATTCTTCATCTAATTTTGAAAAGAGATACAATATGAGATTGAGCTGCAATAAACAAAAATCAACAATTCAAATGAGACTCTTCTTTGCATTTGCAACTTTTCTATTTACAACCAACCTTTTTTCACAAGTGAAACCATACGTTGCAATTGGCGTGGTTAATGACTGCCATTTCTATAATGGAATAACTGGATATCGTCAATGGAATGGAATGCCTATTTTCGAAACCGGCAAAAACAACATAATAGGGCCTTCATTAAACGTAGGAACTGTTCTATATGATAAATTCATCATTGGATTTACTCGATCAAAAAGCAGTACCAATGGAGATTTGGGATTAAATCATTATCGCTCAAATATCATCGCAACAGGGATGAGTATTATCCCAATCATTGCGCACACTAACAAGCTAAAAGTAGGAATCGGACTAAATGCATGCAGACAAAAGTTATCTGCTATCTACACTGACAAAGCCCATTCAATCATCGGAACGTCTTCGGGTAATTTATTGAGTCTGGCAATTCCACTTTGGTTAGACTATAAGGTAACCGACAAATTATCAATATTAGGTCTACCTTCCTATGGCAAATCTCGTTATTACGGAGATTCCCCAGTTTGGAATATAAACATCGGAGTGGTTTATGACTTGGGTCTCATTCGGAATCATCAATGAGCAATGAATAATTTCTGACTGCCCAATTCTCCGTTGTTTGAAATTGCTATGACATAAATGCCTGGCTCGAGTCCCTCATTTTCAAACACAATTTCATAGAATTTTATGATATCATCAATCAAGAATGGGGACCCAAAATAGGTACATTCATCCTGTACAAAAACACCATTTCACCTTAGCATTTATATCAAAACAAACGTAAAATCCTTTGATTATCCGTTTGTTGCAGCATAAAGTCATGCTGAATAAATCTTCGTTTTTTTCTTAAAAACCAACCGCCTTTTTCACTTAAACCTTGAAAAAACTACCATTAATTTCTTAAGTTCGTACAACCTCGGCTCCAGAAATTCTGTCTGTGGTTTGTAATGAATTAAAAATGACTAGAGTATTGGGCTTCATATTGATATTGTTCGCCATCGTTGCGAACAGCAATACCCTGAGTGCTCAGTCTGATTTTAGCGCCTCCAACCGCAAAGGCTGCGCACCCCTAACC
>CAZDHC010000206.1:0-2864 GCA_964505225.1 uncultured Bdellovibrio sp. | reverse complement strand
CGAGGCATATCCCATGGCAAGAAACCGCGTGCAGAAACGTCGGGTACTGACAATCGGCCTAAGCGTCATCGGCGGCGTGGTGGCAACCAGTGACATCAGCAACGAGCGGCCGCCGAAAGCTGCCCTTGAGGCCGGCCAAGCCGCATATTTGGCCAACTGTGCCGCTTGCCATCAGCCCGATGGAAAGGGGCTGGCCGGGGCGTTCCCCCCGCTCGCAGGTTCCGACTTCCTGAGCGCCAACACCCCGGCGACCGTACTCTCGTCAATCCTCAAAGGCATCACGGGCAAGCTCAAGGTCAACGGCGTCGATTATGACGGTGTCATGCCCGCCATGAGCCATCTGTCTGATGAGGAAATCGCAAACATTGTCGGCTATGTTTACGCCAGTTGGGGCAATACGCCGAAACTGGTAACTGCGCCGCAGGTCAAGGCCGAGCGGGTCAAGCTTGCGGTTTCCGATGACAAAGCTCAAGGTGAGCGCCATCCCTCGACCAAGGAAGGCGTGATGAACTATCAGGGTGCGCCATCTACCGCAGGCTCAATGGGTGTGGAGATGATCATCAATCCGGACGCGCCACCGATGAGCAAAGCCGAATTCGCACAAGCCAGCAAGATATATTTCGAGCGCTGCGCCGGCTGCCACGGCGTGCTCCGCAAAGGCGCCACGGGCAAACCATTGACTCCCGATATCACACGAAAGAAAGGCACTCAGTACCTTGAATCTCTGATCAAATTCGGTTCGCCGGCCGGCATGCCGAATTGGGGCACCTCTGGCGACCTAAGCCCCGAGCAGGTCAACATGATGGCCCGCTATGTTCAGCATGAACCCGCCAGCCCGCCGGAATGGGGCATGAAGGAAATGAAGGAAAGTTGGAAGGTCGTGATACCGGTCGACAAACGCCCGACCAAGAAAATGAACAGCTACAACATCGATAATATCTTTGTAGTTACCCTTCGTGACTCCGGTGAAATCGCCTTGATTGACGGTGACACCAAGCAGATCATCAATATCATCAAAACCGGTTACGCCGTGCATATTTCAAGGCCATCCGATTCGCGCCGTTATATGTATACCATTGGCCGGGACGGGAAGATTGATCTTGTCGATCTGTGGATGGCCAAGCCGGATCGGGTTGCAGAAATCAAAATCGGCCTCGAAGCCCGCTCGGTGGAAACATCGAAATACAAGGGCTATGAAGACAAGTACGCCATCGCCGGTGCCTACTGGCCTCCGCAATTTGTCATCATGGATGGTCCGAGCCTGGAGCCGAAAAAAATCGTGTCCACGCGGGGCATGACTGTGGATACGCAGGAGTATCACCCGGAGCCTCGCGTCGCCGCCATTGTAGCCAGTCACGAGCACCCGGAATTCATCGTCAACGTCAAGGAAACCGGCCGTATTCTATTGGTTGATTACCGCGATATCATCAATCTGAAAATCACGACGCTCGATGCTGCACGTTTCCTTCATGACGGCGGTTGGGATTCTTCGCACCGGTATTTCCTGACCGCTGCCAACCAAAGCGACAAGATTGCCGTGGTTGACTCCCGCACACAGAAAATGGCTGCTCTTGTCGATGTCGACAAAATTCCGCATCCCGGACGCGGCGCCAACTTCAATCATCCCAAATATGGTCCAGTCTGGGTCACTTCGGCACTCGGCAATGAGAAAGTGACGATGATCGGAACCGATCCTGAAAAGCACCCGCAATACGCTTGGAAAGTCGTTGAAGTGGCCAAAGGTCAGGGCGGCGGCTCGCTGTTCGTCAAAACCCATCCGAAATCCAATAATCTGTGGGTCGACACCACGTTGAATCCGGACCCGAAAATCAGCCAAAGCATCGCAGTATTCAATACCAAGAACCTGGCTGCCGGCTTTGAAGTGCTCCCGATAGCCGAATGGGCCGATCTGGGTGAAGGTCCCATGCGCGTGGTACAGCCTGAATACAATCTTGCCGGTGATGAGGTCTGGTTCTCAGTCTGGAACGGCAAAGATCAGAAATCGGCCTTGGTCGTTGTTGATGACAAAACCCGCAAGCTGAAGGCAGTCATCAAGGATCCCCGCTTGATTACGCCGACAGGTAAATTCAATGTATTCAATACCGGCAAGGATATCTACTGAGTCCGGTATGCCAGTACATCCCGAAAACCCCGGCTGCGGCCGGGGTTTTCTTTTTCCGGCATATCGCCCGGATCAGTAAAACCAACCGGCACGGAATGCAACGCCCGTTGCCACAAATACCACAGCAATCAGCGTGACCGCAACGATATGCCAGGCAAGGTCATTCAAGCTTTCCGCACAAAGTCTTGGAATCACACGCAACCGTGCATCCACAGCCAAGATTACGGTCAAGGCCAGCAGCGCCAGCTTCAACGCGATAGGGCGCGCCATGGGCACGGCAAGATTGAACCACATTGTGATGTCGGGCAGCATGTCATGGGCGAGCCAGAGCCCGGTAAGCACCTGCACAGCCAACGCGGGTATGCCGATGCGTTCGAACTGGGATTCGAAGCGCATCAGCGCTTCCGTCGATCGACGGCGTAATGCATCGGGCAGCACCGTCAGCGCTAGCAGGAGGTGGCCGCCAGTCCAGATTGAGGCCCCGAGAAGATGCAGCAGCAGAATGTAGGAATGCATTTTCGATTCACCTATTTTTTAATGGTCGATATTTCGTCAACGAAAAGCCGCCTTTCGGCGGCTTTTCAAAACGAACCACATGCCTGATCAGTATACGTATTCGACGCTGACCCAAAGCTTGCGGGTATCCCGCGCGAAGGTGTCCGCCTGATAGTCGGCGAGTTTGAGCAAGCCGGCCCAGTGTTTATTGAAGGCATAGGCCAGCGATACATTCCATTCGCTGCCG
>CAZDHC010000205.1:0-2865 GCA_964505225.1 uncultured Bdellovibrio sp. | reverse complement strand
CGCACTTCAAGCCCTCGAGCCAAAGTCATAAAAAGATGTTGTTCGGGTTCAAAGCTTGGACCAAACCAAGAGTCATTGGTGACATTGACTAAAATTTCTGCGCCCAACTGGCTCAACTTGGTTGAAAAGTAGGGGTAAAGGCTTTCGTAGCAAATCTGCGCGCCAATTTTTAAAACTTCGCCAGTGGCTGATCCCGTATTACCAGTCAGCGGAAGTGGCAAAATTGTAGGGCCCGGACCGCGACCAAAACCAGAGCCGCCGGGGTTGAGTTTTGCTAAAGCGGGGAAAGTGTCTACTAAAGGTAAATACTCGCCAAAAATAAGAAGCTCGGTTTTTCGGTAAGGGATATCGATGAGCTCGCCGTTTTGGTTGAACAAAAACAAACCGTTGTAGTCATTTCGTTTGACCACTTCGGGGCCGTCCTTAGAGTAAGCTCCGGTCATAATTGGTTTTGCGATGCTTTGCGTAAATTGACGAAATTGTGAGGCTTGCTTGCGGGCGATGGCATAATTGTCCAAAACTTCCGGGTAAGCACTTTCTGGCCAAAGCACTAAATCGGCATTGGGGTGAACTTTTAGGGCCTCGCGGGTCAGGTTGAAAAACTCGTCAGCGATGAATTGTTGAAAGCCCAAGCCCTTTTCGGCATAAAACTTTTCAAGGTTTCCAATATTGGCCTGAATGATAAGGGTTTTAAGGTTTGAATCCGTGTTTTTCCATTGTTTTGATTTTTGAATGCCGCCCCAATAGAGCAGCCCAAGTACAACTGAAGTTATGCCGACCCAAATTCCGGCGATTTTCCAAGATCGGTTGAGCCACAGGCCTGTCACCAAGGCGTTTATCAAATAAACAAAAAAGCTTAAGCCCTGAAACCCAATGGTGTCGGCCCATTGGGCCAGTGGGGAATGAATCCAAAGTAGAGGGTAGCCCAAGTTCCATTGAAAAATGACGGGCCAATGCATTTCAAAAAGAGTCAAAAAGCCGGCCAGAACTAAAATTTTAGCGATTGGATTTAAATTGAGTTTCTGGGAAACCCAGCTGGCAGCGGTGATGCCGACTGGAATGTAGATGTGCATAATACTTGCGAACAAAACTAAGACCATAATGGCCGCGGGCCAAGGCATAAAGCCAAATTCGTGAGCATCCCAAGCGATCCAATGAAAGCCAATCATGGTCAGTACAAACTGAGTCCACCAGCCAGCCCAAAAAGTTTGTTTTAGTGTCGCGCTAGGATTGGTTCTGGTGGCAAACACAAAAAGTGGAGTGTAGCAAAAAAACAAAGCCCAAGGCGGAAAAGGGATGTAGGTGGTTCCGACCAAAACGCCGGATAAAATTCCTAAATGATAGAGCTTGAAAAACTTGGAAATTCGATTGATCATTGGGAAGAGGTTACAGAAAAATATGGGTTTAAACAACGTCAATGAATTGAATGCTGAGAAGATCGTCCATGGGGCGAATCAATTGGCACATTTCAATGTTCGTTGCCCAGGTTGTCACAAATTATTTCGCGTGGATTCTCGCGAAATTAAAAGCTCTTCTCCGCACTTTGATTGCACTTCTTGCAAGACTCGCTTTACTTTTGATTTTCCACCGATCAGTGCCAGTCGAATCGAAACACGCGTGGTTTCGTTGACCGAGGCCATTGAAAAAGTAAATCGTGATTCCGAAATTGTTTCAGAAAAAAACACGTCACTGCCGGACGGAGTAGATCGCGAAGAGATCGCCTTAATGGCAGACCTTAAAAAGTGTCCAAAGTGTTCGGCTCATAATCCTAAATTGACCAAAGAGTGCCTTAAGTGTGGAGTGATTTTTGAAAAAGTTGAAGATCTTCCCTTGGATTCCTCTTTGGGGGCCATTCCAAGTTTAGTGAAGGCTTGGCAGGATTTGATGAGTGATTACACCAACGCGGCAAAACACGTTGAATTTGTGGATCGTTGTGAAGATTTGCAGGCTTTGCCATTTGCACTTAAAAAGTATCAAACCCTAAAAGAAGTTCAGCCAATGGATTCGGTGGCGCAAGAAATGTTGCACCAAGTTTTGATGCGCAAGTTTTCAAAACAGGTGGATCGAATTTCCGGTGTTCCGTCTTTTCGCTTGAAAGCGAAAGAGCTGTTTCTACAGCTGGATCAGCAAGTGATCAAAAAAATCAATTGGGTGCGAGTTCGGAAACTTTCACCCTTTGCTCTGAGCTTGTCTTTGATGATCGTAGGCCTTTCAAACAATGCGGCCCGAAACATGGTGGGCATGGGAGCCGCGATTTTGTTTTTAACCTTAGGTTTGACTCTTTTTATCAAAGGTCGAATTTCTTTAGAAGATTTCTGGTAAATCCAAGAAACTGACGCTTATTTAAAAGCGTCAATTCCTGTCAAATGACTTCCTAAAATCAATCTGTGAATATCCTCAGTTCCTTCGTATGTGTTCACACTTTCTAAATTCAACATATGGCGACCACATTGATATTCGTAGGTGATTCCGCTGGCACCCAGGATGTCTCGAGTGGTGCGTGCTGCATGCAAAGCCATAGACACGTTGTTCATCTTGGCCATAGAAATATGGTGTGGTTCCGCTTTGCCATCATCCTTCAGGCGACCGACGTGATAGGCCAGTAGCTGAGCCTTAGTGATGTCGGTGTACATATTGGCAAGTTTAGCTTGAACCAATTGAAACGAAGCGATGGGTTTATCAAATTGAATTCTTGTTTTAGAGTATTCTAAGGCTTCGTGATAGCAGCCCATCGCGGCTCCAAGAGCACCCCAAGAAATTCCAAAACGTGCGTTGTTCAAGCATGCAAATGGACCTCGAAGGCCTTTCACATCTAGTTTTTGTTTTGCGGGAACCTTGCAATCTTCAAAAATCAATTCGGAAGTC
>CAZDHC010000204.1:0-2916 GCA_964505225.1 uncultured Bdellovibrio sp. | reverse complement strand
AATTAAGTGATTTTTTAACTAAACCTCTGGTCCAGGATTCAGGGAGTATTATACTATTGCCTTGTTTAGTTCATCCAGAGAGATGAATACCAATGGATCCAGTTCACTGAAGATGCGCTGATAGACCAAGTTGACCGCGCCCTCGACAAGTGCTTTGTCCTTTGGTTTGTATGCACGCGTTGGAAGGATGGCCGTGCTGTAGTGATCTCCGAAGCTCTCAAATGCTTGATTCAATCTAGGCTCGTATTTGCTACTTTTGATTACTGAGGCCTTTAGATTATCAGTAACAATCGCAGCTGGACTACCACCCAGATATTCTAAGCAACGGCGGGTACAATCAACCAAATCTTCAGTGCTTTGGCTATAGCAGGCCCTCACATAAATGAGTTGGCTACAGGGCAGTATCCCAACAAATACTTCAACAGGTAGTAATTCACCAGTGTCGGTGTCTACTAGGTGCAGTTTATCGCCCGTGTAATCGCAATAAAGCTTGTCGCCAGCCCTGTGTTCAAGCAACATTGAAGTCTTACTTCGTCCAATATATTGTCTGATATAAGCACCAAATTGTGTGCGTTGGTAGTGGTCAACTTCACGGCTGGCATAGATTTCCCATTGCTTGTCAATGGTCATTCCCCGCCTTCGCAAGGCCTTAACAATATCGGGCAATAGTGGCTCTAAGCGCTCATATCTCGGATCTTTTTTGGTCAATTCTTTGGGTGGAGCATCACTAAAAAGTTGATGCAGAGTGTATTGGTCTAATGACTCAATTTCCGCCGCAACCAGCCCTAGTTTTTTATATCTAAGTAGGTATTGCTTGACCGTGTTTCGCGAAGTCCGCGTAAGCTTAACGATTCGTTTGATCGCCATGCCCTCATGGTGATATCGGATAATTTGTTTGATTCTTTGCATACTGATGGGTTGATTAGCCATATCGCCTGTGATTTAACAAGCAATATCAACACGTTCAACACCTCAGTTTTAGCACTTTTTTAGGGGGTCAATTTACTCCGATGAAAGGGGGTCAATTTCAGCGTTTTTTCCACACACAGCTCAAACAATGATTTAACACCAAAAGAATTTATTATATTGCATGAAAATACCCCTGAAACTCTAATTTCGGTTGTCTGATATACGGGGAGGGGTCAGTCCTAATTAACTTGACGACGTACATGGTCCAACAACTGGGGAGTATTATAAAGAAAGGTGCTGTACCCGAACTTTGGGATGGGAATACCTCAAGAAGAATAGGTTCAATATTAAAAGACTTAAAGTTTGCTCACTAAGGCAATTCGCTTATATCACACCGTAAAATATCTAAAGCTCAAGCAAGTTGTTTGGAGGTTGATTTATCTATTACCTCGGCTTCCAACTCTCCAAACGAGTTCCCCCAAAAAAACAAGTTCAATACCGTTTATAAACATTACTAAACGGGGAATTACAAAGGATTACGATCATTTCAAATTTCTCAGTGAAGTAAATCAATTATCTTTAGTTGGATGGGATAATCCTTCACAATCAAAGTTGTGGCGGTATAATTTACATTATTTTGATTGTTTAAATCAACTTGGGTTTGAGAATGAAGAGGTAGAACTTCAAAATAATCTGATTAATAAATGGATAAGAGAAAATCCTTTTGGAAAAGGAACAGGATGGGAACCTTATCCGACTTCTCTGAGAATTATCAATTGGATAAAATGGCACTTCAAAACAAACGGTCTAGGTGATGAGGCCAAATTAAGTTTATGGAATCAGGTCCAATGGTTAGCAGGACGTCTGGAATTTCATTTACTTGGAAATCATTTGTTTATTAATGCAAAAGCATTACTGTTCGCAAGTGCAATCTTTGGATTAAATGAAGACTCGCCCATTTACAGAAAAGCGTTAAAAATTTTAAGGAAGGAGATAAGTGAACAATTTCTTGAGGATGGTGCTCATTTTGAATTGAGCCCAATGTACCACTCATTAGCAATGGAGGACTTGTTGGATCTTTATCAACTCAATAAAAGCCTGCCTTTAAGTTTACCGAGTCAAGAGATTCAAGAAAAATTACTGAATGGAATGAATTGGCTTCATTACATGAGTTATGGTAGTGGCGAATTTGCTCATTTTAATGATTGTGCAAATGACATAGCCCCAACTTTAAGTGAGTTAAAAGAGTTGGGTCAAAAAGTTGGATTGAAAGGGGCATTAAATTCGGACATCAAATTCAATTATTTTAAGAATAGTGGTTTTGTAGTGTTTAAAAATGAAACGGTTCATTTAATAGCAGATATAGGCGATATAGGCCCAGACTATTTACCCGGTCATGCTCATGCAGATTCTCTTTCTTTTGAATTAGCCATTAAAGGAAAAAGAGTAATTGTTAATTCCGGAACAGGTGAATATGGGTTATCAGAAGAGCGCTTAAGACAAAGAAGTACAGCTGCTCATTCTACTATTGAATTGGATGGCAAAAGTTCTTCAGAAGTTTGGTCAGGTTTTAGGGTTGCCCAACGAGCAAGGGTAACTCCATTGGAAATTATTGATGTGGATAAGAAATTAGAGTTTGCAGCTGTTCACGACGGGTATACTCGGATAGTATCAAAGCCACTTCACAAGCGACAGTGGATAGTGAATGATGGTTGCCTAGAAATAGTAGATGAGGTAACAGGATCGCAAAATAGCGTCCAATTGAGATACTACTTACATCCAGATATTCATGTTGAAATAGATGATGAAGGTGTCCAATTAAGAACAAATTCAGAGAAATTGGCAAAAATTAGAACTGAGCAAAATGTGCAGGTTGTTGATTCAACATACCATGACAAATTTGGGTCATCTAAAAAAAATAAATGTTTGTTAATTACTGGAACTACTCCATTTAGTAGTAAGGTTTCAATAAGTTGGAACAAATGAAACGAGTTGTTTATCTAACAT
>CAZDHC010000203.1:0-3006 GCA_964505225.1 uncultured Bdellovibrio sp. | reverse complement strand
GCGAACTTTGAGCCATTCCGGCTTTCTAAGCACAGTCTTTTGCGTAGCGTTAGGCTTATTGCTGATTTCTTGAGCAGAGGCCGTCGTGGCGTCGCTTGGAGATTTATTATTTTGGTGCTCTGACATCGCAGTGACCTCGTATTTTAGAAAACAAAAGATGACGACATTTCTTAGGACTGTTAGAGCAAATTGTCTATGAAATTTAAAACTCAAACTCACCGTGGAATCTTTTTAAAACGCTATAAGCGTTTCTTTGCAGATGTGCTGTTAAAAGTCGGTCAAAACGAGGAAACAGTTGTGGCTCATGTGGCCAATACCGGCAGCATGAAATCGGCTGCCGTTGAGAGGGCTATATGTTTGGTGTCCGAGGCCGAAAATCCCGAAAGAAAGCTGCGCTACACCCTTGAGGCTATTCAGTCTTCGGCAACGGGTTCGTGGATTGGAGTCAATACGAGTTGGCCCAATCATTTAGCTAAAGAAGCGTTTGAAAAAAAAGTATTTTCTCATTGGTCCAAATTTGACCAAATTCAAAGTGAAGTGAAAATCAATTCAGAAACTAGGCTGGATTTACTTTTGTCTAATGCTCAGAAAAAGCATTACGTCGAAATTAAAAATGTTTCGATGGCGGTGTCTGCCTCAGAAGGCGAAAAAAATCTAGTGGCTCAATTTCCAGATGCTGTGACCGAGCGTGGACAAAAACATTTACGGGAATTGATGAATCTAGTTGAGCAGGGGCATGAAGCAGAAATTTTATTTACTGTGCAGCGAACGGATTGTCAGTCGTTTTCGCCAGCCGACCAGATCGATCCAGAATATGGTCGACTATTGCGCGAAGCTCAAGGTAAGGGTGTGCAGATCACTGTGGCCATTGTTGAAATTAACGATCAAGAAGTGTTATTGAGCGGAAAAATTCTGCCGTTAAAACTTTAAATTAATCTAAAAACTTCAAGCCTAAGCGATAGACGCCTTTTTCAATTTCTTTTTGCCACATCACTTCGGCCTTAATCGGACCCAAGCGACCAATCATAACGGTGATTAGCTTATGCTTATCATCCAGTGGGTTCATCGTGACCAGGCCCGCTCCCGTAAAGCTTTCATTGTTAATCAAAGCCAACATTTCAGGTCTGAATTTGCCATCCGTAGAAGTTAAGTCGAGTTGCGCGTAGTCCAATGGATCTGGTTTGAATCTTAAAAATTGAGATAGATTTGAAGACATATCTGACTCCTATCTGGTTGATACCCCAATTCTACTCCAATCCGAGTCAAAGGCAAAGTCTTGTTGTTTGCGGGCAATGGGTGGAATATATTCTCAAGAATGTCTCATTCTCGAATATCATCAGCTACAGATCATAAAGTTCAAGTTCAGGTCAATTTGCCATTAAGTTATCACCACTTCAATTTGGGTAAAGATAAACCGTTGTTGATTTTCTTTCATGGCTATACGGATACGGCGGCTGGCTTTTTAAAAAGGGCAATGCCCGAGCTTTTTCATCGCTTTGAAATTGTAGCTCCCAATGCACCCTTTCCATTGCCTCAAAAAATCGAAGGTGGCTGGAGGCAGTCTTTTGCCTGGTACTTTGCTGACTTTAAAAGTGGTGCCGTTCTTTTACATCCCGAAGTTGCGGCTAGCGCAATTGAGCAGTTGGTTGCGAAATTGGACTTGGTGGATCGGCCTAAAATTTTGATTGGGTTTTCACAAGGGGGTTTTTTTCTACCTTTTGTTTATCCAAAATTACAGAATGTTCTGAAATTGATCGCGGTGGGTTCGGCTTATCGGCCTGAAGACTACCAAGAAAGTCTTCTTTCGATTCCGTTGGATGCGATTCATGGGACTGAAGATGAGGTGATTGCCATTGAACAAGCCGCGGCTAGCTTTGAAAGTATGAAAGAAAAAAATCCAGAAGGTTTGTTTTTCAAAGTTGAAAACTTAAAGCACACGATGAATGCAGAAGCTCGAGATATTCTAATTAATTGTATCGACATAGCATTAAAAAAATAGAGGAATTATGGCAGATAATATTTTGGCGCAAAATCCGCAGATCAAATATCATGAAGAGGCCATTGAGACAAATTGGGAAGAATTTGAAAAAGTAGTCAAAAGCCGACGAAGTGTTCGCGTCTACGAGAAAATGCCAATTCCCGAGGCCGTTGTTGAAAAAGTTTTAGATATGGGTCTTTTGGCGCCGAATTCTTCAAATCTACAGACTTGGAAATTCCTTTGGATTCAAGATGAGGAAAAGAAAAAGCAACTTTCCTATGCGTGTATGTCCCAGCAAGCTGCCAAGACCGCGCCGGTTTTAATCGTTTGCTTGGCTAAACCTAATGCTTGGAAATCCACGCGAATGCAAATGTTAGAGGTCTTAAAAAAAGAGGCGAATTCACCAAAGATGGCATTTGATTATTATGGCAAACTGGTTCCCTTGGTCTATCGAACTGGGCCATTTAATATTTTTGGATTTTTGAAATGGATCGCATTTTCCTTGATCGGAATTTGGAAAGTGGTGCCGCGCGGTCCATTTAGCTACTCACAATTGAAAGAGTGGAGTGTGAAATCCTGTGCTCTTGCCTGCGAGAACATTATGTTGGCGTTTAGAGCAGCTGGCTACGATTCTTGTCCTATGGAAGGCTTTGATGAAAAGCGAGTGAAAAAGATTTTAGATTTGAAATGCGGAGAACATGTCGTGATGATCATCAGTGCTGGCAAGCGAGCAAAAGGCGGAGTTTACGGGCCACAAGTTCGTTTTGATCGCTCTCAATTTGTCGAACGAATTTGATTTTCACTGACGGGTGCCGTTGAAAGATTTGAGATCATATTGGCAAGTTCAGTGTCTTTAAAGGGCTTAGCCAAAAAAGCAGAAAAGCCAACCGCATTGCATTTTTCTTTTACATCCTCAAAGACGTTGGCGGTCATCGCAACGATTGGAGTCGATGAGTTGGAATTTCTTAAGCGGCGAATTTTTTTAGTTGCTTCGTAGCCATCCATCACCGGCATCTGGCAATCCATCA
>CAZDHC010000202.1:0-3065 GCA_964505225.1 uncultured Bdellovibrio sp. | reverse complement strand
GATCCGAGCAGGAGGCAAATTAGGACGATCAGGTGTTTCCGCATAACTGTGTTGCGGAGTGATAGATGACGGGGAGGGGGAATGTTTTGTCTGCTCAGGTGGATTGGTATAAACGCGGTTATTTGGTTGTCAATTCAATGAATGGGCCAACATCAAACACGAAAACGGTCATTTCATTTTTTGTGAGTCTTTTAATGGTGAATAAATCTACGTCGCCATCGGAATAGTTAAAGACAAGCATACCATCGAGTAATTCATCGTCGATTCGCCAGGTGCCTGTCTCTGTTTGAACAGAGTTAACGTAACACTTGAATGTGCCATCATCAAGGATTTCCCATTCGTAACCATTAAATTGATTTGTAATATCTACTGAGTTTGATGTGACTTTTGAAAATTTCCAGTGGTTCGTTAACCTTGATGTTGTTGAACGAAAAGAAATTGCTGGCCCGTCTTCGTATTTACTGCACCTTGTCTGCGTTAATCCAATTCCCAAAGCGAGAATGATGGAGTAAATGATTTTGTTTTTCATCATCCAAAACTCCTCTTTTGACTTATTTATGCATTACGGAAAATCGCAAAAACGAGGTGGGGATTTTACGGAAAATCGCAAAAAGGGAATAACACTGAAATAGAATTCAATCAGAAATTGTACCGCAGTATTAAAAATGTATATTGCGAAAAAATCAATGAATAAATTTAAATATTTCATTACAGTAATAACACTTTTTTACTTGAATCAAATCTTAGTGGCTCAAGTACCAAGATACATCCCTAAGGATTCATTGGTTGGATGGTGGCCGTTTAATGGGAGTGCAAATGATGAAAGTGGAAATCAAAATAATGGTACTGTTTATGGTGCTTCTTTAGTTGCTGATCGCAATGGAAAACTCAGCGCTGCTTATAGTTTTGATGGTGTTGATGACAAGATGCTTTTTAATGTTGGGCATCCAGATGAGTTTACTATTTGCATGTGGTATAAGGGAGTGTTAAATCCTGATGTCAGTCTCTCATTATTCCAGCAAAAGGCTTCATGTAATTCATTACGGGGGATCAGTGTAAGAACTTACAATCAACAGATTAATATCAGCTATGGTATTCGTGATTGTGAAAATACGGGTAGCAGGTCTTTGGAGGTGACTTCTAATTCACTCAAAAATAACTATTGGCATCATTTGGCTTTTGTACGGAATAAAAGTGATTCTTTAGTTCAATTATATATTGACGGTAATTTGGTAAAGAACCAATTTTTCTTTGAGACTGAAGTCAATAAAAAGATAGATGAAAATTTATACTTAGGTGTATTAACAGATCGCAATACTATCATTTACAACAAAGCGATTAAGGATGATATTGGTTATTGGAAGAGGAAGTTAACAGCGACCGAAATAAAGTCAATTTATGAAGCTGTAGATTGCTCATTAGTAATTGATTATGAGCCCAAAGATACAATTTCTTATGGGCAGGAAGTTGGTTTTATGACTTCTGTGAACGATACCACTTCAAAATATCAGTGGCAAACTAATCAAGGTTTAGGATGGGTTAGTTTAAGTGAGGCTGGTCAATTTTATGGTGTAAAAACAAATAAATTGGTTCTTAAAAATATCACAATGGGCAATAATCGTCAGCTTTTTCGTTGTTTGATTTCAGGATTTTGTGGAAAGGATACAACTCGGGAGGCAAAGTTAACTGTGCTCACTATGAACAGAACAGAGATAAATCATGCATCATTTGCAATCAGTCCTAACCCAGTATGTAATACATTAAATATTAGTGGATTAAATGAGACAGTATTTGATTTTAGAGTAATGGCATTGACGGGTGAAGTTTTATTGATTGGTGGTAGTACTGGTAGTATTGACATCAGTACTTTGAAATCGGGTGTATATCTGTTGAATATTAATCAGCAATCATTGAAGTTTATTGTAGAAAAATAGAATTTAGAAAATCTTGAAAGTAGGAATTTCTTTGATAGTCCTAAATGGAATAAATAATCAACTTATAGTTCACTCTATGCTTAGCAAATAGAGTGTTAAAAGCTTGTTTTCAGCAACAGTCGCTAATAATCTTCTGATGAGCACAGTTTTTACACCAGGTTCCCCTTTTTATAGAAGTGAAATTTGCTTCCCAACGATGACCCTTCGCACATTCAAGCAACAATTTAGTTGTTGCATCCTTGTACTCGGCGGAAAGGCATTTCCCGTTCTTTTCTTTTACTAAACTCAGAATCAAATCATAGTTTGCTTTTTTGTCTTTGCCTTTACAAGCTGGACACCATTTTCCCGATTTTATATCTGAAGGATTGGCTTCCCAATAATGACCAAATCTACATTGCCATTTGAGTTTGGTGTTGTTACCGAGGTAATTTTCACTCAGACACAATCCTTCTTTGATTTGTGCAATTCTTTGCATTTCAATGATTTCGTTCCGTTTCCATGTATCTAGATCTCGAAAGTCAATTTCATCAGACTTCTGTATTAAATTGAAATGGTCTGGGTGTTTTCTGAGTTGAGATAAAACAAATTGAAAAATCAATTCTTTGGGGATGTCATATTTTACAATGATGAGAAATACTCCGTTTTTCTCACACAAATTCTGTTTTTGAGCATCATCCGTCATTCGTTTTTCGAGATTGTTTGCACCGTTGTGGAAACGCTTATTAAACTGGTAGTGTTGAATACCGTTGTATTCAAATGCAATATTTATTTCCTCATTAAAACCGTCCAATTCTAATCTTGATCCACCCTCACTGACTAACCAAGTAGGTCTTTTTTTTGGAAATGTTTTTTGGGTAATATGTTCGAGAATCAGTCTTGTTATATTCTCTGAGATACCTGCCGAACAAACGGGACACCATGAGTCCTTTTTTATGTGGTCATATTTTGCCAACCATCTATGGCCATTTGCACATTCCCATTCAATTGGAGATCCGCTATTTATATATTTGGTTGATATGAGTTTTCCACCTTTTCGCTTTGCAATCGAGTCTAAAAATTCAAGCGTGATACCTTTTTCTTGAGAGCCTACATTAATATTATGGCATTTCTGACACCATGTGCCACTTTTTA
>CAZDHC010000201.1:0-3076 GCA_964505225.1 uncultured Bdellovibrio sp. | reverse complement strand
TAGCCTTCCTTTCACAATGGCTGCGTATTCTGCTGGTAGTACGACGAATGTCTCTGTGGCTACGGCATCGTTTGCCGGATTCGTTGAAGGTCAGTTAGCTTTCACTGGCCCACGAATGTCTTACGACGATTCCAGTACGACAGTCTCTACGGGTGCTTACTACGCGCTGATGACGGTACGAAACGATAACGTGTATAGAAGCAGGCCGAATCAGTCAATAGTGAATCTGATGAACTTTGGCGGCGCACATGATGACGCTACACCAGTTACGCTTTATTTGATACGAAACGGCACATTGGTTGGCACCCCGAACTTCCAACCGTGGTCAGCCAGTTCGTGTACGTCAGTAGATACAGCGGCAACAACGGTAACGATTGCAGATAATAGTCAGATTCTATTCTCCATCCCTCTTGGTGGATCTGGGGATGGTATGTATGAATTTGGTGATCGGGTCATGCTTCAGCCGGGAGACACGGTGACGTTAGCAGCCAAGGCAGTGACTGGAACATCAACATGGACGATTGCTACACTTAATACCCGCGAGGATCAGTAATGCTACTTAACTACCTTGGCGCACTGTATTCGTTCAAGACGGCAGGAGCGTCAGGTAATAGGCCAAAACGTGTCTATATAGAACGTGACGGGCAGATCCTAGTCTTTGCTAAACCTAGCCATGCGGCTGAGTTTATAGCGGCTGAGAAGGCGACTGTAGCACCTAGTGTTATAGAGCCGAAGGTACGCAAGTTGCGTACTCAGAAGCTCAAGCCTTCCGTACCGGAAACTGTAATCCAGATTGATGTTCTGGAAATACTGGCGCAGAAATACACGCTAGGTAATGCAAGTGCATTGTTAGCGAATCACGATTACGAAGCCCTCTTAGCACTGCATATTCACGCGATGATCATGCAGGACGAAGAGGACATAGAGCTTTTGTTGTTAGGAGCATAAATGGCACAAACGACAGCAGAGAAAGGCGCATTGCAGTATGCAGCGGATAACTACGCTAGTGCTGCTACTGTGACCGGAACAACCGGAACAGCCGCCTACATGACCAAGCAATACACGGCTTATGCCACATGGAAAGCAGCCAACGCAGGGGTGAATCCTTCGCGCCTGTCTGCGCGTGGGCGAATCTTTGGCAAATTCTACGATACCGGACTATGAGCGAAAAAGAAGCAGAGCAGGGAAGGCAAGCGGAGCTACTTCTTGATAACCCGATCTATATCGAGTCTATTGAGACTGTACGGACAGCTATCGTGGATACCTGGGCGAATTGTCCTATACGCGACAAAGAAGCGCAGCACGAACTCAAGCTGATGCTGAAGCTACTCAACGATTTAACGGCAAACATTAAACACGTTGCGGAGACAGGTAAGTTAGCTAAATTGCAGATAGAGCAACAGAAGCGCACCTTTAAAGACTTCTTAAGGGTAGCGTAATGGGGTCACGTAAAGACATATGCCCCAAATGCGATGGGCAGAAAGACGCACGTTCAATGCATTGCGTTAAATGCAGGGAAAAACCAAGGCCAAGTGATGGCAATACGTTTGTTGATGCTAATGGTTACGTTCGCATAAACGTAGGCGGGCGCCCAATTTATGCTCATAGGCACGCTATGGAGCAGCATCTTGGACGGAAGCTAACGACACGAGAGCACGTTCATCATTTGAATGCTGATCGAACTGATAACCGAATTGAAAACCTATGCCTATTGGACACCTCTGACCACGGTAGAGAGCATATGACGCATGAAGTTGCACGTGCTAGAGGTATGCGAGGGCATGAAATTCGATGGGGAAAATCATATGTGCACGTATAGCGCTTACTGCCCTAAATGCTGCCTGACTTACGTCTATCACAGGCCGATAGCAGGGCGCGATGATGTGCCGATATGCACTGACTGCGGTAAGCCTACAGAGAGGGTTCTAGACGCTCCTATGGGGTTTGTAGATACACCGGCTGCTGGCTAACCATGTAAATCGTGCATTGAGTGTTCGATTTGCAGGGTAAAGATTCTCGCCCCCTGTAGGGCTTACGGGTACGCAGTGATGCGCCCCTTTGTGTTGGCAGGCAACGACACAAATAGACAAAGGAAACAAAATGAGTGATCCGACCAATCCCTTGGGGGAAGTCGAAGCGGTTGATGCTATTGCGAACTTACTTGGAGGCTCGGACGATCCGATACCCGAAGAGGAAGAAGAGGAAGTAGCAGAGGAACCGGCAAACGAACCGGAAGAAACAGAGGAAGAAGCTCACGAAAGCGAGTCTGAGACTGAGGAAGCCGAAGAAGAAGCACCGGAAGAGTTTGAAGAAATTACTTGGGAAGGTGAGACCAAAAAACTCACTAAGGCCGAAGTAAAAGAACTCGCTCAGAAGGGTTTCGATTACACGCAAAAGACTCAGCAACTAGCCGAAGCTAGGCGGAACTTTGAAGCGGAAGCTCAAGCCGTTAAGCAGTCGATTGCGTTGCAGAATCAGCAGATCGAAGCGATTACCGAAATCAAGTCGATAGACGGGCAACTTGCTCAGTTTAACGGCGTGAATTGGCACGCTCTCGCAGAGTCTGATCCTGTGCAGTACCTCAAGTTAAACCAAACCTTCCGTGATCTGAAAGAGACACGCGAGGCCAAGGTGCAGGAGTTTCACCAAAAGACCCAATACAGCCAGCAACTGAGTCAGCAAATGATGGCAGAGACCGTCAAACGCGAACAAGCAAAACTGGCTGAGATTCTTCCGGAATTCAAGGGAGAGAAGGGGAAAGAAACCCGCGCTAAGGTAGTTGAATACCTCAAGACAGCAGGCTTTACCCCAGAGGAAATCGGCAACGTAACCGATGCCCGAACGGTAAAACTTGCTTGGGAAGCCGCGCAATGGAGATCACTTCAGAACGCTAAACCCGCACTCACAAAACGTGCAGCAGAAGCACCAAAAGTCGTCAAGGCTGGTACGGTGAAACAACAAGCACCGCAGGCCACTAAAGACGCTTACACGGCTCTACGAAAGACCGGACGGGGTGAATATGCTGCCAAACTTATCGAATCAATGATCTAAGGAAAATATCATGGCTGTTTCAGCA
>CAZDHC010000200.1:0-3235 GCA_964505225.1 uncultured Bdellovibrio sp. | reverse complement strand
TTACCAATGGTGTAGTAAAAATAAGTAATGCTAAGGCGCTTGGTACGACTGTGGGTAATACGATTATCAATGGAACAGGAACGGTCTTGATTGATAGTAATAATTACACGATAGATGAGCCATTTAATATAAGTGGATCAGGTGTTGCCACCACTCAGGGTGCAATAAGAAACTTAGGAAAAGTAACGACATTATCAGGCGCGATCACTTTAGGTGCAAGTGCGCGCATCACAGCGGCGGGATATAATACTGTTGAGCCATTAGACAGTTTAATTATTAGTGGTGGTATCAATACAGCCAATGCGTCCTATATTTTAACCTTGGATGTGCAGGATGGAATGCGCATATCGGGTGTTATAAGTGGCGCTGGAGGGATTACCAAAGTGGGTAATGACACATTAAGATTAACGAATGCCAATACTTACTCAGCAGCGACTGTAATAACCAACGGTGTTGTTCAGCTAGAAAATCAAGATGCATTAGGTAGTACCACAGCAGGTGTGACTGGTGCATCCACTACATCAGTATCTGCAGCAGGTGCGAGTTTAGCTGCTATCAAAATAGTAGGTGCTAATTTTGTTATACCAGAAGCGATATCCATTTTTGGAACTGGTGTAAATGGAACAGGTGCTATTAAAAATATGGGGGCTAAAAATACTTTACTAGGAAATATTACCACATCGAGTGCAGGATCATTAATTAGTTCATTAGGAACAGCAACGGACGGCACAGACTCGTTGGTATTTAGAGGTGGCATCACTAATACGAATGCGTTAACGATAAGAGCTGATCGTGCAGTTAGAATTGGTGATCAGGGTGTGGCTGGAAGTATTATCACAGGAGCAGGTGCAATTACTAAAACAGGATTAGATACATTGGTATTAAATAGTTCAAACACTTACACAGGTATTACGAATGTAAGTAACGGAGTTGTCTTGCTTAAGACAGCTGCGGGATTAGGTACTGGTGTTAATGGAACTTCGGATCACACTACAGTTGCAACAGGTGCTGCTGTGGTATTTGATTTAAATACACTTACGGTACCAGAGTTTTTCACCATCAATGGAACTGGTATTAATACAACAGGCGTTTTAAGATGGCCAAGTACAAGTACGGGCAATACTTTATCAGGTACAATTCTTGTGAATGCAACAGGTTCAAGAATCAACTCAGATGCTGCAGCGCTTACATTGAGTAATGTAACAGCAGCAATCGCAACTGGAATCAATGGTTTATCGATTGGAGGACAAGGTGGAATAACAGTAAGTGGATTGCTAACAGGCAGTGGAACCATCACTAAAGATGGCGCTGGGTCGTCAAGCATACTTACATTAAAAGGGAATAGTACAGGCTATACAGGCAGTATAGTTGTTGCAGCAAATAGTAATATATTAAAAGTGTCACCTACTGCGACTGGTAATACAAGTGTATTGGGAACCACTGCTGGATCTACCACTATTAATGAGGGCAGTGCGATGCAGATAGAGGGAGGTGTAGCGCTAGTTGCCAAGCCAATCACGATATTTGGAACAGGTATTAGTAATGATGGAGTCATTAGAAACTTAACTGGAGCGAATACCATTACAGGCGCTGTCACAGTCTCATCCAATGCAAGAATTAATGCAGACGCTGGCACATTAACTTTTAATAATAGTAATGCTATTGCATTAGCTACATATAGTTTAATCATTGGAGGAAATGGGAATACTAGTGTCGCTGGTATTCTAGCAAGTACTCCGGCATCTTCAACTGCTACATTAACTAAAGATGGGTTAGGTACTTTAATATTAGATGGAGAGAATTCATATTCAGGTGTATCAAATATTACATCAGGTATAGTTCAAGTGCAAAAATCAAATGCATTGGGAAGTTTAGCAGGCGTAGGTTCAAGTAATACGATTGTATCAGATGCTGCTGCGCTTCAAATACTTGGTGGTGGTTTATCAATACCAGAAGCTATTATAATTAATGGAACTGGTATTAGCAATAGGGGTGTTATTAGAAACTTTACAGGCTCAACTGGTGTGAATGTGCTATCGAACACTATTACTTTAAATTCAGCATCAAGAATTAATGTGGATGCAGGCACATTGTCCATGACTGCTTTAACCGCATTAGCAACAAATACATATCCTTTAAATTTAGGCGCAGATGCTTCCACAATTATAAGTGTAAGTGGTGAGATAACTGGAAGTGGTGCAATTACTAAAGACAGCACAGGATCTTTATTTATAAGTGGAAATAATTCAAGCTATTCTGGCGCAGTAACAGTGCATAAAGGGGTAATGAATATTCAAAATAGCAATGCACTTGGAACGACAGATGTTGCCACAACTGTTTTGAATAATGCAGCTTTACAAATACAAGGTGGTATTACAGTTGCTGAATCCAATTTAAATATTTCTGGAACTGGTGTGAGTAATGATGGCGCTTTAAGAAATATTTCAGGCAACAATATTTTTAGTGGTACTTTAAATTTAACAGGAAATGCAAGAGTGTATATAGATGCGGGTACTTTATCAATGACTAGTAGTGGAACGTCGATTAGTATGGGCACCAATACTTTAAATTTAGGTGGTCCAAGTAATGGTATAATTTCGGTAAGTGGAGTAGTAGCAAGTGCTGCATCTGGAGCTGGTGCTTTAACTAAAGATGGTGGAAGTGCAAGTTATTTATATTTAAGCGGGGACAATACTTATACAGGAAATACGGTAGTAGGCAATGGGATACTAAATATACAACATGCAAACGCATTGGGAACCACTGCAGGAACAACATCTATCTCAAGTGGAGCTGCTTTGGAAATACAAGGGGGGATCACACTTACTGAAGAAACAATAAATGTATCAAGTACGGGTATAAGTTCAGCCACTGGAGGCATTAGAAGTATTTCAGGTAATAATACAATCCCAGGGGTTATTACATCAGTTGCTGCTTCAAGAATCAATGTAGATCTAGATGCATTGACATTAACTAATGCTACCAATGCATTAGTTCTAAACTCAACAAATATTATTGGAGGAGCGGGAGATATCAATATTACAGGAAAAATAACGGGACCAACATTTACGAATACTTTAAGTAAGGATGGAGCTGGCACATTGACATTAAACAATAGTAGCAATGATTATGCAGGTCAAACAATTATTACATCGGGTGTGGTTAAAATAAATAATCCAAATGCTCTTGCGTATTTATTTGCACTTGTTCGTATTTTTTTCTTGCTCGTTAGTGC
>CAZDHC010000199.1:0-3328 GCA_964505225.1 uncultured Bdellovibrio sp. | reverse complement strand
GATACTTCCTTACCTTGATATCGAATTGAAGTATTTCGACTTGGGCATGGAAAATCGCGATAAGACTCAAGACAAAGTCACTGTCGAATCCGCTGAAGCCATCAAAAAATACAACGTTGGTGTTAAGTGCGCGACCATCACTCCGGATGAAGCGCGAGTTAAAGAATTCAACTTAAAACAAATGTGGAAATCACCAAACGGCACCATCCGAAATATTTTAGATGGCACTGTCTTCCGTGAGCCGATCATTTGCAAAAACGTTCCCCGCCTTGTTCCAAATTGGACAGCGCCAATCATGATTGGTCGACATGCTTTCGGCGATCAGTACCGCGCTACGGATTTCGTGACCAAAGGCAAAGGCAAATTGACAATCACATTTGAAGGCGAAAACGGCGAGAAAATTTCTCACGAAGTTTACAACTTCAAGGGCGATGGCGTGGCGATGGCAATGTACAACACCGACGAATCTATCGAAGGTTTTGCACGCTCTTGTTTCAACATGGCATTAGATAAAAAATGGCCTTTGTATTTCTCTTCTAAAAATACCATCTTAAAAAAATATGATGGTCGCTTTAAAGATATTTTCCAAAAAATTTACGAGAGCGAATTTAAAGCCAAATATCAAGAAGCAAAAATCACTTACGAACATCGCTTGATCGATGACATGGTGGCCTCTGCCCTTAAATGGAATGGAAATTTTGTTTGGGCATGTAAGAACTATGACGGCGACGTTCAATCGGACACTGTTGCTCAAGGATTTGGTTCATTGGGATTGATGACCTCTGTGTTGATCACTCCAGACGGTAAAACCATGGAGTCCGAAGCGGCTCACGGAACAGTGACTAGACACTACCGTTTGCACCAAGAAGGAAAACCAACTTCGACTAACCCGATCGCATCGATCTTTGCATGGACCCGAGGTCTAGCTTTCCGTGGAAAATTGGATGGCAATCAAGAGCTAATCAAGTTTGCTCACACTTTGGAAAAAGTTTGTGTCGAGTCTGTTGAAGCCGGCCACATGACCAAGGATTTAGCTGTATGTATCCATGGTGACAAAGTCACTGCGGACAAATACATGAACACTGAAGCCTTCCTAGAAGTGATCAACCAGCGCTTGCAAAAGGCTTTGGCTTAGACCTGGCTCGCTCCGACCAAATTCGTGCCACACGCGAATTTGGTCTTGACTAAATTCGCGTCTAACGCGAAAATGGTCGGATGGATAACTCAAAATTTAAAGCTCGATATCTCTCAAACGAGATCCAGACCCTGGCTTTGGATCGCAGCAAGATGGCGTTTATTTCCGGCCCAAGGCAAGTCGGAAAAACGACCTTTGCTAAAAGTTATTCGCCTGCGTTCGATCAGTCCCTATACAAAAATTGGGACGAATCCGAGTTTCGAAGAACTTGGTCTAAAACTCCCAATCAATTGGCTCAAAATTTTTCGCTTGAAAAGCATGATCAACACCGCTTGCTCATTTTGGATGAAATCCACAAATCTAAAAACTGGAAACAAAAATTGAAGGGCCTATTTGATGAACTCGGCGAGCAGCTTAATATTATCGTCACCGGTAGCGCTCGCCTCAATGTCTTCAAAAAAGGCGGTGATTCACTATTAGGTCGTTATCTAAATTTTCGACTGCATCCTTTTTCTTATGGCGAAGTCACTGATGGTAGCCGCCTACCCCCCGAAGATTGGCGAAAAGAAATTTTTCAAAAGCCATCAAGAAGTCTAAACCAAGAGCCATTGGATCTCCTTCTTAAGTACACGGGATTTCCTGAACCTTTTTTCAGCCGCTCAGATAAAATTTTAAATATTTGGCGACGAAGTCGAAATGAAAAAATTGTCCGTGAAGATCTAAGGGACTTAAGCCGCCTACCAGAATTAAGCCAAGTCGAAATGCTGACCAGTCTATTACCAGAAAAAGTCGGCAGCCCCTTAAGCGTTCAAAGCTTACGTGAAGATCTAGACGTTTCCCATGATACCGTCACTCGATGGCTGACTTACTTGAAAGAACTTTACTATTTCTTTGAAATTAAACCTTGGAGCAAATCTGTTAAAAGATCGCTCAAAAAAGAAGGGAAAATCTATCTATACGATTGGACTGAAATCCCAGAGGTCGGCATTCAGTTCGAAAATTTAGTAGCGGCTCACCTATTGAAAGCCTGCCATTTTTGGTCAGATACTGGCGAAGGTGACTTTGAACTTTTTTATTTAAGAAACAAAGACAAACAAGAAATTGATTTCTTAATCGTCAAAAATAAAAAGCCTTGGGTGTGCTTTGAAGCAAAACTAGAAGATCCGAAAATCAGCCTGCCGGTCGTAGAAAAATTCACCACACAAATAAAATGCCCATTCGTACAAATCGTAAAAACACCAGGAGTCTGGCAACTCAAAGATGGCCATTTAGTTTCAAGCGCCACCCATATCTTCAAAAATCTGCCCTAGATAGAAAATAAAAAACCCGAGATCTCTCTCGGGTTTTTATTGTTTTCAAACTAAGTTTTTGTTTTTCTACCAACACATACAATTCGTGTTACCGGCTGTTCCACCAGTAGTCGCTGACCAAGTCACGGTTACAGTATTGGCACCAGCTACCACGTTACGTATATACACAGTAGCCGTCGTATTTGCGACTCCCATTGTACACACACATTTATGCGATGCCGTTACGCCGGTACATGCTCCGGCAGTTGAAGTTGCACTGGTCGAAGCAAAGTTACAAGTCACTAAAGCGCGAGTTAGCGCCGTACCAGCGTTAATTTTAACACCACCCGTGGTTCCGCCATTTATTGAGGTTACAGAAGCAGCCGTTGTATTTCCAACAGTCACGTTCTGTGCAGCTGTTCCAGCTCCAATCGAAATGGCACCCGTGGCAGTACTTCCTCCAAGGGTTAACGTTCCAGTTGAAGCCGCGCCTCCGCCAATTTGAATATTTTGTGCACCGGTACTGTTACCAATATTAACAGCGCCCGTGCTTGAACCACCACCAATAGTCACTGCATTCGCGCCGGTGTTGTTGATCAGCATTCCACCAGATCCCGATGTCAAAGTCGTGGCTCCAGTTCCGGTCGATCCCATCGTCACTGCGGCATTGGTTCCAGTTGGATTAATCGCAACTGAAGTTGTTGCCGCTCCCCCTAAAGTTAAAGCACCTGTCGGATCAATAGATGAAAATGATCCAGAAATCTGAGCCACTGGAACCGAAACTCCTGTTGGCAATGCGCCACCAGAAAATGATCCAGCACTAACTGAAATTGCTCCAGAAATTTGTGATACCGGAACTGAAATCGTAGAAGGAAATGATCCCGTAATTTGCGCATAAGGGATT
>CAZDHC010000198.1:0-3506 GCA_964505225.1 uncultured Bdellovibrio sp. | reverse complement strand
ATTAAAAAAAAGAAAAAAAGAAGAAAGTACACAGGAAAAAAACAAAGAATGAGAAAAAAACGAAAACGAGGACGACGAAAAACAAAAAGAAAAAAAAGAAAAAAAGACCCGGTAAGTGCGGTGTGATTAGCTCTTTGAAAATCAAAGCAAAAATATTTCCGAAGCAATTTTGCAATTTTTCTTCATCTTTTTTTTCTTCATTTTTTTTTTTTTTGTGAAGAGGTTTATTTCCGGAGAATTAGTCCTCTTCCTACCACATCTATGGTAAGCTTGAGCGGTCAAAGCTGTTTTTGTAATATTATTGTAGAATTATTTTTTCGGATCTCACAACCTCAATATATTGTTGGACCCATGTCCTCAAGACATTAAAGTGGGGGATCAAGGGAGGTGTAGTATTCGAGTGTAGAAAAGATGTAAAGGCTCGCCAACCAACATGGGAGACTATCAGACAGAGCACAAACCTGTCAATATCATCCAAAGGAGGATGAGACAAAGAATGAAAGGAAATGGTACTTTGAGGAGCAAGAGAGTTAGCAAAGGAAACAATTTGAGGAATGATGGATGAGCATTGAGTTGCCCAATGATTGCTTGAGGGTTGAGATTGCAAGCACAACAGGCACGTAGAGTATCGGTTATCGTAAGCAAATCCTGCCGGGAATTTGTCGTAGAGTAATCGCATGGCTGTTGTGCGAAGAGGTGGGTGTTTGATATTACCAAGAAAGCGGGTCCATTGCGGAGGGGGTTTGGGGTAGTTGTCGGAAAACGTGCAAGGGTGAGGAGGGTGGAAAACAGAGCGAAAGTTTCTGAAGACTGCTTTATCCAGCGGAATCATGTTGAGGGTAAATGAAGACAAGTCGCAGCAAGGTTCGCGAAGTGACTCCGGTTGTGATGTGTCAGGGGGGAATTGGAGGGCAAGGTTTAACAGCTCTGGTGGAAAAGATTTTAGGAATGCTTTTTTTGTTGAGGAGATGATCCCGATGTCATTTGGATTAGAATGTACTAGCCGTTGGATCGAGCAATCTCTGAGGTTGTAAAGATTGCGGAGTCGCAATTTTTTGAAGCCAACTCCAGAGGTGAACAGAAATGATTGAAGAAGAGTGTCTTGATGCATGATTGTCGGGCCGCGGGAGGACTCGCAGAGGGCAATAAAGCAAGATGCTGGGAAGTTTAGCGGTGAGTTGTCAGGGAAGAAGAGGTCAGTGCGGCAGGATGGACTTGGCTTGAAAAGGTTCTTTCGATGAGGATCCATATCAATAGAGACTAGGCGAATGAAGAGTTCTTTCCAAGGTGGGGGGTTTAACGACGACAAAGCCCTTTGAGCTACTTGGGCATTTGTTGCCTTCCAGAGTGAAGAGAAGTGTGGCATATCAATTCCACCATCTCTCCAAGATTGGTGCAAAAGGTCATATGGTAGAGAGGTTCTCTTGATGCGATTGAGATTTCGATTTTCTCCAAGAATTGCAATCTTGATTGCCTTGTCAACAGTTTTAGCGGTATTGGAGTCGTAAGGGAGTGAAGATATTGAGTATGGGAGTTTGGAGAAGAGATATACTGAGACAGTTTTTGCTCGTTGGTGAAGCGAGGACATTCTTTTGAGAAAGATTTTCGCTAGTGCGCCAATTTCAGAGGCCAAGTTCGTGAGGGTGTTGTACAACGGAGGGAAATTATACCAATTTCCTAGGAGTCGAACTGGGTGACCACGAGCGACGACAGGGATTTGGCAGTTTAATGGGACCGAGACGCTGCCTTTTAGGCACCATATTTCAGACTTTTGGTGGTTAACAAAGAGGTTCGATGCACGAGAGAAATCATTCAAAGTTTTGAGAGCGATCTTCAATTCGTCATCTGAGAATAGAATGAGGGTTGTGTCGTCAGCGAACATGTAGATCGGATCGAGTTTGAAGGGGAGAGGAATCGAACTTCTGCCATTGATTCCGTTTATCATCGCGTGGATCAGTGGGATAGTAGCAATGGCGAAGAGAATCGGGGACAGCGGGTCTCCTTGGGGGGTACCGGAGTTGATATGAAATTCTTTGGAGTTTTGGCCATTTGAGCTAATTATTGATGAGATGGGTGCGAGAAGGTTGCGGACGTTGTCTATAATGTGATCAGGGAATCCCAGTCTTTGCATGACCTTCAATACAAATTGACGATTAAGGGTATCAAACGCTTTCGCAAAGTCCACAGCCAACATGAATGCGTTCTCGATATTTGGGAAAGGGTCAGGGCAAGTCGCTTCATTTTCTAGGAGTCTGAATAAAACCAAAAGATCTCTAATGTTTCGGTTTGGGATAAATCCATATTGTTGATTCGGAATGATTGTCTGAAGGTATGGCTCAATTTGAATTGAAATCGCTTTGGCGATGATTTTTCTAACATTGTTTAACAAAGAAATCGGACGGTAGTTGCTGATCAGAGTTGGATCACCCTTTTTCAGAATCAGTTTGATGATTGATTTGTGGAAGCAAGGGTGTGTTGGGTCTTTTCTCCAGTCTTGATAAATTCTTTTGGCGAACCCTTCTGGGTCGAGGCGAAGAACCTCGATGGGAACGGCGTCCGGGCCTGGGGTCTTGTTTTTTGGTAATCTTGAGATTGCTGAGGCGAGAGTAGATTCGTCGAGTGGAGGGATCGTTGATAGAATATCAGAAAAATCAGGTACCAGATTCAGAAGGAGTGCTGTGTGAGGGGCAGATGAGTCCTGTCTTCGGTATGTGTTTTCCAACGCGGTGGCGGCAATGTTCAAGGATTCTTCAGGTGAGGTGGCAAGAAGTCCATTGGTGTCTCGGAGGAGCGGCAGAGGGGCTGATTTCTTCATTGGCTTGATTAGTCTGGTCGTTTCTTTGGTGGGAGTGATAAAGCCAGCCATTTGTTTTTTCTTTTTTGAGATAGTGTTTTTTTTGTTGTTGAAGAAGGTCCAGTCTTCGTACTGATTGATATCGTCAATGAGATAAGGGATATTGCTGGGTTCCGAGATTCGTTTCAGCGCGGCATTTTTGATATGATTTTCCTTTTTTTCATGTCGACGTCTTGCTCGTTTGACATCAGTTTTTAGCAGGTCGAAGAGTTGGCTAGTGGAGATATTCGTGTCGATGAGGGAAAGCGAAGGAAGACTTTTGGAGAGAAACTGTCGGGGAAAAGGGGGGGGTGATTTGGGCTGCGAGGGTGAGGTCGGAAGAATTGACAGAGAGACTGCTAGGTGATCAGAGAGAGTGAGAGTTTCTGCGAGGAGTGAGTATGGGGTGCAGCGTCGTTCCAGTGAGAGCGAGCAGAATGCGTAATCAATCAAGTGAAGGGAGGTGGAGGCATATGTTGGTTTGATAGAGAATGGTGGGTTCGATGGATTTCCATCGATAGGGGTGAGATGAAGGAAAGTAGCCAATTCCATGAGTGCAACCGTGTCTTCCCGATCAGAGGCTGAAACAAGAGGGCAATTAAAGTCCCCAATGAGGAAGTCAAGAGGGGGAAGGGCCATCACGATCAAGGAATTGAAAAAAGAGGTTCTCTCT
>CAZDHC010000197.1:0-3581 GCA_964505225.1 uncultured Bdellovibrio sp. | reverse complement strand
TAAAGAAGGAGAGTTTTTTTCGCTCTTGATCATTTAAAGAAGCAATCTTATTGAGAGCCCCACGCAACTTGAAACTGCCGGTATACTGTTGATTTTCAAACTTGAAAAAAACATCGCGCCCTAAAAGTTTAGAGGCGCTTGGTGATTTTTCGATTTCTGTGTGGCGAATAATTCCGCCGATCACTTCCCTAGCTTTACGAATATCCTCGAGACTGACCTTCATGATTCTCCCAGTAAGTGCTTAGCCCCCAAATGGGGTTAAAGGTTTCACCTGCCTTAAGCGCCTCCTCGGTGATTGGAACTCTGATTTCTTTCCAAACACTGAGGTAGGGACCTAACTCGGCCAAGCCCTCTAACTTACTTTCATCGAAATAATAGAAGGGAGCAAGATGCTTTCCACATTGCCCACATTTGTGAACAGCAGCCCCTTCGCATTCGTTGACGTTTCCACAGACATGACAGCGCCTAATATGTGAAACTGACATGTATTCTCCTGTCGATAAGGCGGTTTAAAGAACCTCAAAGACATACACAGAATACACCCTAGACCTTGATCTAGATAGACTGTTGTTAATTTACATCTGTTTGAAATCACTAAACTTTGTCGTCAATTGACTTGACGCGTCACGAATTCAACCAATAGGTTTCACTGGCTTACTGTTGCGGGCCAAAAATGTAAACACCGCGTTTTGCTCAACTGTTCTACGGATCAGTCTGGGATGATTATATTTTATGATTTTCTAATTCCCGGCCTGAGTCAACTTTACCATTGGCTTAAAGGATTGCCACTTTAGGTCGTACATATTGAAAGTGGCCGAGGGATGAAAGGGATAAATTTTTAAATAATAGTTCCCGGGTTCACTGACTGTAAAATCAATCAAGTCATCATCACCAATGTTCGAGGAAGATGCGACAATTTTTCCATCCGAACTCAACAATCGCATGTCCACATCGCCTTTATTCACCTGAACGCGAAGATCAATTAGAAATCGAGTCTTACCAGCTTTGGCTTGAATCAAATAGTAATCATCATCTGCTGCGACACCCTCACCCTTTGTTTCTGAAAGCCAGTTACCCTCAGATCCTCTCAGGTCATAGGCCATTTTCAACGAATCATTGTCTTCATACTCGTCATCTCCACCGCCAGTAAAATAAGTGGAGAATTTCAAGTCATAACGATTTCCGCGATTGGATCCAAAAACTTGAATGTAGAAAAATCCACCACGGTCACAAACAATATGCAAAAACTCATCATCGCTTAAGCCCTGAGAAATCGCGATGGGCTCACCTTTGCTATCATAAATCTTCATATCAATATCGCCCAAATAATGTTGAAAACGAAGATCGACTAAAAGTCTTCGATATTGCGGTGAAACCCAAACTTTGTACCAATCTTCGCTCCACTGAACGCCTTCGGATCCCAAATTGCCAAGCCATGTTTCTTCGGAGCTTGCTAGATCAAATGCTTTTTCAACACTGTCATTGGGCTCAAATGCATCATCAACACCAAAACTGTCGGTTTGATAAAACGGCTGCACAGTCGAACTTTTCTTAGGGATTGAAATTTGCGCCATCGCTTCTTTTTGCAAAAGCGGCGTTGAATTAAATCCTTTGTTGGCAATGTTAAAGCGAGCTTGTTGTTTTTTGATATGTTCTGAATTTCCGTAAAGACTTAAATGCCAAGGTGAGTGATCCAAAGCGCCCGCCACCATCGCCTTTGGCGTCGAGCGATCTTTGAGCATCATATTTTTTCCATTATCCGGAAACGCCGAAGCGATGTTGCGATAAACATACTCGCGACTGGCTTTCTTTTTTAGGACCGAATTTTTAGCTCGATTGGGCCCCATCACTTCATCACGGGATTTAATATTTAACTCGACAGGGGAACCTTTATTAGAACTTTCAGACGAGTTGGCTGGCTGCCGATCCAGTTCAGAACTGGCGCAGGCCCCAAAAAAAAGTAACGCGAATAAAGATAGTAAGTAATTACGAATGCTCATCTTTATGATTCTAACTTTTCACAAGACTATGTTGGAGTCCTGATTGTGTTAGGACTGGACCTCACTGACAGCCAGTTACAAAAAGTAGATTTCAATTTAAAAGGACTTAAGGCTAGCTTGAGCTTGAATACAACCCAGTTTTCATTAGGCTAATAAAGATGAAATTATTGAGTTTAAGAACCATTCTACTATTCTATTCTCTTTTTAGCTTATCAATATTTTCCCAAGCGGAAACAAAAAAGGATCCAAACTCAACCAGAGCAATAATAATTGGTATACCTAATGTTGAACCATTGGCGTGGCATGATGACCAAGTCGCCAAAGGCCAATTTGTTCTATTGGCTAAGGAAGCTTTTTCTAGAATTCATGTAGATTTAAAGTTTGCTCCAGAGACTCCGTTTCCAAGAAGCCTGATTGAACTAGAAGACGGTAAAATCGATGCTCTGATCCCAATGTTTATTTCAGAAGAGAGAAAACAAAAATTTATTTTTCCATCTAAAGAAATGGCCTCGGGCAGAATGTCCTTTTTCATAATCAAAGGAAAGAAGTTCAATTTCGATGGAGACTTCTCCAAACTCAAGGATGCTTCAATTGGCTCATTGGCTGGTTCAACGCCTGGATTAGGCAATGCTGAATTCGAAAAAGCGATCGTTGAAAAAAGAGTGGCCATACAAACATTTCGAGATTTCACACAAGGCATCAAAATGCTCAAGATGGATCGATTCAATGCCATTTGTGGAAATCGCGCAATTATCAGCCATATCGCAAAAAAAAGTAATGTTGAGGTAACTGAAATCACACCTTCGATAATTGATCCGAAGTTTTATATTATGTTTTCAAAAAAGCGAGACTACACAGATCTCATTTCAAAACTTGAAAAAGCTTTTACCCAAATGGAAAAGGACGGCACGACCGCAAAAATTCTGAAATCTTTCGATCAATAGAATAAACTGAATACTCTCACAAATTTTTTAGGATTTTTCCAATATAGTATTCGTCCTTGAGTTGCCCCTCAATAAAGGCCGCAGCTTTTCGCGTTCCTTCAATCTCGAAGCCATTCTTTTTATACAATTCGACACCACGATCGTTGGCAGTTCGCACTTCAGCCTCGATTCGGATGATTCCATTATTACGAGCGTGACTTTCCATGAGGTGGAGCATTTTTGAACCAAGACCTTGTCCCCACATTTCTTGAGAAACGGCCATTCCAAAAGCCGCAATATGTTTAGTCCAAGGGTGATCACCATTTCGTTGAAAAAATCTTAAATTGCCAACAATTGTTGAATTAGAAAACACACCTATGCACATGTTGATAGGATGATCCATGAAATCCTGTAGGTTTTCCGAAAGCCTTTCACTCGACGCCAAAGGCATCCCCACATACTTTAAAGTGTGGGTCGAATCCCGAGCCGCCTTCTTAGTAAACTCCAATAATGCTTGCGCATCAGCGGGCTCGTAGGAGCGAATGACGACTTCACTGCCATTTTTCAATTTGAATTTGATCGGATCTAACTTTGCCATATCACCAAGGTTAAAGATTTCAGTTTCTAAAAACAAGGTTTGAGTTGGGATCAAAATAGA
>CAZDHC010000196.1:0-3607 GCA_964505225.1 uncultured Bdellovibrio sp. | reverse complement strand
ATAGGTCTAGTGCAAAGTCGATCGGATTATAAATAGATTTACCCTTTCAGCTACATGGGGCCATAATCAAAACGTAGGAAAAAAGTGAAAGCGACAAGAATGTCGGAGGAAGTCTTATATGAAATTGCAGCTTAGAGTATCTCTTCTTTTGGGACTTGCAACAGTCACAACAGTTTCAATGTTAGCCCAGGTGGCGCATGCAGATCCCGCGGAAATCTATTGCACGATTCGCGAGTCTGGCTCTGCCCTTGCTTGCCAAATCACGGGAAAAGAAAAGCGGATCATGGGACCTGAAGATATTCCCGTTTTTGTAGATGCGGGATATGTTGCAGCTTATGCTGTGGTAAAATCAAGAAAGAATTATGAAAGAGCTTTTTTCATTGATCCCAATTCGCCTTCATACCGTCGTTTAGCAGACATCAAAAAGTCAGCTTCGATTTCTGAAATCAATAAGGCGAAGTCTGATTTGTTCAATGAGATCGAGAAAAAGATTATCAAACTTTCAGATGAGATGGATGCGCAGGCGGGGGCAGCTGAATTGGTTCAGTATGATCCTTCAGTTGCAATGGATAAAGCAAAACGAGAGACTCGAGCTTTAAATGCTGAGCTTGATGGGTACAAGAAAAATCGTGAAAAAATTTGTACGGCAACGCCAGCATTTGAGCAAATTTCTAAAGCCAATGCAGGTTTGCAGTCGACTTTATCAAACATTCTTTATGCATTCTCAACTCCGGGAACTTGTATGTCTGACTTTAAAGTTTTTAAAGACAAAGACGGTTCAGTTGACTTACGCCAGTTAGATAGCGTTTCCGACAAGTATAAAGTTCAGTGCAAAAAGTAGTAGCACCTAGACTTAGGTACTAAGAGAGAAAAAGCTCAGTGCAGACTGGGCTTTTTTTTTGCCCAAAATTTGGATTATCAGTTGTACCAAGAGGGTCAAATTCTTTACCCTAATCAGGTAAAATAAATTTTAAATTATTTACTAAAGAAGCAATAGGAGAATCGAAATGAATTTAGTGACAAAAACGGCACTGAGCTTTTTGGCAGTGACCGCAGTATCTGGATTGGCTTTAGCCAATGCGAAACCAAGCAAACCAATTCGTTACAATCAGCTGCCGTCACCTACGGGTTTTAAAGCCCTATCGGAAGAGCAGTATCAAAAGGCCTTGAAAGACGCAAAGGCGACGACAAGATCAATTGCCGAGATCGACAAAGTTGATGACGTCACAGCACTTTCTGACGATCTTAAAAATATCCGCAGTCAAATCATCGGTGGTCCGATTTACAAAAACCACCAAGTGACTGCTGAAAAGTCAGCGGGTGTTAAAACTCCAGCTGATATCGTTGTTTTGATTAAAAGCTTAGACAGCAAATATGATTCGCTAGAGACGGATGCTAAATTTGTTGCAGCTCAGTTGATTGCCTTAAAGGGAATGCAAAGTGCGGTTTATCGCGCTCGCCACTTAATCGATACGGCTGAATTGACGAAGTCTGCGATCATCACGTCATTGCGCTTGGCTGCTTCGGGACAAAATGTATTTTTCCCAACCGAGCAATGGAAAGCTGGTTTTGATTATCTAACGACTCCGACAGAGGGAATGGGACCAGATATTTCGACTGAAGAAGAATTGCACAAAGCGATTTTGAGTGAGATCCGTCCAGACGTTGAAAAAATGTATGCTCGTATCAATGCCTTGAATTTCTCAAAGCCAATTTATTTTGACAACAAAATGGCTTTTTCATCAGCGAACTTTGTTTCGGATGATGATCGCTATGTTGTTTTGGGTGAGACCGAAAGAATTTCGACTTTGTCAGGAATGGCATTTGGTATCAGCAGCATGTATGTTGGCCTTGCTTATCACTGGGATCGCGTATTTGACACTGCGGATTCTGTCGCGCGTATTTATGGATTTCGCGCAACGGTTTCTTCGCTTGTTCCGGGACTTGATTTTGTTGACGGTGCCACTGCTGAAAAACGAACTTCTGTGATTAAGAAAAACGGCAAGCTTTTTACTTTGCGGGAAGGCGGAGCTCAGTGGACAACGGCAGCTTATCAATGGTTCGTGAGCGGAGTGCAAAATGCTAAAATTGCTTGGTCGATGATCAAGCGAGATGCCAATAGCAATTCGAACGTCAATAACGTGATCGATCCGCGAGGATTTTTACCGTTTGTTCGCCAAAATGATTCGACCCTGTCGACCATTGAATCTTTGGTTCACGGTGAGGGCGTTTCTAGCGCTGTCGTCATGGGCGAAACTGTGAACGTAAAATTCAAAGAGCTATTTGAAAATCCACCCAAGGATTTAAAGGCCTTTTTGCCGACCGAATTTGACAAAGGCCAAGCGGTCATTGCAAGTCCATTGGCAAGAGACACTTCTGGAAAACTTCGTGGTGGCTATCGCAACTACATGAAGGGATCTCCAACGGCTTGGGATGTGAAGGCTTATCAAGCTTATTTCCCAGATGTGAAAAACAACGATGACATCAAAAAAGCAGCGAAAATCCTAAGCCAAACTTGGGGTGGTGCTTTGGTTGGGGTCTCTGTTGGCTCGATGGTTTTTTAATAAGTTTTAAAGCTTACGGAAATTGACGAAGTTTTAGACCTTTCTAAACAAAGAGAAATTTAACCAGAATCATAAATAAAGATAACTCAAGCGACCGCCCTTCAAAACGGCGGTCGTTTTATTTTAAAACGTCGTTAATAAGATCTTAAGATTTATAGGGAAATTCAGTTTTGTCGGCGTTCCGTTTTAATACACGAATCGCCGTTTGGTTCACTTTGGTTCGCACCAAATTGCGAGACTTTAGTTTTATCGAGATAACCAGACCAAGATCTAATAAACTACAACTAAAGAACTAGAGGTCAATTCTGCATTAAGTTCTGTTATGAGAAAACCGATCTAAGTATTGAGAAGGAAGAAGTAATTATGAATACATCGATCTGCAATACAAAAAATTGGTCAATTTTGGCGACGAAATTGACGTCGGTTTTGTTTATCTCTTCTGGTTTGTTTGTGGCCTGTACCAACGGAGATGGCGGCGGCGGAGTTGGTGCCGACGGTGGTGGAACTTCAGCAAACGGACAATACTCTATATCAGTAGATACGGTTCAGGGGCTCACTTCAACTCAAAGAAGTTCAAAGATTGATGGCTCTGGATATTACAATACCAATAGTTTAACTGTGACGGTGACAGGACAATGTTCACGAGGTATTGCGACGATTGGTGCGACAGTCAATGGAACTGCCGTCGCTGAAACGGCAACTTGCAACGGTTTGGGTGCATTTTCATGGTCGAAGGTTTTCACGGGTCCTACCGCTGCAACTGGGGATACAAAAGATATCGTATTTAAAGCGTTGGATGTTTCATCGAATGTATTGTTGACGGGGTCAACGTTGAAAGTGAATGTCGACAATCAGGCACCTGCAGATCCAGCAGGTGGTTCTGTGTCTGTTACTGGTGGAACTTTAAACACAGGTGTTTATACGGTGACTTCAGCCAATGCGACTATCAGTGGAACTTTTGGTGTTACCGCTACCGATACCTTTAAATGTGATTCAACTCCAAGCTGTGGAACATCGAGTACTTCCGGTTCGTCATTTACGGT
>CAZDHC010000195.1:0-3638 GCA_964505225.1 uncultured Bdellovibrio sp. | reverse complement strand
CAGCCTGTTGGGCCTAAAAGTAGAACTGTAATCTTGGTCTTGGCACCAGAGGAAAGTTGGGAAAGTTTGTTGTTCCAATCTTCGTTTTTGCTGGTCAAAGAAAAGGTATGACGTTTTTTTTCGGGCAAATAAGAAAACATCATGTCGCAGTTTTCAATCGTGATCCAATCGCCTTCATTTAGATAGGCTTCATTGATTTTTTGATCATTTAATAAAGTACCCGATGTTGAGCGAAGATCTTTCAGAAGATATTGGCCATTAATTTTTTCAATTTTAGCATGACGGTCATTTGCGGAATGAACAGTCCAATTGCAGCAAGAATCGCGGCCAATCAGAAAGTATTCGGTCAGTGAATATTTTGGCGTAGTGCCCTGTTGGTTGTATAAAAAAGCAGACATAAAACCCCTCTTAGATATGAATGACTTAAGCGTCAGGAATAGAGCATTACAAGTACGGTGCCTGAGGTGGATGTCGATTCTGGGGTACCAAATACGATTTATTGCATTTGGCGGCGATAACCCTGGTTTTTCTTTTTGAACCTCGGAATTTAGTCTTAAATTATGGACTGCAAATGTGGACGTGGCCGTTAGTTTTAGGTATGACCATACAATGTCTAGAATGATCTATCTCAAGAGTGCCGTCCTACCCCAAGATTATCCCGCCGCAGACCGACCCGAAATTGTTATCACTGGTCGATCCAATGCTGGAAAGTCTTCCTTTATTAATTGTATTGCCAAGGCCAAGGTGGCTCATGTCAGTCAGCAGCCTGGTAAAACTCGGCTATTAAATTTTTTCGATTTTGCGAAATACCGTTTTGTTGATACTCCGGGGTATGGCTTCGCTTCTCGATCTGGTGATGAGATGGTCAATTGGACCAAGATGATTGAAAGTTATTTGGCCATGCGAGAAAACCTATGCGGTTTGGTCCTGCTTATGGATATTCGTCGTGAGTGGGATGATGAAGAAAAACTATTAAAGCAATTTTGCAATACAGTCGGAATCCCGATGGCAGTGGCGCTAACCAAAGCGGATAAATGTAAAACTTCCGAGAAGCAGAATTTAACTAAGAAGTTAGCAAAAGCCTCTGAGGTTCCCGTGTTTGCGATTTCGGCTCAGGAAAACCAAGGCGTCACCGAGCTTGAAGACTATATATATAAAGAGTGGGTTGCTGAGGCCCTGAGGAAAAGCAAATGAGTAAAGTCGTTGGTGTCATCCCGGCAAGATTGGCGAGCACTCGATTTCCAGAAAAACCTTTAGCAAAAATTTTAGATCGAGAAATGATTGCCTGGGTTGTTGATGGGGCGTTAACGGCAAACAGCCTAGAAGAAGTTTGGGTGGCAACCGACAGCGAACGAATCGCCAAGATTGCTGAGCGAGCCGGCGCCAAAGTGGCGATGACGGATTCGGATTTGCCTTCGGGTACAGATCGAATTTGGGCGGCAATAAAAAATATCGAATGCGATCTTGTTGTAAATATTCAGGGTGACGAACCTTTGGTAAAGGGCACCTTAATTGACCAATTGGTAGAACCACTTAAAAAAGACAAAAATTTGGAAATGTCGACTTTGGCTCACCCAATTAGCCTAGAAGAAATGATTTCTCCGAATTCAGTAAAAGTAGTTGTGGATAAATCTGGGCATGCACTCTATTTCAGCAGATTTTCAATTCCCTACTCTCGAGATAACGCAAAGCAATCGGATCTGAGTGGCGCTTTAAAGCATATTGGCATGTATGGATATCGAAAGTCCTTCTTAAGTACGTTTTGCGCTGCTCCTCAGGCCGAAATTGAGAAAGCAGAAAGCTTAGAACAATTGCGAGCCTTGTATTTGGGTGCAAGAATCAAAGTGGTAAAGACTGAAGAGAGAAGCTGGGGCGTTGACACTCCAGAAGACCTAATAAAAGTCGAACAGCTAATGAAAAAAGCCGGAATCAAGCCTGTTGGCGGGGACTTTTGATATGAAGAAAAAAACGACCAAAAAATTAACCACAGCAAAATCGACAAAAAAAGGATTTCAGCAAAAGTTTATTTTTGTAACGGGTGGAGTGGTTTCGTCGATTGGAAAAGGTTTAACGGCTGCCAGTCTTGGCGCTTTACTTGAATCCAGAGGCGTTCGCATCACTTTGATGAAGTTTGATCCTTACATCAACGTCGATCCAGGCACGATGTCTCCATTTCAGCACGGTGAAGTCTATGTCACAGAAGATGGTGCTGAAACTGATCTGGACTTGGGACACTATGAGCGATTTACAAATTTAAAACTGACTCGATCTAATAGCGTATCGACAGGTCAGATTTACGACACTGTGATTTCCCGGGAACGTCGTGGAGATTATCTAGGTGGAACGGTTCAAGTGATCCCCCATGTGACTGATGAAATTAAAGCGCGGATATATGAGGCAGCCCAAGGGTCTGAAGTGACCATCGTCGAAATCGGTGGAACTGTTGGTGACATCGAAAGTTTGCCATTTTTGGAAGCGATTCGACAAATGCGCACAGATGTTGGCTACGAAAACTCGATGTTAATTCATGTGACTTACGTGCCCTATATCGCGGCGGCGGGTGAGTTGAAAAGTAAGCCAACTCAGCACTCGGTCAAAGAACTTCGTGAAATTGGTTTGCAGCCAGATTTCTTGGTTTGCCGAACTGAAAAGCCAATGGATAAAAGTGTGAAAGGCAAAATTGCCTTGTTTTGCTCGGTCAAACCAGAGCATGTCATCAGCGCACCAGATGCTTCAACAATTTATGAAGTTCCCTTGAACTTACATCGTGAGCATTTGGATGATTTGGTTTGTGAAAGATTTCATTTGTCAGCAAGCGGTAAGCCCGACTTAAAAGGTTGGGAGCACATTGTTCGAACAGTGAAAAAACCGGCTAAAAGTGTTCGAATTGCAGTTGTTGGAAAATACGTCGACTTAAAAGAATCTTATAAATCTTTAAATGAAGCGATCACTCATGGTGGAATTGCCAACGGTGGTGAAGTTGAAATTGTTTATGTCGATTCAGAAAAAATTAATGAAAAGAATGTCGCACAAGTTTTAGGCCAGGTGAATGGGATTTTAGTTCCAGGCGGATTTGGCACCAGAGGTGTTGAAGGAAAAATGGCAGCAATTAAATTTGCACGTGAAAAACAAATTCCATTTTTTGGAATTTGTTACGGAATGCAACTGGCGGCCATTGAATTTGCGAGAAACGTTTGTGGTATTAAAGATGCCACCAGCCGTGAATGGCATGATGAAAATAAACGATCCGGAAATTTCGTGATCGACATTATGAATGAGCAAAGAGGAATTCAAAATAAAGGCGGCACCATGAGATTGGGTGCTTACAATTGTAATTTGAATCCAAATTCAAAAGTATTTCAGATTTATAAATCTGCGCAAATTTCAGAACGCCATCGCCATCGCTTTGAATTTAACAATAAATACAAGGCTCTGTTTGAGAAAAAGGGCATGAATGCTGTTGGAATTTGTAAAGAACGAGATTTAGTGGAAATTGTGGAATTGGTGGATCATCCTTGGTTTATTGCAGTTCAGTTTCACCCAGAATTTAAGTCTCGACCACTGGATCCACATCCGTTGTTCACTCACTTTGTGAAGGCAAGTTTAAAACGCAAAGATTTGATGGAAAATCCAAAGAA
>CAZDHC010000194.1:0-3736 GCA_964505225.1 uncultured Bdellovibrio sp. | reverse complement strand
GGAATGCCAGTCGCCGCCATGATGGAAGCTGTGTCTTTATGGTGAAAAGCTTTTCCAAAAGATGTTTTGCTAACGTGGCTGGTGCTGGTTTCTTTTCCCATGGGGGTGGTGTAGCTCAGTTGTCCACCCGTGTTCATGTAGCCTTGATTGTCATATTCTAAAATAATCATTTTATGATTTCGCAAAGCCGTTCCGATGGTCGGACCCATTCCAATGTCCATGCCGCCATCACCCGTGATCATGATAAAAGTTAAATCTTCGCCGACAGATATTTCGCCACGACGTTTTTTCTCCCAAAAAGTTTCCACCAAGCCAGATAATGTTGGGGCGCCATTTTGAAAAAGGTTGTGCAAGTACGTCACTCGGTGGGCACTAAACGGATAGTCAGTGGTTGTCACCATGGCACAGCCAGTGTGATACAAAACGACGATGTCGCCTTCGATTCCTTTAAAGAACTGATCTAGTCCTGAAAAAATTCCGCAACCAGGACAAGCTCCGTGGCCTGGCGCTATTCGTTTGGGCCTAGTTGCCAACATGGCTTGATCAGCAACTTCCACTTTTAATTTTGAGGGCTTGTTCAGGTTGGAATTTGTATTTGTATTTTTTGTGTCAGCTTCAGTTGCCAGACTGACTTTGACTAAGCCAGGAGTGTTTTCCTCTCGAGTGAGCGGAGCCAAAACTTTTGGAGGCAAGGCCCTAGGAGTTCCTGCTTCTGCACCTAAGAAGCCAAAGAAGGGAACTGACTTTGGATCCGAGGCAGCCTGAAGGCTGGTGTTGATTAAGGTCATGGCATCCTCTTCGCGAAAGTCTTTGCCACCTAGGCCGTAGATTCGGCTGATAGCTGAAACATTGCAATGATGATCTGCGAGCAGTGCCGAGCGAACTTCGTGGCTCAGTGGACCGCCCACAGATCCGGGGGTGTCAGCTCGCTCTGCAATCACGATGGATTTCAAATTGTGAGTCGCATTTTTGAGATCTTGAAAGGGTAGTGGCCGTAAAACGTTGGGCTTTAGTAAGCCAATTTTTTTTCCTTCAGCCCGGGCTTGATCGATGGCATCTTTTGCGGTTTCTGCGGCCGAGTTCAAAAGAAAAATGGCCGATTCGGCATTTTCCATTTGGTATTGTTCTAGGGCCGGATAATGTCGACCTGAAAGTTGAGCGTACTCTTTGGAGATCTCTTCAAAGGCTCTGCCGGCAGCTTCATGGGCCAAATGCAATTGGTATTTATTGTTGATCAGATCCGGATCGTTCATATAGGGACCAAAAGTAATGGGATGCCTTGGATCCAAGCTGGTCACAGGGTCTTTTCTTTTTCCTAAAAAATTTTGAACGACAGAGGAGTCTTTAAAAACTTGAACAGATTGTCTTTGATGGCTGGTGAAAAAGCCATCGCTTGCGACCATTACCGGTAAGCGCACATCGGGATGTTCCCCTAATTTAACCGCTAGAATATTCATGTCGTAGACAGCTTGAGCGGTCGAGGCCAACAAAATGATCCAACCAGTTTGTAGAGCAAACATCAAATCCGAATGGTCGCAGCGAATATCTAAAGGTCCGCTGACAGAACGGGTGACTAAATTTAGAACCATCGGCAAGCGACTTCCTGCCTGAACAGGAAGTTGTTCTAAACTATACAAAAAACCATTGGCGCTGGTGGCGTTTAAAACTCGAGCTCCTGCGGTCGAGGCTCCGAAGCAAGCTCCTGCAGCGCCGTGCTCACCATCTGCCGGAAGTAAAACTGTGCTGACTTCGCCGCGAACCTTCATGGCGTCGATCAATTGCGCAATTTCCGTCGAAGGAGTGATGGGATAAAATCCCATAAAATGAAATTGAATGGCTTTTGCGGCCTCGGCCACCATTTCATTTCCAGTTAGAAATTTTTCGATTTGTTCCATAGTTTGATTGGTAATTTGATTTTGATTGTTCACGTTTCGTCCTTAGCTTTTTTGTCTGGAACTTCGATCAAGGTGGAAAAGTCGGGTCGAATATAAGAGTTTGGATCTAAAAGTTCGGTTTGAATGGTCAGCATGCGCTCTTCGGGGGATAATTTTTCAGAATACATTTTCCAATCTGCATTTTTCCATTGATCTTCGATGTTGTGGGCATTGATCTCGGGGAAAAGTTTATTCAGTTTTTCGTTTTCAGGAATTTGCGCTTCTAAGGTCGGAGTCAATGCCTGAACCGGACAAGCGACAATGCATTTCTGGCAAGCTTTGCAATATTGATAATCAATGCCTTGAAGCTCTGGTGGTTTTTTGCCCTCGGGATCTTTTTTCCAAACGAAACAAAAATCCGGGCAGACCATGTCGCAAAACCCACAATTGAAGCAAACATCTTTATTAAATCTGGGCATGACGCCTTTACGGCTAGCGCTGTGATCTTTTAATACTGTATTTCCAGGATTTGCGATCAGTCCACCAATGGGGGCGTTTAAATAGCCAAGTACGGGCATTTCAATTGGATGAGTTGCACTGTTGTTGGATTGATTTTTTTCAGAGCCAACAAATTCGATGGTCTTGGCTTCATTTCTTCCGGCTTCAAAGCCAGCCATATTTTTTTGTTGAGCTTCGGGTGAAAGACGGTGAAAAAATAGACCAAGGTGTTTTTTTAAAATCTCGGGTTCAATTTCAGGAATCAATATGGAAGCGGCTCCTAGCATGACTGTGTTCAGGCCGCAGCCATGTTTTAGGGCCAAGTGGGTGGCATCAATTGTCGTTATGGTTCGAAATTGATGTTCACTTGTGAATTGAACCTCTTTTGGTTTTTTTTCTGTATTTAAAATCAAGTCAGTGGTTTCAGTGGAACCATCTAAAACATCCGCATGAGTTCCCAATAACAACTCATGAAAAATAATAAGAGTGTCCGGATTTTTAATGGCTGAAGCAGTGCGGATGGTTTTTTTCTGAGGGGAAAATCGCACAAAGGACCGAACTGGGGAGCCGCGCTTTTCGGAGCCAAAACTTGAAAAGTGATTGCCCGTGTAGTGCATACCCAGAACCGCGGCTTCGGCTAAAATTTTTCCAGCCGAGTTGGCACCTTGGCCGCCGATCGCCTCCATACGAATGGAGATGGTTGGGTTTTCAGTTCTTTTTTCTATTTTTGGTGTTTTGTTTTTAAAGAACCACATTTGTCATCCAGACTTAATTGTTAGTTTTCTGAGTCAGTTCAATTTTTACAAGACGAGCTTTTTGGGACTGAACTTGAATTTCAATATTTTCTTTTGAGGTGATTTGTAAGGTGTCCATGGGTTGAAGCGGGATTTCCTGGTTGTGAAAAGAGCAGGAAGTCTTGCCTTCAATTGAAAAAAGAAATCCAAAATCAGAATTGAATGAAATTATTTTTTTGGAATTTTGATCCAACTCATTAATAGCAAAATTTGCTCGGAATTGATCTTTTTTGAAAATCAAACCTAGATCTGTGACGGGGCCGTCTACAAGACGACAATCGACTTCTTCTTCGCCTTCAAATTCGAGAATATCATTTTGTTTCAATGGCCTGTTGTTTAAAACAACACCGGCGCCATCGATGACTGTTAAAAGTCTTTGAAAGCTTGGAAACTGCGAAAATTGATTGTTTTGGTGGATCGAGGCCGCGCTCAAACGAAATAAAAAATCGTTTTTAGAAATGTCTGCACCTTCTGGGAAAATAGCAATTTGCTGGGTCGTTCCCAAACCATTTTTCCAAGGCATTTTTTTGTAATCAGTTGCCTTAATCAATTGAATCATATTGGTATTAT
>CAZDHC010000193.1:0-3782 GCA_964505225.1 uncultured Bdellovibrio sp. | reverse complement strand
GCATTGGCTCACCGTGAATCCCAAGGTCATTGCCATTGATGCCAAATCAAACACCACCACGGCCCAAATACCGGCTACGATTCTGTTTGAGGCCAGCAATTTATTGGGTACAGCGGGCACCACTTACCGTTGGTTTTTCAACGATCCAACATCAGGAAGCAATGACAGTGCGCAGTTGAGCAACTGTAGCCATACCTACACCAAAGCAAGCACGTATTATCCATTTGTAATTGCCAAGGCCGGCAACTGCGTAGATACGGGATATTGCGCGGCCATTCAGGTGAATCCGCTGTCCACCAAAACAGGAATAGCGAATTCATTGACAATCAGCCCCATTCCAACTTCTGGGGATTTTACAATTAAAACCAAACAGTCTATTAATCGTTTAAGCTTGTTTAGTAACGATGGGCGGACATTGCTCGAAGTGACATATTTTGCAAAAATGGGAAATGAAGTCATCGTTAACAGAGGGAGCTTAAATGGTTTTACAGGTATTATTTTAATTAAAGTAGAATGCCTCAATGGCCAAATTTTGACAGGTCGCCAAATCGTCTATTAATGAAATGAGAATAAGGCTGTGGTTGATTGGATTGTTTCTTGTTTTGGGCTGGCATATTGCTTTTGCCCAAACGAATAAATCATGGCAATTGGGCAGAAATTTGCACATTACTTTTTCGGATAGTGCAAATTATCAAATACACTCCAATCCACTGAAGGATTTGTCAACTTATAGATTTTTCTCGAGACCTAATGGCAGTATTTGCATGCCATATACAACCTCTGGTGCAAATACGAGCTCGTCTTATGTCATGGATAGCAATTTTTCTCTCCTTCAACCCCAACCGTATATTCTTGGGTATGATTACCATAATTATTTCTGTCTTTTTCCTACAGGTTTCGATTCATTTACTGCCTTTTCTCATTTTCAGTTTGGCAACAATTATAACTGTGTAGAATTTCATAAAAATTGTATGGGTAGTAACCCAAACATTAACGTTTGTGACTTTGATGGAAAATCCGGGTTGTATTCAAAGAATTTTGTTTTTCGAAACAACAAACCTGAAATGATAGAAGATGTAAAACGGATATTGCCTCTTCCTGAAAATATATACCCACCTAATATTCGAAGATATAGGAACTTTGAATTTGGAGGCGTTCGGGTTCAAACCATTCAAAATCGCATATTGGGATTTTATTCCTATAAGATTGGTCGTAATTATACTCAGCCAGTGGATTCATTTTTATGGAATCCTGATTTTTTGTTGCCAGCACAATACAAAGACACTGCTATTTTCAAGACCACATACTGTACCCATGTACAAGCGATGAACAATGATTTATCACCCGGTTGCAATAAGTTCGTTTGTATTCTGCAGATCAGTAGCAACCTGAAAGCCAAATGGGAAGCCAAAACATACTTTGCTGAATACATTGTTATTATAAATTTAAACCAATTACAATTCAATGGCACACCAGAATTGATTTTGGTTGACGAGGGAGAAACTTCAATGATTCCTGGCGATCTTGTTGGCCAAGCACCTAAGGGAGACGTTTCACAACAATATGCGTTTTCTACTGACGGGCGAACATTGTTTGCAATTTTAACCCACAATAAATCAAATGCTACCAACAACTATACTTCGCTTGAAACCTATAGGAAAGTTGGTGGAAAATGGCTGAAACATGACAGCTTGTTTAGTTTCAATCGGATTTTTCAATACTTCATCAATCCATATGGAGGCCTCACCGTTTACGCCTATGACAGGGTTAAAAACAATTACCGTATCATCAATTTTGCCAGTGCCAACAATCCAACCAATTCATCATTGAAGGAGGTAAATCCGAAATATGGCATTCATACGTCAACGACTCACCATCCATACGATTACTTGCGTTTCGATCATTCTCTGGATTTCAAGGATTGTGGCGCCTACTTGAAATTCACCAACCGGTGCGATGAGAGCTTTGGAACAGATACATATGAATGGTGGATAGCGAAAAATAAAGAACAAACTGATTTCGCATACTTTAAAGGCAGAGTACCACCTCCCGTCTTTTTTAAAGAAGAGGGTGTGTATTTTGTAAAAGTGCATGGCACCAACAGCAAAGATCCAAATAGCTATGCCGAATGGTGGTGGGACAGCATCAAAATCACGATACCTGCCAAACCCAAGGCTGACTTTAGTGCAAATCCACTTCGTTATTGTCTTGGCAGTCAGGTGCCGTTTATAAATACCAGCAACCAAGGACAAATAAACCCAAACAAGCCCATTGATTATTTATGGCATTTTGGAGATGGAGATACCAGTAAACAGACATTCCCAAAACACATGTACAAAATGCCTGGGCAGTATGATATCGCTCTCGAAATCGACAATGGATATTGCCGGGATACATTGATTCAAAAACGCTACATAAGCATCGTGGATGCACCTCAACCGGGCTTTACTCTTAATGCCACTGAGGGTTGTACTCCGTTTGATATAAAACTGATTGAAAAGAATATTCGACCCGTGATCTCAAGAAAATATACGCTGGGCGATGGCTCAAGTTTGATGCCTGACACTTCTTTTTTTAACTACACCTACACCAGACCGGGGCGGTATAAACTACACCAACTGTTGCAGAGTGCTAGCGGCTGTGAAGCCAAAGACTCAGCGGATGTAATTGTACACCGCGGATTTACAGAAGCTGACAGCAGCCATATCCACATTAGCTCATATATAAACAACCAAAACATCAAACTGAGTTGGTTGGCGGTACCTGATGCATACAGTTACAATATTTATGGCGGGGTTTTATCCTCTAACAAACTAATTGCTACATTGCCTGCATCTGTATTGTCTTACACAGCCGCAATCCCTGAACCTGCGCTATATTCATTCAATGTAATTGCACTCGATAGTTGTCAAAAAGAAAGCACAGTTGGCAGGTCCGGAACACCCGTTTTTCTTAATTACACCCAAGACGAAAATCGCAGCGTTACTTTAAACTACACTGCTTACAAGCAATGGGAAGTGCCAGTAATTAAATACGAGATTTATACCCTACCGGCATTGGGGTCTACTATCAAAGACAATGGAATGGCTTTGAATTACACAGATCATGATTTTGCTAAAACCCAAAGTGGTCTAGAAGATACCATGCGGTGCTATGCAATAAAAGCAATCGGACTAGACGGCAGGGAAAGCTGGAGTAACTCTATTTGCGCCAAACGGCAACCGGAAGTTTATTTGCCAACCGCATTCACCCCAGACGCCAACGGATTAAATGAAGTTTATGTGCCGGCAGTCATCGGGATGCGCAGTTACGAATTATCCATTTATAACAGGTGGGGTCAAAAAGTGTCTCAAACCCGAAATTCAGGGTGGAATGCAAATCTTGTTTCTTCCGGTGTGTATGTCGCCGTTTTTTTAGGGACTGATATCAATGGGCGAACCATCCATCTCACCCAAACCATTCATTTATTGCGTTAGCAAACCGCCCTCCTATTTGACCATAATAAAACCCTAGGAAATCTGGCAAAAATTGTGTATATTATGACTTCATCAGCGCAATTACACAACGGGACTAATACCCAACAGGGTACCCTCCGTAACTCATGTATTCCATGTAAAATGGATCAATGACAAACAATTTCTCTTTTCAAACCGATTTCCGAAACCTCGCAAATAGCATCACAATGTGCGCCGCGAAGACAACACCCCAAACCCATATTCCTGGCATCAAATGCCAATAGACGGTGAGATCGGCACCATCGCTGTTACATACAACCCCACCCA
>CAZDHC010000192.1:1496-3789 GCA_964505225.1 uncultured Bdellovibrio sp. | reverse complement strand
CAAGCACTAACATTCATAGCAACTATTAATGCAATAATATATAACGGGGCTTCACCTGTATTTTTAGATGTTGATTTAGATACGATGGGCTTATCTCCAAATGCGGTACAAGCATTTTTAGAAGAATTTGGAGAAATAAGAGACGACGTTTGTTATAATAAAAAAACAAGTAGAAAAATTGCTGCATGTATGCCAATGCATACTTTTGGATTTCCTGTTCATCTAGATAAATTAATTGCAATTTGTAATAAATGGAATATTCCTGTAGTCGAAGATGCTGCAGAGTCTATTGGTAGTGAATATAAAGGAATGCCAACTGGGAGTTTTGGTAAATTAGGTGTTTTCTCTTTCAATGGTAATAAGATAGTAACAAGTGGCGGCGGCGGTGCTATTGTTACAAATGATTTACAACTCGGTATTAAAGCAAAACATTTAACCACAACTGCCAAAGTACCTCATCCATATGAATATGTGCATGATGAAATTGGATATAATTTCAGAATGCCAAATTTAAATGCAGCATTAGCTTGCGCACAACTTGAACAATTAAATTCATTTATTCAAAATAAAAGAAATTTAGCTTCTGAGTATAGTGTTTTTTTTGAATCTATTGGAGTTAAGTTTAGAACAGAATTACCAAACACAAAAGCCAACTATTGGTTAATGTGTATAGAATTAGAGAATACAAAAGATAGAGATTCTTTTTTAAAGGAAACAAATGGAAGAAAAGTGATGACGCGCCCAATTTGGCAACTAATTTTTAAATCTCCATTATATTCCAATTTCCAAAGAGATTCTCAAGAAAATGCAATCTATTTAGAAAACAGAATTGTAAATATTCCAAGTAGTGTTAGAAAATAAAACTGCGATAATCGGTTATGGTGGACATGCATATGTTGTAGCAGAGTCACAATTGTCAAATGGTAATTCACTTAATTATTACACAAACATAATTCAAGTAGAAAAAAATCCATTTAGTCTAGCATATTTGGGTTGCGAGACTGATTCCAATTTTGAAGGATGGGATATGAATTTAGCTTTTATATTAGGCATAGGTGATAATAATTTACGATATAAAATAGCACAATTATTATTAAGTAAGCAACAAATAATAGAGTCTGTAATCGATCCAAATTCTATAATTTCTGAAAGAGCAAATATTGGCGTTGGAGTCTTTTCTTCAAAAGGAGTGCTTGTAAATGCGTTTTCTCAAATCGGCGACTTTACAATTTTAAACACAGGTTGTATTATTGAACATGAATGTGAAATAAGCACAGCTGTACATATTGCACCAGGTGCTGTTCTTGCCGGAAATGTAAAAATTGGGAAAAGATCATTTATTGGTGCAAATTCAGTAATAAAACAAGGTGTAGAAATTGGTGACGATGTTATAATTGGAGCCGGATCGGTAATTATTAATAATGTAAGTAGTAATACTAAAATTGTAGGAAATCCAGGTAGAATTATATAATGAATAATAAAGTATTAATAATAGCTGAGGCAGGTGTTAATCATAATGGAAGTTATGAAAACGCTAAAAAATTAATTTTAGCTGGTGCTGAAGCTGGCGTAGACTATGTAAAGTTTCAAACTTTCAAAGCAAGTAAGTTGGTTTCAAAAGATGCTGAAAAAGCAGATTATCAAAAGAGAAATACAAATGACGAAAGTCTATCTCAATTTGAAATGTTAAAAAAGTTAGAGATGCCTAAAAAATGGCATTATGATTTAATCAAATATGCAGAATCACTCAATGTTAAATTTTTATCAACTGGATTCGATGAAGAAAGCATAGATTTTTTAGAATCTATCAATATTGATTTATTTAAAATTCCTTCAGGAGAAATTACTAACAAACCTTTCTTAGAACATATATCAAAAAAGAAAAAGCCAATTATTATTTCGACGGGAATGGCTAATCTAGAAGAAGTGCGGGCAGCAATTGAAGTTTTGCAAAAAAACGGAATTCAAAAAACATTAATAACAATATTACATTGTAATACGGAATACCCCACTCCCATGTTAGATGTAAATCTTAAGGCAATGCTTACTTTAAAGGAAGAATTTGAAGTAAATATTGGATATTCGGACCATACGCTTGGCATTGAAGTGCCTATAGCAGCAGTTGCATTAGGTGCAAAAGTTATTGAAAAGCATTTTACTCTTGATAAAAACATGGAAGGGCCAGATCATAAAGCATCGCTTGACCCTTTTGAGTTAAAACAAATGGTGAAATCAATTCGTAATATTGAAAAAGCATTAATGGGAAGTGGAAGTAAAGAGCCTTCAGCGTCCG
>CAZDHC010000192.1:0-1486 GCA_964505225.1 uncultured Bdellovibrio sp. | reverse complement strand
TTTTAATATTTAATTTAGACGAAGAAACAGAAAAAATATACAAATTGCCAGAAAAAGTATTCATACAAATAAGCCATTAGATAAAGGGCATGTTATTAAAAAAGATGATTTAATTATGATGAGACCTGGAGATGGAATTTCACCAATGGATATGGACTTATATTTAAATAAGCAAATTGCAACAAGCTTGCCTGAAGGACATAAAATTTCAAAAAGCGATTTTATTTAATGAGAATTGGAATATTAACAAGTTCTAGGGCTGACTTTGGAATATATTTACCTTTAATTAATGAATTAAAAAAAGATAATTATTTTAAATTTTCATTAATTGTTTTTGGGACACATCTATCAAAACATCATGGCTATACATTACATGAAATTATCGAAAATGGAGTAGATCCACAATTTGTTTTTGAGCCAGTTTTTTTTGGGGATAGCCCTGCTGAAATTGCAAAAACTATTACAGCTACATTTAATCAATTTGATAGTTTTTGGGCAGATAATTATAATAACTTTGATTTGATTTTATGTCTAGGAGATAGATATGAAATGTTTGCTGCAGTTACTTCTGGAATCCCATTTGGCATAAAATTTGGTCATATCCACGGCGGAGAAACTACACTTGGTGCTATTGATAATATCTATAGACACGCTATCACATTAACTTCTTATATACATTTTACAGCAACAGAAGAATTTTCTAATAGAGTCAGTTCATTGATTGCTAGTAGAGAAAATATTTTTACTGTAGGATCTCTGAGTCTAGACGGAATTAATCAAGAAGTTTTTTTGAATGAGTTAGATTTTTTTGAAAAATGGAATGTAAATTTAAAAACCCCTAGCATTTTAGTTACAGTTCATCCAGAGACAGTTGCATTTCAAGAAGTAGAGAGACATTCACATGAAATATTAAATGCAATAAATGAACTTTCAAATGATTTCCAAATAATTATTACTATGCCTAATGCAGATACAAATGGCATGATAATAAGAAACATGATCAATCAATACCTAAAAAATAAAAAAAATATTTTTGTATTTGAAAGTTTAGGAAAGAAAAGTTATTTTACTGCAATGAAATACTGTTCTTTTATGATTGGAAATACATCAAGTGGTATTATTGAAGCTGCTTCATTTAATAAATTTGTTATTAACTTGGGAGATAGACAAAAGGGGCGTTTGGCGAGTGACAATGTATTGCATTCAAACTTCAATAGCGATGAAATATTATCTAAAGTTAATTATATCAGAAATAATAATTTTAATTATACAGGCAAGAACAAATATTTTCAGTTAAATGTTGCTAATTCTATAATTAACATTTTGAAAAAAATTGAAATTGACAAGTAACCATATTATAAATATAGCAGAATCAGCAAGAGAGGCTCTAAGAATTCTAAGTAGCTTGCCTGATAATTCCAGTCTAACTCTTTTTGTAGTAGATGATAATGAATTATTAAAGGGTACAGTAACTGATGGTGATATT
>CAZDHC010000191.1:0-3794 GCA_964505225.1 uncultured Bdellovibrio sp. | reverse complement strand
TAGAGTATGATTATTGTGAAATCACATTTACCAAATACAAAGTACCAGGTGAAATTGAAGCGACATTTAAAGTAACTAAAAATAATTTAACGGTAGCCACTGGTGAATTTAGCTTTGTATGTAAATAGGTTTTTGATATAATTCCTTGGTTATTAATAATATTTTTCAACACAATATGAAAGCTTTATTTACTATTTCATTACTATTTTTTTCTAGCTTATGTTACTCTCAAATACCAAATTATATACCTACAAACGGTTTAGAGGGTTGGTGGCCATTTAATGGAAATGCAAATGATGAGAGTGGAAACGGTAGGCATGGAACTATTAACGGTGCAACTTTAACTGCAGATAGATATGGCATACCGAATAGTGCTTATTATTTCACTGGCAATAAAAATATAAGTGCAAATGCTGACTCTTTGCCGATAGGTAATTCACCTAGAACAATTAGTCTATGGTTTAATGTTGCTAGTGTTCCAACAACAATACCTGCATGGGTATTGATGAATTATGGTAAGTCAATGACTAATAATGCTTGTGGTTTGGGTATAGAATTAAATAAATTAGTTTTTTTCTTTTGGCCCGGTCAAAATGATTTATCTATTGTAAAACAATATTCATTAAATCAATATCATAATATAGTTAGTACTTATGATGGTAGTGTCGCTTCATTATATTTAGATGGCCAACTAATTGGTACAAAATCACACATCGCTAATACATTAATAAATAAAATTTATATAGGTAATAATGCCACCCAGCAACCAATGACAGGTATGATTGATGATGTAGGTATTTGGAATCGTGTATTAACACATGAAGAAATATTAAAATTGTATAATGGAAACGTGTGTTATGAAAGTGTTACAGATACTTTAGTAATTAATATTACCCGTACTAGTTATAATCCAATAACATATTTCAATACAATAAAGGTATACCCTAACCCAACTAAAAATAATATTACGATTGATAATGGTGACATTCAAAAGATGAATGGTTATTCAATTAAAATTATTAATTCAATTGGGCAACAATTATATCAAGGTTTAATCACTCAACAACATAATACAATTGACATATCTCAATGGGGTGGCAATGGAATATATTACTTGCAGGTTATTAATACAAGTGGTAATATAATTGATATAAAGAAAATATTATTACAGTAAAACTTTTTTATGTTCTATATATTATCAAATAACTTGCAGTGCATTACAATTATATGTGATTCTTTGTGAACCTACGCTCATGTGGAGGTAGGTGGCAGATGTCGTATTTGAATAGATTAAATTTTTTTACTTAAAAAAAGAAATCAAACCTAATATAAATGAATTATGAGAAAGTTTATCATACCATTAATTGTGATATTTTTTTTAGTTTCATGTTCTAAGGATACTCCTACTCCTACTCCTGCAACTGTAACGATATACGGGAAATGGAATATTGTAAAATACCAAGAGATATTTAATAGTGCTGTTGTTCTCAATTATATTGGCAAGCCAAACGATTATTTACAATTTAATTCTAATAATTCTTATGTTCTCTATGCAGATAGTGCCCTTGAAAGTGGAATATTTGAAATAAATGGAAGTATATTAGTTTTTGATACAACAGATGTTTGGGATGTTAGTACATTATCATCTTCTGAAGCAACGCTCGAAAGAAATGAAATAAATCCATCAGGGATTGAACGATTCGTATTTTACCTGAAAAGATGATTTAAGCCATTATACTTACAATTAATGTTTTGATACAAATTTACTTTGAACCTTATTGTACAATGTCTAATTTATCAAGTTTCACTTTGAACAAAAGTGAAGTATAGCACACAATACGCAGCTTTTTACTTTTAAAAACCAAAAATAAAAACCTTGTTTGTAAATCGTATAATACTACTAAACAGTAAAATTACAAAACAAAAAAAGGACAATCACTAAATAGGTGTTTCCTAAACATTAGATGTGGGTTCGATTCCCGCCGGGGCCACTCTTCTTATATTCAATATATTATCTTCTTTGTTTTTTAAAAGAAATTTTAGATGTGTTAATTGTTAAAAACTTATAGTTCTTTATAAGGCTTTAAAACATTTAGATATTGAGTTTTTATCTTAAAAAGATTACTTGAATATTATTATTTTTTATCTTGTGGTCAAACAATAAATCATTCGAAAACTAAATGAAAACTTGGTCAATATTTATACTTACGATATTTCTAAGTACTTGCGTGACTGCTCAAATTCAAAAAGGCTCAGAAATCAAAGGTGAAGCACCAAATGATGGTTCAGGTGTAATTAGTATGCCTGATGCAAATACAATAGCAATTGGCGCTCCAAATAATAGTGGCAATGCTGCTAATTCAGGGCATGTGCGAATATTTTATTGGAATAATTCTGAATGGATGCAAAAAGGTGCAGATATCGATGGCAATAAGTTAGGCGACCTTTTTGGTTCTTCAATTAGTATGCCTGACGCAAATACAGTAGCAATTGGCGCTCCGAGTTCTAGAGGTTTAAATAAACTTGGTTATGTTAGGGTTTATATTTGGAATGGTATATTATGGACACAAAAAGGTGGTGATATTTTAGGTGATGCAACAAATACATTGACTGGATTTTCTGTTAGTATGCCTGACACAAATACTGTTGCTATAAGCGCAATTTATCGGGATGGTTCAGGTTATAATGACAATGGTCGTGTTAGAGTATATAATTGGGATGGTACGAGATGGACACAAAAAGGTGCAAATATTTTTGGGGATTCTACAACTGACTATTCTGGTTACTCATTAAGTATGTCAGATGCAAACACATTAGCTATTGGTTCCCCGGGAAATAATGGCAAAGGCAAAAAAGCTGGTCATGTAAGAGTATTTTATTGGAATACAATAGAATGGGTAAAAAAAGGTGCAGATATTGATGGGGAATTAGATTATGAAGGTATAGGTTCAAGCATAAGTATGCCTGATTCAAATACTATAGCTATAACAGGTGGCGGCTTTGCTCGTGTATACAAGTGGACTGGAACGGCATGGATAAAAGTAGGGGGAAATATAGGATTAGGCTCTACTGTTAGTATGCCCAATCCAATTACAATAGCAATAGGTCAACCTGTTGATTCAGGTTCAGTAAAGGTATATAAATGGAATGGCGCTAATTGGATAAAGATAGGAGTTAATATTTTTGGTGATTCAACAGGTGACCGATTTGGAAATTCTATATGTATGATAGATGAAAATTTACTAGCAATAGGAGCACCAGGAAATGATGGCAACGGAAATAATGCAGGACAAGTACGTGTGTATTCTTATATTAATGTTGGCATCTTGAAATATCATCTGAATAATTTAAATATTTATCCTAATCCAACAAATGATATCATTAACATCGAAGGCCTAATATCAAATGAAAGTACAACAATTAATATTTATGATCTTCAAGGGAAATTAATATTAACAAAAGAACTAATTGAACAAGGCTCAATTGATATATCAGATTTGAACAATGCCGTTTATATTATTAAGATTGGTGAGATAGCTCAAAGAATTGTAAAAATGTGAGTTTAAATAATAATATATTATGGTCATATCAATTTAAGTATGACCTTCAAATTTTATATCTCTAAAACTCTATAAGTGTATACTAAATATTAGATGTGTGTTCGATTCCCGAAGGGTCAAATATGAAATGTAATATTAGAATTAGTTGAAATACTCTTTTTATTCAACCACTTCAATAGCTATTTCGTTTCTTCTATTAATAATATCCCAAGGTGCGTTGTAGCCCATGTACAT
>CAZDHC010000190.1:0-3853 GCA_964505225.1 uncultured Bdellovibrio sp. | reverse complement strand
TGTATACCATATCACCTTTTTAAAACAGAAAACCTTAGGGGGTCCTTGTGCCTATAGATTTGAAAGCTGATGATTTGGAAAACCCAACAGCTACTGCGCCTACTAAAGCCATGAAAGACATGGATGATGATTTAGATGATGAAATGGAAGAAGGACGAGAAGATAAGTTTGATATGTTCGGCGGTGGGGCCGATTTTGATAAGAACCTAGATAAAATTGTGATCGGTGAAGAAGTTGAAGATGATATTGATTTAGATGAAATCGACAATATCCTTGAGCTTTCAGATGATAAATTTCCTAAATTTACATTGGCGAAAAACAAAGCTCGTTTTTTACGAATGGTCAGTTGGTACAGAGCTAAAGAAGAATGGATCGAAGTAGCTCCGGTTTCTGGAGTGACAAAACTTTTCAAGCAGCAGACCAAAGAGTTAGAAGGAATTCGTTCTTCAAAATTGGACTATGAAATGGAACTTGAGACTGGAACTTTGACACCTTCACAAAGATCTTATCGTAAAGACGAATTGAAGATGTGTCGTGTTCAAGAAAAAATGGCAGTTCATTTGATTGCAAAATTGCAATTGAAGATCAAATCTGGCCGTAGATAAAAAAATAATCTGACGCAACCAAGTGTTTTCAAAGCCTCGATCTTAACGTTCTCAAAGTGAAACGTAGGACTCGGGGCTTTTGTTTTTAAAACTGTCGAACTTATGACTTTTTGAATCAGTTTTATTTCTCTAACTCGTTAAAAAAAGCCATGTTTTTTCCGAACAGTTTTCGAGATGGAGCAACAGCCCGGACGCATATTTATTATCAAACCAACCTCTGGTTCAATGACTGGAGCCGAGACCTATTTGAAAAATAGGGGTTGGCAAGTGGCGAGCGGAAGTTCCTTGAAAGATTGCCTTCAGTTTCTGATGAAAAATCGCCCTGACTTTGTCTTGATTACAGCAGATCACAAAAACAAAAAAATCAATATGCTTCCAAAAGTTTTAAAACAGGCTTTTGGTATCTACATGATTGCGTATTCTGAAGTTCAGACCTCGGCCTCTTACCGTGCGATTGAAAATATGGCGGTTGATCATCGGATTTTTCAAACGCCAAGTGGACCGACAATTGAGCGAACTTTGCGGGCGATTCAAAAAGAAATCGAAGAAGCCAAAAACAAACCAGAAAATGTGGAAGAAGAATTTTCTGTCGAAGAAAAGCAGCAACAAGCAGAAAAAGCGAAAACAGCCTTTTCGCAATTGATGGGTGGCGCAGCGGATGGAAATGATGAAGATTCGGCCATAGGGTTTACTGGAAGTGGCAATGGCACTCCTGGAAGCGGTATTGGCAATGGGTTTTCAGCACTTGAAAAAAATGGCTCAAAGGATTTTGAAGTTCACATTTCAAAAGAAGGCAGCTCGCCTAATTTTTTGAAGGTAGACGGAGCGAAAAGCGACGGATTTAAATTTACCCAAGAGTCCGGAGAGACCGGGGGATTTAATTTCAATCAAAGCGGTGGAAGTGCCGGTCCAGATTTAGCGGCCAAGCAAAGTGGTCCAGGTATCTCGGGCGAAATGGCGGCTCGCCAAAATGGAATTTCAGGTTCACATGATGAAAAGAAACCAGCTGGTTTTTCAAATGCAAGTGATTGGGAAGGTTTGACTCCGGACTATCCAAAAGTGAATAAAGAAAAAGGGAATGGTCATTGGCAAGCCGGTGATCCAGTTGCCGAAAAAGGGAATGGCCACTGGCAAGCTGGCGATCCGAACTCGGCTCCAACTAAAATTATTCAAAATGTGGGTATTCAGGAAAGCGGATTGAAAGAGTCCGTCATGTCTCAAGCTGTGGATCAAGCCGTTAAGAAAACGGTCATTCACAGTCGGGCGGCCAAAGAAGGCGGCGTTGAAAAGATTCTTCAGGCCACAAAAGCCGCGTGTATCTTAGTGAACTCGGCGGCATTCACGGGCTACGTGATTGCAGTTTTAGGAAAAGATCGTCCTATTGATGATGAGTTTATGGTCACGATTCGTGGACATTTGGTTCAATATCTACAGGATCAAGGCCATGACTTAGACGCAGTTGATTTGATGAACTTACAGATCAATCAAGTCGAGTTTAACAGCTGGGCATTAGAAAAGGCCGAGTTTTTAAAAACCACTGTTCATGATGACAAAGAAATCTCGGTTGCGTTCTTCGCGGTCGAGAAAAATAAACTTCAGACTAAATTTGAAGAATCAAAGAACATTTCGAAATTGAAAGTCAATATTGCGGACCTCAAAGCCAATACGCCAGTCGAATTTGATTTGTATTTACATCTAGAAGCCAACGATAAATACATCTTATATACTCCTGAGAACTTTCCAATTTATGAAAATCAGCTGAGCCGCTTGAAGGACAAGGGCGTTGGACATATTCATATTCGCAAAGAACAAGCCGGAAAGGTTCGCAAGTACAACGCGCAAAACTTTTTGAACGATAAAATCGCAAGCTATCAACAAAAGAAAACTGATCCAAAATCTGCGTAGAAGTTTCATTTAAAATCCATCAAATACATCGATTCGAATCAAATTGAGACAGTTTTTGTTTTGTCAGGCCTAGACAACTGGTGGGTTGTGTGTCTCAAATCTAATAGGATCGTTCTCAAGATGAGATAAAAAAATATTTCACTTGGCCCTAAATTCTCACAATGGTTCGCCGATAGGTATCTTGTGAGACATTAAAGTTTCTCTATGAAACACTTTAGGAGGTATCAATGCCGAAAACAATCGTCTACGTCGTGACAGACAGTGCAGAGATGGCTGAAAAAGCTAAATCCGCTCTGGCCTTCATCGTAACGGACGATGTTGAAACAGCGGAAAAAGCAAAAACAGCACTGAGCCCATACGGAGTTACCGTAAACTCTTATGGATCAGGACAATGGAAAGATGGGTTGGAGAATTCATATTTCCGTTCCCAGTTGGCGGCGGGACTGCCTTCATTAAGCCTTGGAACTTCACCAGTTGAAGTTCGAAACAACGTTTTACCTTTCCCTGGCGTTGTTCAAAGCAACACATCTCAGGATGGTAAAGTTTCTACAATGAACGAACTCGAGAGTCAGGCAATTGAAAATGCCATTCTTCAGTTCCGTGGAAATCTAACTGAGGCTGCAAAAGCTTTGGGAATTGGTCGCGCTACACTTTATCGTAAAGTGAAGCAGTACCAAATTGATCCATCCGTTGCTCGCAAAAAACGCGCAGCTTAATATTTCGATTTGAAAAATTAAAAAGGCAGAGGCGATCTTATCGCTTCTGCCTTTTTTCTATTCCACCTAGACTGATACAAAGTCTTGTTTGTCCCCTCCGGACTTTGAAAATCTGCCTCAAGTTGAGACTATAGTAAAAGTAGTGAGTGTGATTGACGACTGTCTACAGGATTGACTGCCAATAGGCTTTAAACACCCCCTGTTCGAGCTGGATTGGTACGACTATAGCAGTGAACTAACCTGTGGGTTAAAAGTTTTTAAAAATGGGGGATTAAATGAGCAAAGTGATATCATTTCCTGAGGCCAAAATGAAAAAAGTTAAAAAGCAGCAAAAGGCAGAAGCAAAGACCGCTATGGTTTCGTTGTCTATTGTCTCTTTGATGCTTGGCGCTTTGCTTTTAAATGAAACCTTTTCGAAGTCAATTCGCCCAGTCTATATAATTTCGGATAATCATAATATTGAATCTTTAAATAGGGCCATTGCCAGTGCTCAACCGTTAAATCCCTTTCGTGATGTTGAATGGGAGAGAACTTTAGCTAAAAAGCTAGGGACGGATACCAGTTTGGAAAACCGAAATCCAGCTAGCGTTGGAAGAGCCGTATCTTCGGCTGATCAGCTAAGATTCG
>CAZDHC010000189.1:0-3894 GCA_964505225.1 uncultured Bdellovibrio sp. | reverse complement strand
TGATGCTGCCGGCTGGTAGCGAACTGTTGGACCCGTCCCCCGTTGTTGAAGTCGTGGAATCCGCTAAACAGCCCCACATGCGAGTCAAGCGCACCAAGGCAGAGTCGGTGTTTGACGAGGAGTAACCTATGGCGCACACTGTCCAGCAGGTGATTGACAAGGCCCGCTACGTCCTCAACGACGCGGACAAGGTGCGCTACCCCGACGCTGAGTGTTTGGATTACCTCAATGACGCGGTGTATGTCGTTAGAAAGAAGCGCCCGGATATGTTCATCGGGCAGTGGCTTGGTATGCCCGGTGGGTTGTCGCTTGCTTCCACGTTTCCACTGATGGATGAGTATGTCCCCGCAGTTCAGGGGTATATCGTGGCGCGGTGCGAGTTCAAGGACGACGAGCACGCGAACAGCGGACGGGCCACTGGCTTCATGGCGCTCTTTGAGCAAGGAGTGCTGTCAGTATGATACGCTGGATAGATTTCTACGACTACGTCATGCCAGAACTCCCCGGGGTTCATGTCAGTCTGGTCGACCTGCACTTGCGGCAGATGGCCATTGAGCTGTGTGAAGAGACGCAGGTATGGATCGAGACACTGGACCCCATATCCGTTGTGGCTGGTACTGCCGCCTACGCGCTCTCTCCTCCGGCTACCTTGACGGACGCCGCTGTCGGTATGGTCAAGTGGGCATGGTACGACGGCTCCCCTCTGACATTCTCAACCCTTGAGGAGCTGGGGCAACTCCCCGTGTACTGGCCAGATGTCGAGGCCAATACACCCACAAACTACACACAGCAGAGCCACGACGCCCTGACCGTGTACCCCAAGCCGCTTGTTGATTTGGCGGACGGGCTGCAGATAAAAGCCGCGATGATTCCCTCGCTCACTGCTACCGGCGTGCCTGACTGGATCGGGCAGAAGTACGTGCAGGAGATTTCCTACGGAGCCCGGGCCGCGCTGATGTCGATGTTCGGCAAGCCGTGGTCCAATTCCGAAGGAGCCGCCTATTACCGTGCGCTGTATGAAGCCGGAAAGACTCGGGCGACGATTGAGAGTAACCGCAGCTTCACCCGGGCGAACAGCCAGATTCAAATGAGGAGTTTCTGATGGCAATTCTGTTTGCTGACAACGCGTGGTCCACTCTAACGACCACCATCGCCTCCGGGGCTACTTACAGCTATGCCTCCTCCGGCACGATCACGGTGGCGGACGGGTCCGCCTTCCCGGCACTTACCAACGCCGGACCTTACACTGCTGCGGATGACTACTTTGTCGTCACCATGGAGAACGCCGCTGCCCAGCGCGAGAGTTTCCGTATAGCAAACCGAAGTGGCAACACCTTCACTATCGTAGCGCGCACCTACGGCGGTGGCTCTGCCTACGACTGGGCCTCTGGCGATCTAGTAGAGGTTCGCTTCACCGCCCAGACGATGGAAGACCACATGCAGGAGGCGATGGACTACGCCGACTTGAAGGTCGCTAAAGCCGGCGACACGATGACTGGCTTCTTGGTGTTGCACGCAGACCCGGACTCAGCGCTCAAGGCGGCTACCAAGCAGTACGTGGATGCTTCCATAGCGACGGCTAAATCAGCCGTTATGCCGTCTGGTTCTACGACCCTGTTCTACTCCAACACGGCCCCTATAGGCTGGACAAAGCTGACTACCTCCGCACTGGACAACGTGGCCCTGCGTATCGTGTCTGATGGGTCCAGCACAGGCGGTAACGGCGGGGTGACGGGGGGCACAGCTACATTTGATGCTGTGTTCGGGGCTAGCAAAGACACCGCTGGGTACACGCTGCAAGTGGCGGACATACCGGCCCACACGCATGCGAACTCATTGACTGATCCGGGCCACGCGCACTCATACACTACATCATCCTTCAACGTAGGTACTGGGTCCACGCCAAACTACTTTTACTCTGGGGTGGCTGGAAGCACCACCGGTGCAGCAACCACAGGTATCAGCATAAACAACGCCGCGCAGGGCGGCGGCGGGGCCCACGCCCACGCGTTGAACTTTGACGTCAAGTACGCGGCGTTCATCGTCGCCTCCAAGGATGCGTATTGATGTTCAAGAAGGCCGAGCCAATCTGCCCACTTCTGAAGTCGGCCTGCAAAGGCGACGGCTGTATGTTCTGGGTGACGGTCATGGGCAAGAACCCACAGACTGGGCAGGACGTAAACATGCCTGATTGCTCATTCCGCTGGCTACCTACGCTGCTCATTGAGGGCAGCAAGGTAGGTCGGGAGACTGGCGCGGCGGTGGAGTCGTTCAGGAACGAGATGACGGAAGCAAACAGGGGCGTCGCGTTAGCGATACTCGGAACTCAGAAGCAACTCCCTAGGGGATAGAAATGGCGCTAACCACCTACACCCTTACAGTTCAGGTGTTCAAGCAGAACGGCAGCCCCGCTACGGGGGCCTCTGTCGTGGCAACACTGTCTAACTACGATAAGACTACCGCGAAGAACTACGTCATCCCGACGTTCGTGCAGGGCGCGGTGGATGCTACCGGCGTCGCAACTCTGGAGCTGTTCCCCAACGTGGATGGCCTTCGCGGGTCGTACTACCGGATGACAGCTCGGGATGCAGGTGTTGTCTACTTCGACATTCAGTTCCTGATGCCGGCGTCGAACACCAATTTTGCTGATATTGATGACAACTACACCGGGTTCCCCATAACCAGTCCGCTGTCTTGGCCTGACCTAACCGCGCTGGAAGCCCTTGGTGGAACCGGCGTGCCGGTGCGTATATCGGAAGGAAACTGGACCCAGACTGATCTGGGCACGATGGCAACGCAGGACGCGGACAGCGTCAGCATCACCGGCGGCAATATCGGAGGAGCTACGGTTATCTCCGTGGCTGGCTCTACAGTAGCGTCTGGTGTGACCGTGACCCCCGTGGGGACCCTCGCTGCTACGGATGTGCAGGCTGCATTGGCTGAGCTGGATTCTGAGAAGGCGCCAAAAGCGGACCCTGCCTTTACCGGTACGGTGTCCCTAGGGACGGCGTTGTCCATAGCATATGGTGGAACAGGTCAGACTACTGCTACGGCGGCATTCGACGCCCTCGCCCCGACGACTACGCAGGGGGACCTCATTTACCACAACGGCACGGACAATGTCCGGCTTGCCAAGGGCACTGCGACACAGGTACTCACCATGAATGCGGGGGCTACAGCACCCGAATGGGCCCCTCCCTCCAGTGGGGCGGTTACAGAAGCATATGTGCAGGCGATGGCTATCGCGCTGGGCTGACAAGGAGCTAATATGGCATTCAACAGATACACAGCACGAAGTGTAGGCGCTGCGCTCACGGACGTTAAGACATTCGCCGCAACGACCACGATTATCGGGATAAGCCTTGCGAACAGGACTGCCGGTGACATCCGAGTGGCCGCTGCATTGCACGATGGAACAGCGACCACTTACCTTGTCGGTGGTCCCACGGTATCAACAATGGGTGCGGTAGTGCCGGCGGGCGGTGCGCTTGTGATATGCGGTGGGGATCAGAAGATCGTGGCGTTGAACTTGGATAAGTTACAAGTAGAGTCTAGCGCGGCAAGTTCTGTCGATGTTGTGTTGAGTGTATTGGAGTGATGACATGAGTTACATAGGCAATTCTCCTGCTGTATCCGTCACCCCGTCCAGCACCACTACCTTCACGGGGAAGACTGTTGATCTTACCGACAACACCGTAACCGGAACCAAGGCTGAGTTCGACACTGCCTGTTCTGATGGAAACTTCGCATATCAGAGTGATCTTGCCTCTTATGGTGCGCTCGCCACAGATCAGACGTGGACAGGGGCACAGCGTGGGACGGTAACAGCAGACAATGACGGCTCGTTCGATCAGGCTGCGACAAACAATTTCGCATGCACTCCAACGGGTAATG
>CAZDHC010000188.1:0-3923 GCA_964505225.1 uncultured Bdellovibrio sp. | reverse complement strand
TTCTTTTTCCTAACAACGCTGTTCTTGCTTGTTCGCAGATGGTGGCAATCGCAAGTGGTAAAATATAATTAGTGTGGTCCAGACCGACGAGGGGTATTTGTTAATCAGTGTAAATCGTTAAAGTGTTGATAATCATCGCTTTTTTTTGAGTGTGAGTTTCCTCAAAATCTTCAAAAATTAATCAATTAAGGTAGTTAGTGCGCATTTTGGTGCGCATTTTTTTGTAATTTATAAATGATAAAAAATCTAATCATCTTCGGAACAAGGCCAGAAGCAATCAAAATGGCACCATTAATTAAAGAATTTCAAAAACAAGATAAGTTCGATACTAAAGTATGTGTTACAGCACAACACAGACAAATGTTAGATCAAGTCTTAGATTTTTTCGAAATCAAACCCGATTATGATTTAGATATAATGAAGCCAAATCAAAATTTATATACCCTTACATCAGATATTATATTAGGTTTAAAGCCTATTTTAGAAGAATACCAACCAGATTATGTGTATGTTCACGGAGATACCACCACTACAATGGCTGCAAGCATAGCCGCATTCTATGCAGGAGCAAAAGTATGTCATGTAGAAGCTGGCTTGCGTACACACAACAAACTATCACCATTTCCTGAAGAAATAAACAGACAAGTTACAGGCAGAATAGCCGACCTACATTTTGCACCAACCATACAATCCAAAAACAACCTGTTGCAAGAAAATGTAAAAGAAAATACCATCATCATCACCGGAAACACCGTAATTGATGCACTCATAGAAAGCTCAGAAAAAGTAAAAGAGATTGAAAATACCGAAATAGAAAATCTAAAAAAGATAGTTGACCCAAACCAAAAACTAATACTTGTTACAGGGCACAGAAGAGAAAATCACGGACAAGGGTTCATAGACATTTGTCAGGCACTCAAAGAGATAGCAACAACCAACAAAGACGTGCAAATCATCTATCCAGTACACCTCAATCCCAACGTAAAAGAACCCGTATATAACATTTTGGGCGATACCCGTTCCATAAATTTAATAGACCCTTTAGCCTATCCAGCTTTTGTATGGTTGATGAACCAATCCTACTTAATCATAACCGATTCAGGAGGAGTACAAGAAGAAGCACCAAGTCTAGGCAAACCCGTCTTAGTGATGAGAGACACTACCGAAAGACCCGAAGCCGTAGAAGCCGGAACCGTAATTCTAGTAGGTACCAACAAAGATTTGATTGTAAAAGAATGCAATGACTTACTTAACAATACACACAGATACGAGCAAATGAGTGCATTACACAATCCGTATGGAGATGGCAAAGCATGTCAACGAATAGCAAAACATATAATTTCTTTAAACTGAAAAAATGAGTAACCAAAAAGTTGTAATGATTGGTTTAGGGTACATTGGTCTTCCAACTGCTGCCCTAATTGCAAACAATAATATCCACGTGCATGGGGTAGACATCAACCCACAGGTAGTAGAAACCATCAATGCAGGAAAAATTCACATAGTAGAACCAAGTCTAGACCAAGCAGTAGCCACCGCAGTTGAAAACGGTTTTTTGAAGGCAGCAACAACACCTGTAGAAGCAACGACCTACCTTATTGTGGTTCCAACACCTTTCAAGGCAAAAAACGAACCCGATATTTCCTTTGTAGAAGCAGCAACCAAAGCAGTCATTCCTTTATTGAAAGAAAACGACTTATACATCATCGAATCGACATCGCCCATTGGTACCACCGAAAAAATGATGCGATACATCTATACCGAACGACCAGAACTAAAAGATAAATTACATATAGCCTACTGCCCAGAGCGTGTATTGCCAGGCAATGTTATGCATGAATTAGTCCAGAACGACAGAGTCATTGGTGGTGTTAACGAAACCGCTACTCAAAAAGCAATCGACTTTTACAAACAATTTGTAAAAGGAGAATTACACCCTACCAACGCTCGTACAGCTGAAATGTGCAAACTAACCGAAAACTCCTCGCGCGATGTACAAATTGCATTTGCCAACGAGTTATCTTTCATCTGTGACAAAGCAGATATCAATGTTTGGGAACTCATACGCCTTGCCAATAAACACCCTCGTGTAAACATCCTGCAACCAGGTTGTGGCGTAGGAGGACATTGCATTGCAGTAGACCCTTATTTTATTGTAGCCGATTATCCGCTAGAATCACAAATAATAGGTAAAGCCAGAGAAATCAACAATTACAAATCGTTTTGGTGTGCCGAAAAAGTAAAAACTGCCAAACTAGAATTCCAACTCAAACACGGCAGAAAAGCCAGTGTTGCCATCATGGGTTTGGCTTTCAAACCCAATATTGATGATTTAAGAGAATCACCAGCCAAATACATAGCACAACGAATATTACAAGATTCTCATGATGATGCATGCTATATTGTTGAACCAAACATTCAAGAGCACAAAGTTTTCAAACTAACCCCTACCCAACAAGCCATAGACAATGCAGACATCATTGTATATCTTGTAGCACACAACGAATTCAAAAACATCCAAACAAGCAAAGACAAAATTGTGTTGGATTTTTGTGGGGTGAATAATTAATTTAAAATAAATTAAATCGCTAATATTTGTTTGTGTATATAAATAACTACTGCACGATTTAAACTGGCGAAACATATTATGAGAGACAGTTAATGAATCACTTTTTATTATGAATATATTAAATTTAATAGGTAGAGAAACAGAAATATTTACAGCAGATATTTCAGCAAATGAACATGAACTATCTAAAACAGTAAGTAAATCTTCTTTTCTAGTAATAGGAGGAGCAGGTTCAATAGGTCAAGCAGTTACTAAAGAAATTTTCAGACGCAATCCTATTAAATTACATGTGGTTGATATTAGTGAAAACAACATGGTGGAATTGGTTCGTGATTTACGAAGTTCTTATGGCTATATAGATGGTGATTTTCAAACCTTCGCCTTAGATATTGGATCAGTTGAGTACGATGCTTTTATTCAATCAGATGGAAAATATGATTATGTATTAAATCTATCAGCTTTAAAACATGTAAGAAGTGAGAAAGACCCGTTTACATTAATGCGAATGATTGATGTAAATGTTTTTAATACAGAAAAAACAGTTAAACAAGCAATTGAAAAAGGAACAAAAAAATATTTTTGTGTTTCAACAGATAAAGCAGCAAATCCTGTCAATATGATGGGGGCTTCTAAACGAATTATGGAAATGTATTTAATGAACTTAAGTCAAAAAATTACAATTTCAACTGCTCGTTTTGCAAACGTAGCTTTTTCGGATGGTTCTTTATTACATGGCTTTAATCAACGTATTCAAAAAAGACAACCTATTGTAGCTCCAAATGATATTAAAAGATATTTTGTAACACCCAAAGAATCAGGAGAGTTATGTTTAATGTCGTGCATATTTGGTAAAAATAGGGATGTGTTTTTTCCAAAATTAAACCAAGACTTACATTTAATCACATTTGCAGATATAGCTGTAAAATATTTAGCAGAGTTAGGTTACAAACCTTATTTGTGTGAATCTGAAGAAGAAGCAAGACAAATGATGGCAACACTACCACAACAAGGAAAATGGCCGTGTTTGTTTACTAACAGCGATACCACAGGCGAAAAAGATTTTGAAGAATTTTATACTGAAAATGAAGTGTTGGATATGAACCGTTTTGAAAATTTCGGAATCATTAAAAATGAAGGTGATTTTTTAACTGATAAAATTGATTTATTTACAGATACAATTTCCGAATTCAAAAAATCAAAAAAATGGAACAAAGAACAATTAGTAGATTTGTTTTTTAAAATGATACCTGATTTTGGACACAAGGAAACGGGTAAATATTTGGATTCAAAAATGTAAAAATGAAGCATATAAAAGATACCATTTCATTTATTCAAGATAGCTTTAAATCAACAG
>CAZDHC010000187.1:0-3933 GCA_964505225.1 uncultured Bdellovibrio sp. | reverse complement strand
TTTGGGTGGTTTCTGTTTGATCCTTGATTTGGATTTGAGTATTGTGCTCGTGAAATCATTCAATTAACCAATAATTTTGTTAGAATAAAAAATTGAACTGTTGGCAATTATAGAAAACAGGTAATTGAATATTTGCATGGTCCAGGAACCGCGTTGTGTTCACTTTTGTGAATTTTATAAAATAATATCCGTCTTGACATTGACGGTTGATTAATTTTCATCAATTTTACTCACAGCCAAGATCTATTTTTGTCAACGATTTACTATTTAGACTAACACCTATGTAACCACGTGGAAGCATTAATTTCTCTTAACAAATGGACGAATATTATATTGTTGAATTATACCGCATTGCGGTTATTTGGCTGTTTTGTTAAGCAACGGAAATTAAAAACAGAAACGCATCTTCAATCCGCCTTGGCATTTATTGTGATTCTAATTATTGATAATTGGCTGTCATACTTTCCTATTGATAGAGTAAAAATGTATTACTCGTTTTGCTCGTCAATCTTTCTGTCATTTTATTTTACTCGAGATAAGGCAGCTGTTGTCAAATTTTTTGGAATTGCAAGCACGGGAATGACGCTATATTTTCTGAATGTCTCTGTACTCACACAAATCAGTTTTATGCTGTCAATAGTGATTTTGATTATTGGAATAAAAAATTCACTTTTAGGATCTTCAAATCAAAGAAGAAATGCCATAGTGTTGTCATCAATGGCCGCATATCTCTTTTCTCAAGCGGAAGCTTACACTTTTTCACTGGTTGGTCACAACTGGGGAAATTCAAAGCATTTAATTTATTTTGCTATCGGGGACTTCCTGATGTTTACAACAATGTTATTGATCGTCAATGCAAACCTTAGAAGATTATTTTATTATTAACCTAGCTGCGATTATTGTACCTGCTGGTATAATGCTATTCAGTTCTTTATTAATAAGTTATCTCTTGTTTCGCCGTTATTCAATTGCTATTAAGCGACTTTATCAAATGAATTTTAATGGTGTGGAAAATGAACGAAAACGGATTGCTAACGACATTCATGACCAAATTGGATTCTCACTAACACAGGTTAGAAACGCCCTGCATGAAGTCACTGCATTGCAAACCAATCAACGTGCAATAGCCGAATTAAATAACGCACAGTTAATTGTTGGAGATTTGCATTTTTCACTGAGAAGTTTAGTTGAGAATATTTACCCTAAAGAACTCATGGTTGACAATTGGCAGGATAGTTTTAAAGCGCTCGCCAATGCAATGAGTATTGGTCAACACCATATTGAATTAGACATAGAGTTTGACTTGGAATTATCCCAAAAACAAATACATCAAATGTTTCGGTTGAGCCAGGAAATGTTATCAAATATAATAAGTCATAGTCAGGCAAACTGGGTTACATTCCAAATCTACAACGACCAGAAATCAGTCATTCTTCATTTTACTTACCGTGTTCGAAATTTTGGAACTTATAAATTAAAATCTGTGTTTTCAAATGGAAGAGGTTCTTTTGTTATTGAAGAGCGTATGAGGCTTTTAAATGCCAAACGCCAATTGTCCTTCGACAATGGCTATAAACATGAACTTATTATTTTTAAAATATCCTAATGACTATTCTTCTGCTCGACGATCACCCCGTAATTATTGAGTTCCTAGAATCACGAATTCACGATATAGACCCCAGTATCGAAATATTTAAATCCTACAATGTCGAAGATGCATTGTCACTGTTAAAATCTAAGCAAATCGATAGGATTATTTGTGATCTTCAAATCAAATCGGGTAAAAGTTTGGTCATTCCTGAATTCTGCAGTAAGAATCAAATCCCATACGCTGTATTCAGTTCATACATAAATAAATCTTTAATTGACACATTGAAGTCTTTAAAAGTTACGGGCTTCATTTCCAAAGGAACCAAAACCGAAGATCTGATTATTGGGATTAAAAAATTAATCGCAAGTGAAAATTATTTGTGTCCTATGGTTGAAAGAGAACAGTGGAATAAGGATAAAATAGACACTCCAAGGCCATTGTTGTCTAGAGCGGAGATAAGGACGTTGAAAGCTTACAATAACGGATTAAGCACGATTGAAGTATCCAATCTGTTAAATATTAAACCAGTAACGGTAAGAAATCATCGTGCACGTGCAATGGAGAGAAACATGTGTGATTTTCAAGAATTAACTCGACGGTACATCTACTGGGAGACATAATGTATCTCAATAAATAAATCTTTCATTAATTTTGATGAATATTCATCAATCAATTTTTGAAAAAATATTCAATATTGCGCTATGCTATTTATGATGAAATGGCAAAAAATGATAAATGCTAATAGTAGTTAATGGTGTTAAAAATATGTTAAAATTAAAAAAGTTTGGATTCCTTGTAGCTACTGGGTTGACTTTGTTTACTGCGTGTAACGATGATAGTCAAATTGAAAATCCCAAAACATACAAGATCTTATCAAAGGATGAGAGATTGGATTCCATTTTCCAAGCGAGTACCAGCCTTAATTTCACGATGATGGTTGATTCAATTGATGTGAAAGGGAAGTACGGCCTACGATACCACGATACTACAATAATAAACGCCCTTTATCCCAATCGACAGAGCGGATTAAATGTGTACATTCCAGTACAAATCGGAGACGTGGACCCAACATCGCCTCAAAAGGACAAATATGCATTGTACACATTGGTTGAGCGCTTTGTTTCAATTCGGGCTGCTGATACTAAATCGAATTACGGCGGTGATAGTGAAGATACCTCTTTTACGGTTGTAATGCGTCAATTACAAAGAGTGAGTCGAGCGTTTGATTTCGATTATTTGACAATGAGTGACTATGCCCGTGATTTCCCCCATGAAGGAACAAATGAAAAGGTGATTAGGGATTCATTTATTGATAGTTATGCGCCATCCACACTTCCTTGGGGTGGGACTTTCGGTGGCAATGGTTTTTGTAACGCAAGTACTTATCTGGAGATTTTAAATAATTCAGCAATGCCTCTCAACAGATTCACCTTTGAGTTTGGAGCAATACCCGCTCGTTTTTTCTACTTTTTCAAAGCAGGCGGTCTAGAGTTGAATAAGTCTTATGGATATGGTATTTACTTGAGCGAACTTGGTAGAGACGAATTTAACTCCATGGATGTATACTTACAAAAGCTATCGGATGGTCGGGAACATCATGTGCTCTTCTTGAAAATGCCATACATCCTTAAGACAGATGATCCTGAGGTGAGGAGATTCATCCGCGTTCGTTGCGTTTTGGATTGAAAAGTTAAAAATATAGGATTCAAAAGCCATCATATGCCATGCAAATTCAGGTATTTGCTTTAAGAGAATCAATAATGCGTTTTGGCGAAAGATTAAAATTTCGGACTGATCAATCTCTTCATTCTGGACTCAATGATTTAAATGTACTGCTGACTTATGAAATTGAAAAAAACAAATATTAGACTGATAGGCAATTTACTGTGTTTCTTGATGATGATAATCTTCGTTCCAGCGAAGAGTCAATGCGAGGAATATAACTTATGTGTGAGCTATAACAAGCAATTGATTCAAAGAACACCCAATTTGTCCCAGAACAAATCTTATGCATTGCATGGAATATGGTACTCAGATTCAATTGCAATTAATCAAACACGACTCACTAAAATTGATCAAGCTGGATACAAGTGTTTGATTGTGAAAATTGACGCAAAAGGAAAAATTATTGCTCAAGCGGATTTGATTCTTCCAATGCCATATTCGACTCCCAATTTGAGATTTGACCCGAAAACTGGAGGGCTTGTTTATATTTTATCAGTTTATAATTAAAGAAAGATTATATTATAATTTATGAATATATAAGATTATTAATTTCATGAAATTGAATTCCATTTTCATCCCAATAACTCTAAATAATATTTTTATTGTTTTTTATGAGT
>CAZDHC010000186.1:0-3961 GCA_964505225.1 uncultured Bdellovibrio sp. | reverse complement strand
TTTTACCACAGTATCCGCACAACCATTGGTGTCTAACACGACATGTTCGATGGGGTAATTCCCAGCAGTTTTGAAAGTGTATTGTATAGCTGCACCTTGTTTAATGTCCCAGTCATTAATCCATTGGTACGAACGTATAGGTGCATCTCCGATGTTGCTGTTACTATAAAAATTAATCTCCTGACCAACACAGATATTGGGTACAGTAAAGTTGGCCATTGGCCGCCGGTTGATGGTAATGCTACGCTGAAGGGTATCTCGACATTGTTCGGCGTTGACCAAGTAGTAGCCAAGGGTGTAGCGTCCAGATTTGTTCAACGTTTGCTTGCCGGTGACAGTAACTGGGATGTTTCCATTTCGCCCATCGACGGGGATCGAAAATCCTAATTGTGGAATGTTCCAATGGCCCAAATCGCCAAAGCTTGTGCTATCTGAGATTGCAGTGAATGATTGTCCGTCGCAGATATGGCTTTGGGAAATCTGAAAAGTGGCAATTGGACTGGCATTTACCACAACAAGTTTTGTGAGGGTGTCGAAGCATCCTTCATTCGTGCTAACAAATTGTTTAATTGTGTGTTTGCCTATGCTGGGTTGGCTGATCGTTGCCGTTTTTGTATGCAAGGTATCTCCTTTGTTCGTAGCAAACCAATGTGAAGCAATTGAATCATCGACACAGCTTGCGGAATTGAACAATTGTATTGACTCTTTTCTGAAACATAGGGTGTCGTTTTTGATGGAAAAGGCTGCCTTGGGTAATGATTTAACGGTGAGTAACAAAGTATTGGTATCCGTACAACCGGCTGCCGTGATTGCAGTTAGTACAATTGGGTACAGACCAGGGGTTGTATAGGTTTTTTGCCATACACTGTCATTGTTCTTCTGGATGCCGTCCCACCAAGTCCACCGTGTATTTGTGGGGTTGTTGATTTTTTGGATCCTTGCAATGAACGCTTGCTGATTTACACAGACTGCAGAATCCAAACATCGTATTGAACCATCAGGTCTGGGTAGGATATAAATTTGTTGGGTATCGTAAAGAAGGCATCCATGGACATTGGAGGATGATAGGAAAACCGATTCAGTTCGAGCGCCAGTAGCATTCGGTAAATCGTGTTTTTTGATTAGGTTGTTGGTCCCGGAGATTGTGTCACTCAAACCAAACCATTGAATCATTGTCTTTCTCCACAAATTGCCGCTGTCAGACAAAATAACAGGTTTGTCGGCACAACTGCTGTCAAGATTGATAGCGTAGTGGTTTTTTGGTTTTGGGTAAGATACAACTGCGATAGAATCACTTTTAGCAATACTGCAATACGCGTTGGTTGCAGAAAAGTTGAGTTTGTATTTTTTGTCGGTTTCGGGATAATAGAACTGAAAAGTAGCGCTATCAGAAGTGCTGTTCAGTAAGGTGTCGTATACTCCACCACCGAGTTTTGAGAGTCCCCATTTGACAGAATATCGTTGGTGGTTTTGTGCTTTTAAGGTAACTCGAACCGTGTCTCCATAGCAGGTTGGATTATGGGTGACGTTCACTTCGAGATTTCGGGGTGGTTTATAGATGGCCAGTGTATCGGTTAACCATCGGGGTGTATTACAAGACTTGTTCCATGCGGTTATGGTCAGCGGATAGTTGCCATTGGATTTGTAAAAATGTTTGAAGGTTAAATTGGGTTTGAAAGGGCCGGTGTAAAGTAAAGTATCACCATCACCAAATCGCAAAACCAATTTGTTTAGTAAAGTATCTCCACTTAGGGTGATGATTGAAGTATCTGCACAAGAATTCATTTGGCTGTTAACGGTAAAGTAGGTGGGAGCGATTCTGTTTAATACGGTTGGAAAAAGAGCTCCTGGGGTAGAATTGTCTGTTAGCCAGGGGGTGAATTTGCAGGACTTGCCTTCCAAATTAGGTCGTTCCACCCTCCATAGTTGACGAATCGTTTGGTTTGACATTACTTTACTGTAGTCGATCACACAAATGGTTCCTTCAGGTGTTACGTTGGTTCCATGAAAACCGAATATATTATATGTATTGACAAATTGAGTTTTAAGAAGAACTTTTGTTTTTGTATATCGGTTTAATTGATAAAAACATGCAAAATCATTGGACCCCAACGTACCCACACTATTGGGGTGAACTACGCCGAGATAAATGAAAGTATCGTTGGGAGCGATGGCCGCCTTTTGTGTGGTGTATTCGGTTTTAGTGTTTAGGTTGGAACGTTTGAACAATTCTTGGGGGTTGGTTATTTTCCCGGTACTGTTATCGAAATCGTAAATCAGAGCACATGCAGTGGCATGTCTCCATTTGGTTAGGCCGGTTACAATGATTTGTTTGGAATCCCAGGTAGGAACGAATGGGGCCAGGCATGCCCATAAATTATTAAAATCATAGGTTACATTTTTTAATAAGTAATCGTTGAATACGCCGGAACTCAATACGGGTGTTGGATTAAGACCTTTGTTTGAAAAGTGATAGGCAAAGGCGCTAAAACTGTCTGAGGTTCCAAGTATCCAATAATCTATGTTGTTCGCGTGTTTTACGACTGTCATGGTTGGGTTAAGTCTGTTACGCACGATAACCTTACTCTTTATTACTTCACCCCTGCCTGAATCTTTGGTTAGGTCCACAATTGAGTAGCCCCAGTAAGCTTTACCTGAAGCAAAGAAATCATGAAAAATTACGATTGAATCCTTCGATCCCGGGTAGATAAATCCATCAATCAAATAATACAATTCATCGGCGCCCAACTTGTCACTACCTTTCATGACCTGTTCATTTCCATTATATATGCGTCCTCGGCTATATGCTATGATTTTGACATCTCCATTACAATTTGTAATGACGAATTGATGACACCCACTCGTACCTACATTAGATTTTTTTAACGATGCAGGTTGGTTTTGAAAATCTATCCTTGAGTCGTGAAAATACCAACTCGTATTTGAGTATTGCGCAAATGCAGTCGCGGAGGTTAACAAAAAACAAAAAACAATGATCCATTTATTTAATTTCATGGGTTATAGTTTTATGATTTTATTCGATTGATCAACACGAACTAGCGCAAAAGAATATACATTGTAAACGTAAGAATCACTTTTGTTTATCCCAAACAATACTCAAGGTAAAACGCTGTCTCAAATTGGAGAACCCCATTATTCCCGATTGTAATTCTCTGCCAATGGTGGAGCTAATGTCGTATCTGCATCGTAGATTGATTTTCCCAACCTGAAACGGACGAAAAGCAATTCCAACTGTTGGTCCAAAATTAAAACGGTGGATTTCTGGATTGTTTTTCCCATCAAGGGGATAGTAGGTTTTTTCAAACCAATAATGAAGGCCTAAGGTGTCCCAACGCGCATTGCGACGCATATAGTAACCGTCGGAATGGGAAACAAGCTTATAATTGTAATGAAAGCCCATGGCGACTTGAAATCCCTTGTTTAAGGTTCCAAAATTTACAAAATAATTATTCAGGGTAAAGGAAGTTGCGTTGTATTTGATGTTTGTTATACCGCCACCCGCACCTCCAGGGCTGGTATGCTCTTGAATATATATTCCACCATGGCTAAATTCTAATCCGGCTTCATTGTTTCTGAAGAGAAAAAACGATTTTGGGCGTTGGTATCTCGCCATAGCAGATATTCCCAAACCCTTCGTTCTATCTACACCGTCAACACCACTGTTAGATTGCCACAAATGGGTTTTGTTGATGGCGAGACCTGTTTCCCAAGTTTGGGCTTGGGCGGTATATCCCCACGTTAAAAAAATCAATCCCGTTAATAAATGTTTCATAGGGTGAAGTATTTTCAAGGTTCAATATAGAAATAAATTGTGTAAATGGATCTATTTACATTCCTATTTGTAAATGGGTAAGCAATTTAATTCTAATACTTATTCATAAAGTAACTGTTATTTACCCATTGTTTGGTGATTTATAACCTCTTCTTTTGGTGTGATTTG
>CAZDHC010000185.1:0-4203 GCA_964505225.1 uncultured Bdellovibrio sp. | reverse complement strand
TCTCTATTGAGAAAAAAGCTCATTGTCAATGGGTTGGAGTTGAGTTTGTAGACAGTTCACTTTTCGATATTAACCAAGGTAATAGGAGATGGTCGTGGGACTATGGTGATGGTGGACCACCTGATGAAATTGTTAAAACAAGCGGCGATCAGATTGGCCTTGGCTCCACGAACCACACCTATAAAACTTCAGGTCGTTTTATCACCACATTGATTGTTTCGGATGGAATTTGCCAAGACACGGCCAAGTCAATTGATTCAATACAAATTATCCCAGCTCCACAGCCCGGCATCGACATAAATCTCACCAAAGGATGTACGCCCCTCCCAATAGAGTTCGGACGGAAATTTGCAGATCTTACAGACTCCACGGTTTACCGTTTCAAGCCGTCCCTGACTCCGATCAATCGCTTTGCCAATGGTCGAAACCAAACCGTCATCAATCAACCAGGTAAATTAAGGCTCTACCAGCAATTATTTGGTCCAACAGGCTGTATTATCCAAGATTCTGTAGATTTAACAATCACCCAAGGTATAGATACCGCCATTGAGCCATTTCTCAAACGTAGCACTGTTTTAAATAACACTCAAACCTTAACTGAATGGCGCAACGTTCCCCATGCCCGAGGTTACCAAGTCTACCGTAACGGCATGTTGGCGACGGTGCTGAGTGATACAAATTTCGTGGACCTTCTAAGTAAAGATGTCGATCAGAGTTATTCTTATCACATTGTAGCATTAGACAGTTGTGGCAACAGCAACGGAAGGAAAAGCAATATTGGTAAAGTCATTTTCTTACGTGTCATGGAGCAGCAATCCCAATCCAAAAGTGAATTCGCGGCGGCTTTATTAACGTGGTCACCCTATGAGAATTGGACTGCCAGCGGCGGAGTAAAGGAGTATATCGTTTCCGGCAACCACCAAATAGAAACTAGTAATTGGCAAGTGTTGGGGCAATTCATAGATACCCAATTCAACGACAAGCAGTTCATAGAGCCCAAGAGATTTGAAAAATGTTATCGAGTTCAGTCGATCAGTGGTGATGGTCAATTTGTATCTGAGAGTAACGTAGCCTGCTTAGAATACACTGCCACTCTTTTTGCTCCCAATGCTTTTACGCCCAATGGCGATGGTTTGAACGATGCCTTTGAGATTTTCAATTACGGATTTGATCGATTCACATTGAATATCTACAATTCTTGGGGAGAAAAAATCTATGAGAAAACAAGCAGTGAAGCCACTTGGAAACCCGAAAATAACATACCTTTCGGTACGTACGTCTATGTTATAAAAGCCTACAAAAAAGACAAGGAGTATACGTTTAACGGCACGGTAACACTGTTGAGGTGAGAATCTTAATTAAATAGATATTATAAAATTAATATGAAAAAAGTATTTTACTTAATTGCAATTTTCGCTGTAACCACTTCTTGTAAAAAAGAAGTCATTTCGAAACCCCATTACATCGGTGAAATATTTGGTGGTGGAATCATTGTTGACGTCAACAGGGATTCAAAAGGGGAAGAGCACGGATTAATAGTATCAACCTCAGATCTTGCCGATAGTAGTTTATGGTCGGTAACTGGATCAAACGGACAGAAAATAACCAATGCCAATTCCACCACTGATGGATTTACTAATTGCCAGTCCATCAAACAAGCGATGGCAGGTTATGCCACAGCTTGTAACACCTGTCTTGATTATTCAACGGACCAATTCGATGATTGGTATTTGCCAGCTACGAGCGAATTATTCAAAATTTACTTTCAACAAGACATCATTAACTCCGTATTGTCTAATGATAGCAATAAAATCACAAAGCCTCTAGCGCCCCAGAGATATTGGACAAGTACAGAATTAGATGGCGGCACATTCAGTGCATATACAGCAAATATGCTTACAGGCAAAATCGAACTGGGCAACAAAAATTATTTCTATTGTAGAATCAGAGCCGTAAGACGATTTTAATTATTTAAAAAATATGAAATGGCGTTACCGCTTTTCTTGCATTTGAAAATCAGATAACCCAACCCTAGACTTCCAACGATTCCTTGGAATATCTATAATAAATACAAGGCTAAAATTTTAACAAATGAATCTGAAATCCCGGCTGATTTTTTGTTGTATTATACAGCCCCTGTTAGGGCTATCTCAATCCTTGTCCTTTACAAAAGAATTGGCCATTTTTCAGCCGGTCTTAATCCGATACGATATCCCTATCGATCCAAATCAACAGGAGCAGCCTCACCATATACTTCAATTAATAGATGCAACTGTACAGTTCACAAAAACTGGATTTAATTGGCATTCAAAAGTTGACAACCAGTCGTGGTATACCCCAATTAGATTGCATTTTAAAAATTGCAACCCTAATCCAGTCATCACCGAGCATCGTCTAAAAAATCATCATTTCACATTTGGAAAAATAAAACATGCATATACCGGATGCAGCCAAATCACCTATCACAATTTATATCCCAATATCGATTGGATTATTGAGTTGTCCGATGATGTCAACAGCGGATTCAAATACACATGGAAACTAAAACCTGGGGCACAAATTAATGATATCATTTACCTCACAAACGCAGAAATAGTTATAGCCCAGTCCCAAAAAGAGCTTTCTATCCACACTTTTTCCGATACCCTAATCGACGGCCATCTCTTCGCTTTCAACCATGAAGGCAAGCAGTTTAATGCCCACTTTGTGCAATCAAGCAATGGCGTTCAAATTCAAGTTGACAATTTTAATCTGCAGACAGATACGCTTTATATCGACCCTTGGGTGACGAGGATCAATTCTCTAACCCGCCTCAGAAACAAAGACAGCGTTGCGCCGCACAACATCGGTGCCAATCTTGATTTTGATTACCAAAACAACATCTATGTATACGGAGGCCAGTCACTGTCGGCCAGTAGTTGGGATACCACGATCCGATTCAGTGGATTCAAAGTCGCCAAATTTGATCCCACCGGAAATCTAAAGTGGGTTTTTTCGGGGGATATCGCCCTGCCTAGTTTTCCAGCCCGATACGTAGACGAATCCTTGTCCAATATTTTGGTAAACAAATCCACCGGCAAATTGCTTGTGGGCTGCAACAACATTCTCCAAGAACCAGCGCAACTCATTCGCCTCGATACAAATGGCATGTACGACAACCTGGCCTACGACACATCCTATCGACTTCACGCCATCGACGAATTGCAGTTCAACCCCAATGCAGATAATGTAATTGTGTTTGGCAATCGAGCCAATTACCAGGGCGATTCCATAGAAATCAACATCAAAGAAATTGGCAAGACTAGCATTGACAAAACCGTTACTGGCCGACAATTCCCAAGCAAAAAGCAAGTTTTATGCGCCGCCCAAGATTATTCTGGAACGGCCCACATCCGTTTTTGCACCTATGAAGTTGACACCTCGATCACCAATTACGTGTATTCAACACCTCAAAATTATCGGCGTTACCAATTCAAATCTCCTTCTGGCTTGAAGGTCGATAGCAACGCATTCCATTGGCGGCGCTACAGAATCAACGATCTTAAAACTGTTTTTTACGGCGCCACAAATGATTTGGCTGCCAACGACAATTACATTTTCGATAGCGATGGCAAGTCCATTTCTGCCATCAACAAATCAACCCACATGCCCATTGCACAGTGTTTTGTAACTACCAATCGCAAAAAAGCCCTAGCTACGGGCATCGCGGTAGACCCTTGCAATCACGTATTTGTTGCGGGCGATTCAGGCAATATTTTCTGTCTGTCGTTCAACGGATCCACTTTTTCGCTCGACACACAAATTCTCATTTGGGGCAAAAAAACACTCTGTACCATTCAAGACTTGAGATACAACCCCAACGCGGGCCTGATTTTCGCAACAGGCGATAGTTTTGTGGGCAGTTTTACTACGCCTTACAAATGTGTAGAAGGCTCTCTCGACATTGAAACATCCACTGTTTGCGATGGCTTTATCGCGGCGAAACTAAAAAATCCCGACACCGCTAGCACTTACACTTTCGAATGGACAACAGAAGCGAGCGGTGCCATTGTAAAAATAAATGCGGCCAGATATCACTTCCAAGATACCTTGCTTTCTTCAAAAGTGGGTGAGAAATATTCTCTGAGAATTTACCGCAATCTTCGCATCGGGGGCTATTATAGGGACTACACGTTTCAACGTTTCCCAAATAGTGCATCGACC
>CAZDHC010000184.1:0-4207 GCA_964505225.1 uncultured Bdellovibrio sp. | reverse complement strand
TTTCTCTCAGCATAATCCTCTGTCGACGTCGGAGCCGCTACAACCGCAGCTGGCGTCGCCGGTGCGGCTGGAGTCGGAGTCGGCGCAGAAGCCACAGGCGCTGGCGCCACTGGGGCCGCAGCTGCCGTGGTTGTTGGATGAGCCGCTTTGGCTACAACCTTAACTTCTTCTACAACTGGCTTTGCTACAGGCTGCGCAACGACCTCTTCAACATGCGTTACAACTTCTTGCTCTTCATGATGAAGCTCTTCTGCTTCAGCTTCTTTAGCGACTACTTCTTCTGCTTTTTTTCGGCGAACCACAGTGCTGGCAGGTTTTGCTGCCGCCGCTGGAGCTGGTGCCGCTACTGCCGGCGCTTTCACGGCTGCTTTTGTGATCGGTTTCGCGATCGTTTTAGCTGCTGCCGCTTTCGCCGGTGCTTTAGGAGCTGCTCCCGCTGTTGTCGTTGCTTTTTTACGAGTGGCTGCTTTCTTTTCGCCACCTTCGTCCGACTTCGCCGGACCATTGAGCTTTGCCTTAATCGCAGCTAATGTTTCAGAATCAAGCTCAGCCATGTGAGACTTAACTGGCAAATGCCATTCTCGAATCTTGTCCATTAGCGCTAGCGGGGTCATCCCGATTTCTTTTGCAAACTCAAAAACTTTTGGATTGGTCACTCAGACTCCTTATAAACTTTCAATAATTCCGTAATTAATGCTTTTCGCCGTCGCTGTTTTCAGCAGACTGCAATTTTTCAAGTTCTTGCTTAAGACGAGCATCCGCTTGCGCCTTAGCATCACCTTGCATTTTTTGAAGCGCCTGCAATTGTGGAGAAACTGGAACCGGAGTTCCCTCTTTTTCATATTTCTCTTTTAATGTTTTTGCATCTTCGATCAACTTTTCAGCTTTTGCAGGGTCATCATAGCCAGGGATTGTCATCACATCTTGCACAGTCGCTTGCGCTACTGCCTGGAAAGAACCAAATCCGCTTTGGAAAATATTCTGAGCCATTGTCTCAGAAACACCAGCAATCATTCCTAAATTGAAAATTGCTTCTGCCGTTCGAGCCGAAGCTGAACTATCCGACATAATGTCGATCTTCCATGTGGTCAATTTAGCTGCCAAACGAACATTTTGCCCGCGCTTACCAATAGCCAAGCTCAACTGATTGTCTGGAACAACAATCTCAAGCTCTTTATTGTCCTCATCCAAGAAAACTCGTGAAATTTCAGCTGGCGCCAAAGCATTACAAGCAAAACGAGTGATGTCTTCGTCCCAAGAAACGATGTCAATTTTCTCGCCCTTTAGCTCCTGTACGATATTTTGCACTCGAGTGCCCTTCATACCAACACAAGCTCCCACTGGATCAACCGAGCTGTCTTTAGAACGAACTGCAATTTTAGCGCGAGCACCTGGCTCACGAGCTGCGGCCATAACTTCAACAATGCCGTCATAAATTTCTGGAACTTCCATTTCAAACAATTTGATCAAATATTCTGGAGCTGCTCGAGACATAATGATCTGAGGTCCACGAGTCGTCTGACGAACCTCAGACAAATAGCCCTGGATGCGATCACCTGGCTTATAAGACTCACCAGGAATTTGCTCACGTGGAGGAATGAAGGCCTCAGTGCGACCCAAGTCGACAACAATAGCTCCTCTTTCCACTCGGCGAGCAATACCAGAAGCGATTTCACCTTTTCGTGATTCAAACTCATTGAAAATGATTTCGCGTTCCGCATCGCGAACTTTCTGCATGATAATTTGTTTTGCAGTTTGTGCAGCAATTCGGCCCAGATCAGAAGAATCCAACTTGATACCGATCGAATCGTCTAATTGAGCGCCCGGATCTAGCTTCAAAGCTTCGTCCAATGGGATTTCAACTTCTTCATCGATAAATTTTTCGCGATCCACAACTTCTTTGAACTCAAACAATTCAATCTCACCGCTATCTTCATTATAAGAAGCTTCGATTTCACGGTAAGTTCCGTATTTTTTGCGAGCTGCAACCAACATACCTTGAGTGATAGCTTCAATAACGACACCGCGATCGATCCCTTTATCTTTGCCAACTTGTTCAATCACTCGAGCTAAATCTGTAAACATATTTTCTGCCATAGGCACCTCTTACTTTATTAATCTAAAATTTAAGAATTCTTCTTTTTATTCTTAGGATTTTTATCTTGTTTTCCTTCATTGAAATCAAAAACCATTTTTGCTTTTTCAACAATAGCCATAGGAACTAGAACTTCTTGCCCCTCGACGTTGAATTTCAAAGACTCGTTTTCAAAACCCAACAAAACTTCAGTCAGCTGTTTTGCGGATTTCATTTTTGGGTGAGTCACCCCTGTGGTTTCCAAAGCCTTGGACAAACGAACCCAAATCTTTTTGGTGACCGCTTGCTCAAAATGCCAATTCTTTTTCAAAACACGATCCAAGCCAGGAGTCGAAACTTCCAAGTGATACTTGCCACCTGGAATTGGGTCTTCTACATCTAAAAGTAAGTTCAGGCCTCGGGAAACATTGGCGCAGTCATCAATTGCAGCTCCGCCGTCTTTATCGATGTAGATTCGAAGAACGCGGCCTTGAGCCCCGCCTGCAAATTCAATATCGTAAATGCGAACACCTTCACGGGTGGCAACTTGGTCAGCTAATGTTTCAATTTTTTGAAGTGTAGTTTCAGAGATCATCGATTTGGTTCAGGCCTATTCAGTTGTGATATTTAATTTTAATTATTTAATTTTAAATATTCAGTTTTCGTATTCAATTTTTAGTACTTACTTAAAACACAAAAAGTGAGCTGTCTCCAGCTCACTTCTGCGGATCAAATTAGCAACAAGAGCCAAAGAAATCAAGAAGTTATATTGTCCTTACCCGGAACAACCTGAGCTAAGGTAAAAAGGAAGGCCGCCGAGCCATCACGATAGTATCCACCACGTTTGCCCTCGGCTTTAAACCCCTTCTTTTCGTAAAGTTTTCGTGCAGTTAGGTTTTTTTCATGGACCTCAAGCCACAGCTGACGCCGGGAGCCGTATTCGGCGATCAAATGATCGAACATAGCCCCCATAATCCCCTGCCCTTGGCATTCAGGCTTGGTCGCCAGCACGCTCACTTCATAGGCCTCGCTCATGTCCCGAACACAGATAAAGCCGACAATTTCAGAATTTTTCACCGCCACCAGCGAGTCCGCAAAAGTCAGTTCCGACAAAAGGTTTTCTTCGGGCCAATGAAATCCCGGGGAGATCATTGGTTTTACCATAGACACTAAAAAGGGATAGTCCTCGGGACGACCGCGGCGTATTTCCAATTTTGAAATATTATTTTCCGACGGCAATGGATTGCCCCAACATTTTGAAGTGATATTTTCGCTTTAGAACTTCGAACCAATCTTTCAATTTCTCTTGAAGCTGCTCTTGCGCCAAAACTTCGCGAATGCCTTCTTTAAATTGATCCAGCGGCATATTGCCGAACTTGACTCGATTTTTTTCAAAGTAAGTTTTTACTTCATCGTCCGATACCACAACGCCCGAGGTTTCCATTTTAAATTTCAAAAAATTTTGCGCTCTTATTTTTCGGTTTAAAATTCGGGTCAATTCCACTTCTTCGACTTCTAAAGAAGTCCATTCTGGCACAGCTCGAACTCGGTCTTCAACCAACCGTATTTGCCCCGCCATATCAGCTTGAGTCACGGCTCCCACCGCAAAATTTTCGGCCTCGAGCTGAATGACTGATTCCAAAATCACTTGCGCCAAATATTTTTGAAAGGCTTCACTGCCAACAGTTAAACTCCATTGATTGGGCTTAGCTTCGAGATTGCCTTTGCTCGGCAAAGCCGCCTGATTTGATTTCGACTTCTTTGTCTCAGACGAATTTTTTTTATCTTTCAAATCGACATTAGAATTTACCGTGAGTGCTTTCTCGACAAAATTTGAAATTAAAATTTCCCGACTGGTGATGACATGCTCACCCACTTGCGCCAAGGCTTCGGTTTGCAAAGTTCCTTTTTTGACCACTTCGCCAATACTATGATTGCTGGCCTTGGGTAACGTGGAGACCGGCTGAGCAAACACAGACTGAACCGCAGCAAACGAAATCAATAAACCGACAAAAACTAAAGATCTGAAATTAAAAACCGTCATCCCTTTAAGGATACTTTTGAAAATCGCGTAGGTCCAGATAGAAAAGGGCCTGGTTCATCACCAGGCCCTTTGATTTGGGAAACCCTATT
>CAZDHC010000183.1:0-4213 GCA_964505225.1 uncultured Bdellovibrio sp. | reverse complement strand
GTTCAGGAAAAAATGTTCAATCCATTTTTTAGTACGAAACGAGTTCAATACGGTACGGGAATGGGCTTAAGTATTTCACAGTCTATTATGCGACAAAATCAGGGGTCATTAGAATATGATCCATTTAGCACTCATACGCGATTCACGATTCGCATTCCTAGAAGATTGGCGACAGTGTCAGCCCAGCTTTGAGTTTTCTTTGAAAGTTTCGTTTTGTGGCGAGGCGGACGAACCCGCTAAAATCCCACCATCAATAATCAGTTCAGAACCTGTCATAAAAAGACACTCATCTGAGGCCAGAAATACAATAGTCCTAGCCACTTCTTCGGGAGTACCCAATCGTTTTAATGGAATTTGTGAAGCCATTTTTTTTAAGTTGGATTCACGATCTGAGCCGGATCCTAGAAATGGTTCCCAAAGTGGAGTCAGGATTGCAGCAGGATGAACTGAATTGCAGCGAATTTGATATCCTTTTTCTGCACAATAGAGCGCAACGGATTTAGTGTGGTTTCTAACTGATGCTTTGGATGAAGCGTAGGCTGAAGAGCCAGGCATCCCGACTAATCCTGAACGAGAAGAAACATTTATGATCGAGCCAACTTTATTTTTCTTCATCGCTTTGATCGCATATTTGCAACCCAGAAAAACTCCGTCGCTATTGATGCTATGAACATGATCCCAAGCTTCAAGTGACATGTTTTCAGGATCAGTGGGGCCAAGTCCCAATTGCTGTCCAGTGATGCCGGCATTGTTAACGACAACATCCAGCTTAGTCCACCTTGATTCAATCTTAGCAAATAATGAGATCCAATTTTTTTCATTTGCGACGTCAAGATGTTCATAGAAAGCATTTCCCCCCAAAGCTGCGCAGCATTTCTGTCCTTGATCATCTAATATATCAGTCAAAATAACTATGGCACCTTCATCGATGAATTCTTTTGCCGTTGCTAAACCAATTCCTTGAGCTGCTCCAGTGATCAGGCAAATTTTATTTTGTAATCGTTGAGAACTTTTTTGCATTTGTTTGAGCCCTTTTCATATCAACCAAAAAGTAGAGTTTGGTTTGCCTAATGATTTGCAGATGCAATTACCTTGCTTACGAAAACCATAGCTAAATACACGTCTACCCGAGTCAAAAGAGATTTTAAGTCCCGCATTGCTCGCATCGAGCGAGACATGATTGCTCAATTCAATGTTATTTTTGTAATTCTCATAGTGAGACATTTGGCATTGCTATTGCTGTAGTGAAAGGTGTTGGGAAATAAAAAGTTCGATCAATGACGGTCGAGCAAAACACCACGGTCGTAGGGGGATTTATGAAAACAACAAAACTATTTAACATGGCAGTCCTTGCTCTTTCATTTGTTGGATTTTCAACAATTGCAAATGCTGAAGGTGATGTGCCGCAAACTCGCGAAGTTACAATTGGAGTTAGCGATGCATTCATACCTGGTGGTTTTGATTCTGAAGCAGATGCATTTGTAGTTGTAAGTGGATTGTTTCCAAATGGTTGCTACCGTTGGAAAGGTGGAGAAGTTGCAAATACAGATGCAATGACTCACGAAATACGATCAAAAGCAGTTGTGAGCCAAGGTATGTGTTTAATGGTTCTAGTGCCTTTCTCTAAGGAGATTCGTCTAGGAAAATTGAACTCAGGTACTCACACTTTGCGATTCGTCAACGGAGATGGTACTTATTTAGAGAAGTCTTTAAAAGTTGAGTAATTAAAATCTGAAATAAAAGTTGGTGGGGGTTATGAAAACAATCATTTCTGCAATCTTGCTGGGTTTACTTCAGCTATCCTGTCAGAAAACTGTTTCCCTAAAGTCTTTAGACTGGAGAGGGGGAGGAACTCCTCCCTCAGCTCCCGCCAATGTCACTCTTTCTTCTAATGAAAAAATCCAATTAGGTTCAAAAGTAGTAGAGTTTTCTAAGCAAGAAATAAATGGCATCCCAGTTGAGGGTGGATTTCTAAAGAAAATATCTCAAGGTGAATCTGTTGAGTTTGTTAGCTATCAGGTCGCTGATGGCTCTTTGTTGTCTCTAAAAGCAGATGTTTTTTGGATGGGGGCGAACAAAGCGGCATTCATTGCGGCAATTCCAAAAAAATTACCTGAATTTAATCAGTACAGTATGAATCGTGATCCTGAGCTGGTGATCGGTACAACGCCGCACACGCAAGCTCTTTGGAAAGTTATTCTAGAATCTAAAGATGGTAGTACTTACGCTTTCTTTTTTAACAAGAAATCAGATTTAGTTGGCCAGACTAGGGTAGGTTCCCAAGCTAGCGAAGTCAGCGCTGTGGTTTTTCCAGCGGGTCCGCTTAAGAGTGTATTAGAAAATGTATTTCTTCCAAGTTTAACAAATGCAAAAAATCTAGTTTCAGATCATGTAAGAGTTTCGACATCTTCACCGATGGAAGCCGTGGCAGAAGACAATCATTTTCAATATTCGGTTGATGATGCCAGATTCTATCAGGTCCAATCCTATTTTTACGTTTCTCAGTCTTTTGCCTGGTTGCAAAAAGCTTTTCAATTTTCAATGCCCTATCAAGTTGAAGTTCAAACAGCCATGGGGTATCCAGATAAAACCAATACAGCATTTTACTTCGATAAAAAAATTCGTTTAGGTGATGGTGATGACCAGGTTTTCTCTAAGATTCCTTTGGATCCATCTATTGTGACTCATGAATCCATACACTCGGTGATCGAGGTTGTGGCTCACTTACCTTACGAAGGTGAAGGTGGTTCATTAAATGAAGCTTTTGCTGATTACTTCACAGCCATTCAATTTAAGAATCCAAACTTGGGTGAGGCTTCTTATAAAAAGGCACCTTTCAAAAGGACTATTTTAAATCAGGCTAAGCGAATGGATGTTTCCGGAGGCCTATACCACGATTCATTGATTGTATCGGGATTGCTTTGGAATTTGCGAACTGAACTTGGCGATGAAGTTATCAATCCACTGGCTTGGTCAATTTTATTGCGAATGGTGCCCAATTCTAAGTTCGATAGTTTCAAAATCGAATTAATGGACTTGCTAAGTAAAGAAAATGTGGATATTCAAAAACGGGCCATGACAATTATGCGTGACCGAGGTTGGATCGAGTGAAGTTAGTTCTAAGTCTTTTAATGTTTTTTCAAATGCAGTCCGCTTGGGCCTTGAGCGGTACCTGGAAATTTACTGAAATGATATTTAAAGGTGAGCATCAGCCGCTCATAAATCCAGATTTAAATTTGACTTGGACTTTTTTTGAAAATGGAACCGAAAGGCTCTATTGGGATCACAAAGGCAGTCCAGATTTTTGCGAAAGATTCGCAAATTACACCTATGAAAATAACCAAATAGTTGAAGTTCCATTTGCTTTAAATCCCCAAAATGCCGCTGATTGCGGCAAAGATCCTGACATGCAATTGGGGCGCAAAATTACAAGCAAGTTGGTAACGGTCTCGAATGAGCAAATGCATTTACATTTAAGTGTCGGTGACGATGACCTAATTTACGTGCTAACTAAAATCTCAAATCAAAATCTTACCAATTAAAAATTTACAGGTGAGCCTTTAATTCCTGCATGGTCATTAAGGCCGTCATGTTTAAACCGATTTCTTTAAGTTTTGGTTCTTCGCCGGATCCCCGGTGAATGACACACAAAACGTGGTCCACAAAGGCGCCAGCATTACGAAGATCTTGAGTTGATAGAACCACCTGTCCGCCTGTGGTGATCACATCTTCAATAACACATAGTCTTTTTCCTTTAATCTCGAATCCTTCGGCAAATTGGCAAGTTCCATAGTCTTTTGCTTCTTTGCGGATAAAAGCCACAGGAATGCCTGTTTCTAAGCTTAAAGCTGTGGCAATGGGGATTCCTCCCATTTCAAGGCCAGCTAGCGCGTCGATGTTTTTAGGTAATAGTGGGGCCAATTGACGGGCGATTTCTTTAAGTAATTGTGGGTTGGCTTCAAATCGATATTTATCAAAGTATTCATGGCTAGTGGTGCCGGACCGAAGCTTAAATTGCCCAGTTAAGTGGGCTGTTTCATATATTTTTTTAGCGAGCTCAGACTTAGAAATTGGGTTGGATTTAACTTCCGGCATTTGGGCTCCTTTAGGGACTGATTTTTAGGCACTGTTTATGCTTTTACATTACAAGATGGACAACGGTCAAAGAACAGAGAAAATTCAAAAGAAGGAAAAAACTCGAGCAGATTATCAA
>CAZDHC010000182.1:0-4241 GCA_964505225.1 uncultured Bdellovibrio sp. | reverse complement strand
AATGCCACTTGACGCATCAATGTGGATTTTCCGGCCATATTAGGTCCGGTCAAAAGAAGGCAACCTTCTTTTTGTATCTGAATATCATTTGGAACAAATTGAACTTTGACTGTTTGCTCAATCACCGGATGACGACTGGCCTTTAATTTCAAACTGCCTTCCAGATTGAACATTGGACGCACGTATTTTTTTTCTAAACTGAGCCAAGAAAAACTGGTGATCACATCTAGTTCACTTGTGATCTGCGCCAACTTTAAAAGCCCTTGCGCCTGACTTTGACACTTTTGTCTTAACTGATCAAAAACCTGAAACTCAAGATCGCCTCGCTTGGCCTGCGCCGATAAAACCTTTTTTTCAAGCTCTACCAGCTCATCCGTGCAGTACCGTTCAGCATTGGTCAAAGTTTGCTTTCGCAAATAGCGAGCCGGAACTTTTTCTTTGTGGCTGTTGGTGATTTCAATATAGTAACCAAAAACGCTGTTGTAGCGGATTTTCAAACTGGAAATACCCGTCTTTTCTTTTTCTTCCTCTTCCATTCTCATCAGCAAGGACTGACTGTCAGTTGAAAGCTCTATCAACTCATCCAATTCTGGTGAAAAACCTTTTCGGATGACATGCCCTTGCTTTGTCAATAAAGGTGGCTCATCAACAATAGTCCTAGAAATTTCAAGAGCTAGGTCTTTCAATTGCTGCTTAAGAGACTCGGCTAATTTCAAATTTTCAGATTTTTCAAAGTTTTCACAAAGGTCCACCACCGCAACACCAGCTTCGATGGAGCTCATCAAAGCATTCAAATCTCGACCATTGCACTGAGGCTGATTCAATTTAGAAAGACGTCTTTCGATATCGCCCATCTTTGATAAAACTTCGCGAACAGATTTCAATTTTGGTAAATTGCGACCCCAGTCCTCAACACGTTGCTGGCGCTGTTCAATCTCTTTTAGATCCAACAACGGAAACGCCAGCCAACTTCGCAAAGTCCTTGCTCCTGCTGAAGTCTGCGTGCGATCCATAGCGGTAAATAAACTTCCAACACCTTCACCTTTATAGGTTGCAAACAATTCTAAATGACGAACGGTTGTTGGCGATAGCTCCAGACGTTTTTGCAAGCTTCGCTTTTCAAAAGGCTTTAACGTCCCTAGGGCTGATGGGCCACCAAGACTTTTCACGTAGGACAACAACCGAGCTGCACATGCTGGCAAGCTTCCAACAGGAGACAAGTCCAAACTCAAATCAGAAAATGGAGTCACCAGTCCTGAGAAATCCCATGTTTTTTTAACCGGATCAATTTCAGCTTTTTCTAAAATCAGCTCGGCCACAGGCAACAATGAAAGCAATCTTTGCTTTTCTTCTGCGGTTATCGCTTCAAAGAAAAAACTTTCACCAGTACTTGTATCGACAAAAGCAATTCCACTTTGATCAACACTGGCAATGTAGTTGCTTTCAGACTGACTTAAAGTTTCTGTGTCATAAACCATCCCCGGAGTTAAAACTCGGGTCACGGCTCTTTTCACAATTCCCTTTGCCATTTTTGGATCTTCGATTTGATCACAGATCGCGATTCGCAAACCGGCTTTTAATAGTTTATTGATAGGTCCAGCGATCGAGTGATGAGGCACTCCGCACATTGGCGTTTCATCGGCTGATTTTTTATTTCTTTGAGTGAGAGCAATCCCAATAATGGGCGCAGCTTTGACCGCGTCATCAAAAAACATTTCAAAAAAATCACCCATGCGAAACAGCAAAACCTTATCTTCATGGGCAGCTTTTATATCCCAATATTGCCGCATTAATGGAGTTTGATTTGAAGCCGAACTTTGTGAGCCATTGACAGAGGTGTTTTGTGCCATGAGAAGGGTTTAAATTCGGCCAAAATCCGAGTCAAAGAAGAAACCATTTTGAACGAATTTGATGGCAAATTGCGCAGAGCAGCGCTAAGGAATAATAGCTTTTTCAAAGTCTTTTATGATTTTTCGATAGGTCCCGTCAGCTGTAATGGCTTTCATGCCCTTTTCAAAAATATCAGCGAACTTTGCACCATCAGGATGAGTTTTCGAAAATGCCAAATGAAAGGGATCTCTTGAGCCAATTCCAAGAATTTTCACTTTATTCTTAAACTCTGGATAGTCTGCCAGAATCTGAAACCCAGGCCATTTATAAATGATGCCATACTTTAGCCGACCATTAGCAATCGCTTCGAGTTGCTTATAATCTGTCTGATAAGTCTTCTGTTCAATTTTTTTATCATCTGAGAATTCAGGTGGATAAGTATAGGAGTTGGTCACCCCGACGATTTCGCCTCTTAAATCCTGAAATTTCATCTTTTTTTTAAGAGAGGTAGCTTCACCCCAAATTGCAACTTCTGCGGTAAAAAGTGGGGTTTTATTGAAGATATATTTTCCTTTGTTTTCAGAGTTTTCCATAGCATCAAAGCAACCAATGGACTGACCATGAAGAACTTCATCCAGACAGCGTGCAAAAGGAAGAATACGAAATTCAACTTCAACTTTTTGAGATTTAAATGCCGCTTTAACAATCCTAGGAGTCAACCCTTTTGGTTGCTTCCCGCCGGCCCCGACTGAAGAGTAAGGAGCCCAATCGTCCTCGGCACCAATGATGATAGTTTGTGCCCGAACCTGTATTGTTAACGCTAGAATAAAGAAAAAAAATATTTTCATCTTGCACCTAAATTAAATCGAAACCATTTTCATTTTAGATTGTGGCATAAAAAACAAGACCATATTTAACGAGCTATTTTTGAGGACTACACGATACTCCTTGCAATACGACGGCTAATTCCCCGTCAACCATATAGGAACCTGACTCAACTGGGGAGTAACTAGCTCCAGCAGGAGCTTTCCATACGCCTGATAGAACTCTCGGCAACATAAGCGTATCTTCCGGCCAGTTCGGAGGTTGGCATCTTATTTCAACTCCACTCGCTGGCCCCCAACCTGAATCATGCCCATTGTAAGACACCTCAAAAGTTACAAATGTTGGGACTGCCAATGTCGTTGTTGTCGATGTTGCATTAGTTGTAGTTGTCGGGGCCAATGTTGTTGTTGAGCCACAAGTATCCCGACACTCGTAATGACATGACATTTCTTCATCACCTATCGTACAGGCCGTTCCGATGTTTTGAGTAAATCCAATATTTAAACACGGTCCAGCCGTGCGCGGGCATCTTCGAACACCACTACAGCCTCTACCTGTGCCGCTAGAATTGATCCATACAAATTCAACCCCGCAGGGACCAAGCGTCGTCGGCGGGCCTGCCGTAGTCGGAGTTGCCGTAGACGGAGGCGAACTGCAAATACATTTCGCGGTGTATCTTCCCGGAACAGGACACTCGGTTTCATTACAAATTTTATCTGCTTCGCCAGAAGTACATGGGCGACCATTATGATCGTCATAAAATTCAGCACACCTGGGAGCTCCAACCGTGCAGGCATATGCTGGCGGATTTAAAATTTCGAATAGACGAGCATAAAATTCATTGGACTCATGAAAATTTCCCGCTTGAAACCCCACACTCCAACGACAATTAGAACCGCTAATAGTTGTTGTCGGCGGCAAAGTCGTCGTGATCAAAACGCAACTATCTGCTCCAGGTCTTGCGGGATTGCTGACCTGTCCTCGTGTGGAACTAAAAGTTGTATTGCCACCAAATTTTGAAAAGGCATCCGCACGAGCCGTACACACCGGAGTGTTGCTCATTGGATCAAATCTAGTCATGTATTCATTTGCGCCGCAACTTCCGGAATTGGGAAATTTTCCACAAGTCAGCTTCAAAGTTGTCGGATCAATTGCTTTTACGAACTCACCAACACCACAGCCGCCAGGTAAAGCTTGGCATATCACACTGCCATCTGGTCGGTAGCCCATAAAAATGGGCTGCGCACCTGCAGTGAGCGAAATGCAATTCACAGAACTTTTTTGCATTAGATCCAATGGTACTTCGATGTCCACATCGATTGGTTTGATTGAAAGCTCTTGCCCCTGATAACTGATTTTAGTTTGAACTTTTGCAGGTGTCGCAGCTGTTGCTGGAACAAAGGTAAATGCCTCCACTGCAATGCCGCAAGCTCCTGATCCCGAGCACTTAGCGCCCGTGAAGTTTTCCTGAAAATCGGTGTTCACAATTGCCAATGTGCAAGTTGCACCGACAGTTGTTGTTGAGTCTGTGGTGCAATTGTAAGTTTGTGGCTTGGTTGCCGCCATTCTAACTTTGGCTTCAACCC
>CAZDHC010000181.1:0-4263 GCA_964505225.1 uncultured Bdellovibrio sp. | reverse complement strand
CAACACCGGCGGCATGGGCACAATAGCGCCGATGAAAATTGATGAAAAGTTACGTCAAGAAATTGAAATCAAAATCGTCAAACCTTCAATCGAATTGTTGGCTAAAAAAAATCTAACCTATCGAGGCATTCTATTTATCGGGGTTATGGTCACAGACCTTGGCCCGCAAGTTTTAGAGTACAACTGCCGCTTTGGCGATCCAGAAACTCAGGTCATCTTGCCTTTGATTGATGGTGACTTAGGTGAAATATTTAAAAGTCTTGCCCAGGGCAAACTTTCACCGATCAAACAAAAGAATTTAAATGCCGCTTGTGTTGTGATGGCAGCTCCTGGCTATCCGATGAATCCAGAAAAAAATCTTCCCATTGATGGCAACTTAGATTTCCAGTCCGAGTTCAGCTATTTTTTGCACGCAGGAACCAAGAAATCAAATGAAGGAAAATGGCTGACCAATGGCGGTCGGATTTTAAATTCCATTGGCTTGGGTACGACAAAAGAAGAAGCTCTTCGTCAGGCTTACGCTCAAAGTGAAAAAGCAAAATGGATGGGAATGCAAAAACGAACTGATATCGGCAAAGGTAAAAACTAGGTTATCCCAATTAGTTTGCGCCGGATCCACCGATAGAAGCGGGAATTCCTTTAAATGGATTCACTGTAAAGCTTCCACCACATTTTCCCACTTTTTCACAAATTTCTTCTAGCCCATTCCGATCAGGACCATAGATAATGTGTGAACCGATAGCGCAACAATACATTTGAGCCTTTTCTGACTCACTGACTTCGCGGTAATGATTTGCCTCTTCTTTTTTTCTTCGCTCTCGAAGATCTCTAAGATCCGCATCATTTTGGCCAAAAACTCCACCATTTAATTTTTTTACGGCTTCCATTTGAGTATTCACTTTAGGCATGCACTGGTGTGGATCCAATTTTTGAATGCATTTCTTCATATACTGATCCGATATGGATCTAATTTCATCACTGTTCAATGTCGCTCGAAATTGTTCTTTGACAGCAATCGGACAAAGCTTCAAAACTTCAGGCGCATGAAACACCATAAAGGCCGAGGCACTTAATGACTTATACTTTGCCATTACTTGATCACAGGATTTGAATTGCTGTCCCGAGCTTGCTGCCGCCAAATCACCAAATAAACCGAACAAACTAAATAAAAATACTGAAATAATGTTTTTCATAATTTCAATTGTAAATTCAATTTGTGAAATTAGAAAGTCCAGCGCATGCTGACTTCAGAAATTCGATCGGCCGGGCTAGCGGTATGGGAAAGCACCAAGTCTTTATTGGTCATAATTTTTTCAAACACTTCAAGCCCTACCTTATTTTCAGCCACTTTGTATTTCACAGCAGCGTTGGTAAATCCTGTGTATTCGACCTGAGCCAGAGCTTGAAAGGCCTGGACGTTAAAATTCAATTTATGCTGAAGTGATTTGGGGCTTCCTCCGCCAATGACCATTTCAGTCTTCATATTATTTTCAACTTCCGTCGCTGCTCTGCCAACAGAACTCATTCTTACTGCTTCGGAATTTAAAATAGTTCCTAGACTTTTATCTGCAACTTGATTGAAGACAAAAGACGAGTCCCCAGATGCCGGCATATCCATTGGAATATAGGTCGCTGTATCGATAGGTTTTTCAGAGGATTTGACCGAATTAAAATTGGCAATCAATTCTGGCGAAAGTGACTTGCCATTTTGGCCATAGAAAACTCGCGAAGGTTCGGTCACTAGGATAACAGCTCGATTGATACTTGTCGGTCGACGCTGAACACTTGCAAAACAGAATGACGACGCGCTTTGGATCACCATCGCAAAAGTCATAATTTCTTTAAGCAAGTGTTTGGTCATCATCTCAAATTGAGACACCGCCCGGCTTTACGCCTTTTGGAGTCTTTCCTTGATGATTTGTAGTACAAATCCAAGGCCACCGCTAAAACGAATAGGGACAAGGAAAATTAGAGATTTTCAATTGAGCAATTAGAAGTTAATCAGGTGTAGAAACATTCGACACAAAATGGACAGCAAAAAAATCCTAGTGTTCGTCTAAGATATATAGAGATGGATCACGAGGCACGCCATTGACTCGAACTTCGTAATGACAGTGGGCACCTGTTGAACGGCCGGTGTTTCCGACGGAAGCGATGACATCCCATCTGGAAACTTTTTGACCAACCTGAACATAAATTTGAGCATTGTGACCAAATCGAGTGGAAACTCCGTAACCGTGATCAATTGTAATCATTTTTCCGTAGCCTTCATCATACCCAGCAAAAGTCACGATTCCGTCTGCTGGTGCGTATATTGGAGAACCTGGGGCTGCGGCGATATCCAATCCTGTATGAAGAGCCGGGCGGCCTGTAAATGGCGACACTCGATAGCCGAACTTAGACGTATACCATCCTTTAGCCGGCTTAATATTTGGAGTCGAATTCAACAATGATTGACGCTCAGATAATGATTCCCACAAATCCAAAACACTTTGCTCACGCAATTGTGATTCTTTGATGGTGCGATCGATTCGAATCGCCAGGGCCGCATAATCTCGTTTTTCTTCAACTGCCAGTTCGCCTTTTTGTTCATCCAAAGGTTTTTCTTCGGTGAACTCTTGATCTTGTTTTTCCAGATCCGAAACTTTTCCACGCTCGCCCATCGGTTGATCAAATTCTTCAACTGGCTTGTTCGGAGGAGGAGTTGCTCCCATTGCCAATTTCATCGATCGGTCTTCGCCTTCGACGTTGGTGATCAATTTTAATTTTGTCGTGAAGGTTTTGACTCGCTCAAGACTGGTCTCGAGGGCCTGAACTTTACCTTCGACAATTTGAAACTGTTTTACGAGCTGTGCATTTTCGGCCAATAATTTTTTGTTTTCAGCGGTCTGAACTAATAGCCCCATGTAATCTACAAAAGCAGCTGTCATAGCTAAAAGTAAAATTCCACCAAAAAGACCTAGACTCTTAAGCCAGCTGGCCGGGATCACAATTTTCCGAGTGTTGCCCGAATCATTAGACACCAGAAAAAGAGTGACCTTTTTCTCGTTCAACTTTTCATTGAGCTTTCCTGGATTTGTTAAATCGGTGATTTTTTCCACAGAGATCTATTTTCTGGGTCCACAGCTTTGTGATCAAGAAAATCTTGTCCTAAATCGAAGAATCCTGACGCTGCGGCTCATTCAAGATTGTAGATTAGATATTAATTTTACCCCTAAATGACGTGCAAATAAAGAACTGTGACGTTGTCAGTTCCGCCGTTGGCTAAAGCTCTTTCGACACAGGAATCCACCACTTTTGAGTTGTCGGTGTTGTTTAAAATTTCGGAAATTAAAATATCAGGGACCATGCCAGTTAAACCATCTGAACATAACAAAATTCGATCACCACTGACGGCAGGTCTTTCAACGACATCCACAACAACTTCGCGCTCATAACCCACACTTCTGGTGATCACATTTTTTCCGGTAAAAGTTTGAACTTGTTCCTCGGAAATAATGCCCGCACGCAAGTGTTCATTCACCAAAGAATGATCTTCAGTAATTTGCCACAAGTTGGGTTTATGAAAAAGATAAGCTCTTGAATCGCCCACGTTGGCGACGAAAAATGAAGTTCCATCAAAAAAACACAGGACCATGGTCGTGCCCATTCCGGCAAGACCTGGCTCTTGAGCTGACTTGTCAAAAATAGCATTGCTGGCTTTTGTGTAAGCATGGCTCAGTCGATCTCTGGCCGAAAGTCCGGAATCAGCAGTTTCCTTAAAGTAAGTTTCAACAGCAGCAACAGCCATTGCAGAAGCCACTTCCCCGCCCGAGTGCCCACCCATGCCATCAGCCACGATATATAAACCCAAGTCATGATTCACTAAAAATGAATCCTGATTTGATTCACGACGAAGGCCTTTATCTGTTTTGCACCAGGCAGATATTTTCATGCCTTAATAGTTTAGAAATGGAACGCTCCAAGGCCAACCAAAAATGTGCTGAATTCATAAGAATCTAGACTATTAATTCTAGACCTGCATTTTAAGTCGAATTTTTAATTCTAAGCCTTCATCTGATTTTCATAATTGCCGATAGGTTGATTAGGAAAATGAAGATGAAAAAGTGGCAATTTAGAGAAAATTTAATACTTTCAGTGATCATTCACGTGATGTTGGTATTGGTTTCGATTCAACTGCCTAAATGGATCCCACCTCACCGAAACGAAGTGGTCGAAATTACTTACACGAAGCCGACACCTCCACCTGTTGTAGAAAAAGTA
>CAZDHC010000180.1:0-4385 GCA_964505225.1 uncultured Bdellovibrio sp. | reverse complement strand
ACGAAATCCATTGTGTTGTTCATCGCTGGATGCAATCGAATAAGCACGCATCGCGGGTTTGGGTTCTTGAGGAACATGTAATGTGACGAATTGGCCTGCTTTAAATTGAAAGAGCTCTGGGTTTTCGGTTTGAATAATGAGCTCGCGGATGGCGGGAGTGTGATCAATAATTTCCACGACTTTCATCTTGTACATGACGCGAGTTGAAGACATGGCGATCCCTTCCTTGTTACAATTTAAAGGAATACTTTATTTAAGATTGCGCAGCAAGGATCAACATCAAAATGAAATGGAATATTCTAATTTCTAGTGCATTTGTTTTATTCACTACCAATCGTGTGACGGCGCAGAATGTCGAGCCGAATTTAGATCCTAAAGTTGAACCAGCTGCAGAAGCTAAGGTTGAGGCTGTTGCTAACCTATCTACTGGTGAAACGTCTGTCGTTAAAACGACTGTAAAAACTAAAGAATTCAATGTGCCTCTGTATTTCGATGTGGTTGGGGAAGATGTCGAATTGCCACCTCTAGAGTTGGACTACAATTTAGAAACAGATGATGGCAATTCAATTCGTGTTGGCAATATCAAAATAGATTCAGGAAATTTTTATGCCGACATTTTGCCCTTGAGTCGTTTGGATTCGCGGCTACAAAAAATATTGCCAAAATCTTCTAGCACTGAAAGTGTTTTCTTATTTCGGTGGCCGGACAATTTAATGCGTGAAGGTCGTCTTGAAATGATTTCGCGAACAGGCCGAGTCATTTGGACTGTCAATATCGATCAGAAAGCTCAATTGTCGTGGAAAAATCAGTTAGACACTTGGAAGAAGGCATTGCAACAGTCTAAGGTGCCTGCCTCGGAAGTAAGTAAAGCTGCGCTTTTCAAAACACAGTTTGGTATTCGAAATTTAGGAAAAGCGGAAAGTCCATTTTGGAAAGTCGATGAAGCCTTTAGGTTTTGTTTTTTAAATAAAGAAGGAAACGGACAGACGCGACTTTGTTCGACATGGTTTGAAGTTCGAAAGTCACAAAAGCAAATCCGCTTGAGTTCGATTTCAGAAGTGCCAGTCTCCCCACGAGTCATCGTGAATGATCAAGATGGAAAGCTTGCAGATGTACTGCTTGTTGAAAAGGACAAACCAGTTCGTTTTTTTGCGGAAATTAGATCCGGTCTCAGTTTTGAATTTTTCGCTCTTCCCAAGCCATTGAACCTTTATGACATGGTAAAGAGTAAGGATGGAAAATCTGCGATTGTCATCACCGAAGGGGATCACCCCTTAAGCGAAGCATCTCAGTTGAGAATGCTTAAATACAGTAATTTTGAAGAAATTATCGGATGGCAACAGACGATCGGTGACTTTCGAAAGTTTTGGAAATTTAAAGTTTCTTTAGCTGAGCCATTCATCATGATTCCAGGTGAGGGGGGCGGAGCCTTTAAACAAAGGTTGGTCATTAAGCAATTGCCAAGTGAAGATGTTCGCCCTTACTTGAGTCGTTATAACCTAGAAACAACTTACGTTGACGGAGTAAAGCTTTTCGGAAAGAAAAATAAGGAAACTCAGGTTGAGACGAAAGAAAACTCAGTTGAAGTTGAAAAAGGTAAGTCCTCCTATTTTACTTGGAAATTTCAGGCTAAAAATCGAGGCGAACTGAATCGCAGCTATTTGAATGTAAAAGAAGAGGATCATTCGTTTAAAGCTTATCACGAAGTCTATAAAGGATATCCCCGCGAAATTAGCTTTCGAATGTCGGGAGTCGCAGACTCGGCGGGAGGCCTTTCTATTTTAAGTGAAGTTGCTTTTAACTATTGGTTTGAGGACGTTTTCGGTTGGACCAATTACTATTTGGCTCGTGAGCGATGGGGACTCAGCACAAAGGCATTTCGTTCATTAACAAACATTAAAATTTCGGCAGTTGAAGACTACTTACAAGTTTATAACATCGATTTGAAATATCGATTTAATCCCGGCCTATGGGGCCGAGATGAAACTTGGGGTTTATATGCTGGTTATGAAAATGTGACCTACAACATTTTTACGACAGGTATGTTTGGTGCTGGAATTTTTTGGGCTCGCTCGATGCCTAAAGTGTTTGATGAAATTGCCAATAAATTTCCATTCATGAATTATCCAAAATGGGTGGATATGGAATTTATCTATTACCCAGTGTCTTTGGATTCTGGTTACACCTTGCGTGGACCTGGAGGCCAAGAGGCTGGAATGGGAAACTGGCAGCTCAACTTTCATGGTCAGGTCGAGTGGACAAAAAGCTTTTTCGGCGAAGCTGGGTTTGGTGTGAAGCAATATGACTTTGTTCGTGAAAAAACCTCGCCAACATCTCGCCGAGTGAATTTCACGCTGACATCATTTTATGGAACAGTCGGTTTGGGTTATAAATTTTAACTCTTAACAGTTAGGAATTAAAAGCGCGCGGTTAGATTGGTGCCAACCAACCATCTGTTCTCCAAAAAGACGCGGTCGTCATCATTGTAGCGGAAAGATTTAGCTTCCAAAAATGAACGACCAAAAACCAATCCTCCAAAGACATCGGCAAACATCATTTGAGAAATGGGCGAACGAATGCCCGCTTGCAATTTAGTTTCTGAATAGTAGAAGTGTTCGTCATCAATGGACCGGCTTTTTCGATAATAAGACTGATTGGTGTGATCTGTGGCGATATAGGCTTGAACCGGCCCGGCGATTGGCTTTGAAAAATCTAAGCGATAGACGTAGGGGCCAAGAAGAACACTGTAATAGTAGTTTTCGAATGCTTTGGCTCTGATGAACAGAAATGGAAATCCAAAGACTCCAAAAAAATCTGCGGAAGGACGATAGATGTAGGCGAAACCAGGAAGAGGTACTCCATTGGCAAAAGTTCGATTGTCAGAGTAGCTCAAAAGCCATATCCAGCGACCGACCGCATCTTCAGTATTTGAATAAAAGGCTGTGGCGGAAATGGTTGAGACCGATTTGTCTTTAAAGAGTTGATCACTTGCCGAGCCATAGCCTAAGTGCAATCCGGTTAGCGAAGACTGATCGCCAAAATGTTTGTACGTAAGACTATATTCTGACTCCATCAAATGAGATGGGACATTTGTGCTTCTGGGTATTTTTTTGTCTGTATCTATGTTGAGCTGACTCCATTTCCAACTGATTGAAATGGGGTCCGATTCAGATTGAGAAATGGGGAGGCTGATAAATGTCTTTTGAAGGTTGGCGGGGTTGTTCTCTTTATCGTTTCTCATTTCAGGCTGACCAGTGACGCCCAATCTCACAACAACCTGAGGTTTTGTTTTGGCGCCCAATTCCGCAATAAACTCTTGTGCATTCGCAAAGTTTGCCGGCGAAGCCATAATCATTGATAAAAGTAAAAGTGCGTTTTTTTGAGTTAAGGTTGTTTTATTGAACGCGTTAGTGCGCATTTTTTTGCCCTTTTCTTGATTGCCATTTCAATGAGTTCAACTAAGATCAAATCATGCAAGCGTATATGAAATATTTCAAAGGGTCTTTTGTTTTTTCTATTGTCTGTTTGGTAATTTCCTACTTTGTTGGTTACTACTACACAGGAACTGTAAACGGAGGGCTTCAAGCACTTTTAATTGCATTTATTTTGTCGATATTAGAGCTTTCCATTTCGTTTGATAATGCCGTTGTAAATGCCAGTGTTTTAAAAGAAATGACTCCGCTTTGGCAGCATCGTTTTTTGACTTGGGGTATGTTGATTGCGGTTTTTGGAATGCGTTTTGTATTTCCGCTTTTAATTGTAGGTGTCGTGACCGGACTCAATCCTTGGGAAGCTGTCGTATTGGCAGCGACGAAACCTGATGAGTACGCCAAGATTATGCTTGGAGTTCACCACGAAGTTTCCGCGTTTGGTGGAGCTTTTTTACTGTTGGTCGCCTTAAAGTATTTTTTTGATTCTGAAAAAGAGGATCACTGGATTCATCAAATCGAAGCGCCATTGGTAAAACTGGGAAAGTTAGAAGCTGTTGAGGTGGGTGTCACTTTGTTGGCTATTTATATTGCAAGTAAATATGTCCACAGTGAAGAAGCTTTGCCTGTTTTGTACTCAGGGATCGCGGGGGTTCTAACTTTTTTGGTTGTTGATGGTATTGGCGCCTTTTTACAGGTGCCAGATACAACTCAAAAGGACATACATAAAGCCAGCGTCGGGATGTTCATTTACTTAGAAGTCTTAGATGCGTCTTTTAGCTTTGACGGTGTTGTCGGTGCTTTTGCAGTTTCAAATAACTTGTTCATTATTGCATTAGGATTGGGCGTTGGAGCCATGTTCGTTCGAAGTTTAACCATCATGATGGTGGAGCAGGGAACTCTTCAAAAGATTAGGTATATTGAGCATGGCGCTTTTTATGCGGTAGCCTCTTTGGC
>CAZDHC010000179.1:0-4387 GCA_964505225.1 uncultured Bdellovibrio sp. | reverse complement strand
AGGAAGATGACCAAGGAATTTTAATCATTGAGTTTGAACTTGCAGAGCATCACAAGCATTTAGTTACTGAGCAGACAATGGAAGCTATTTGCATGGGATTAAGCGATCTACTGGAAATGCCGGTAGGAATATCCATTATTTACAATCACATGGTGCATTGAACATGGAAATCGAACTCAATCGCGTTGAGACTACGGCAATCGCCTTAAATGTAGGTATTGCTTACGAATGGTCAGCAAATCATGTAATGGCTAATGGGCTATCTGCTCAGAAAAACCCGCTAGGTGCTGCTTTGACTCATTTACTGGCTCACCCGAATGGAGCAAATGCCAGATTAGTGACGAACCTTTTAGCCGTACAGTTAGTAAAAGAGAAGCGTTGTACGGACAAAGAGTCTTGGGATACCGCAGATATGGCGCTGACTTACTGGTTTGATAGTAAATGTCCTGAGTGCAAAGGAACCGGGGTGAAGAATATAGAACAGGATCAGTGTCCTAAATGCTCAGGAACTGGTAGGCAACCGGAACCAAGGGCCGATAAGGTAAAGCAAGCAATATCTGTGATTGAGTTTCATTTGGAATGGTTAGAAAACCAATTAACTCACCGGCTAACTGGTAGGGGGTTGACATGACTGCGATAATGTATACATAGGAATAGAAAAGCATGGCGATTCCTGATTTAAGTGGCTGAATAGAAAGTAAGCCAGCAAGATGAGCCGCAGTCGCCATACTTTTTCGTTTAAGCCGCCATTGTGCGGCTTTTTTGTTTTCTAGCTGACGCACAGCTTTAAAAGCCTAAGGCAAACTCCGGCCAATATGCGAGGACAGGGGAACACGGGGGCTTGGACCGACCCGCGACCTATAAATACATTAGGACGCACTACATCCGACTTAAATGCACATTGCTGGCAAATATCCAGCACATAAGGTAACCGCGCACCAGAAGTGGCGGGGCAGCGTACTGGCTTCTACGATAGTGAGGCGTCGGACAATACCGTGGGTGGCTGTATCTAGTAATTACCCTTTAAAGGTTTCCCAGTAATGGGTTTAGGTGCAGTACACGGTCCACGGCTATGGCTTGACGATAGGCAACAACTATTAAGAGGCTTCTGGCTACTGGTCCTAGCCTATCACTCGGGGCGGCGAGTAGAAGAAACCGCCCACTATTCAACAGACTAACCTTCGGGAGTCACTAGGAAAGAAAATGGCAGCAAGGAAAGATCCTCGTAATAGAGACAGCAGCAATAAACTGATTGGCGCGACCCAGTTACTTAACCGTTTGATTAAACACGCAAATGGTGAATTGGATATGTCAGCGACTCAGATTAACGCTGCCAAGATAGTCATAGGTAAATATATACCTGACCTAAAGGCTATCGAAATCTCAGGGGATTCTGAAAACCCGCTAACGGTGATTACCAAGGTTCAACGTGAAATCATCGACCCTGCGAATTAAGACACCTAGAGTATTCAAGCCATTACTGACAGAAAGCCGTTACAAAGGCGCATTCGGTGGGCGAGGCTCTGGTAAGTCACACTTCTTTGCTGAACTGCTGATAGAGAAGTGCCTAATGGCTAAGACGGATGCAGTGTGTATCCGTGAGGTGCAGAAGAGTCTGAACGAGTCAGTTAAGAAGCTGCTAGAAATAAAGATAGAGAAGTTCGGGCTAGGTAAAGCCTTTACGGTACAAGAAGCGAAGATCCTGACACCCTATGGTGGGCAGATCATCTTTCAGGGTATGCAGAATCACACGGCAGATTCGATCAAGTCGCTAGAGGGTTATGACGTAGCGTGGGTAGAAGAGGCCCAGAGTCTCTCGCAAAGGTCTCTAGACCTGCTTAGACCTACGATCCGTAAGGAAGGCTCAGAACTGTGGTTCTCATGGAACCCACGGAGCGAGACTGATCCTGTAGATGCGTTCTTGAGAGGGCCGGAACCTTATCCTGGCTCTGTAGTTGTTAGAGCTAACTACTCTGACAATCCTGACCTTCCTGACGTACTGAAGGCAGAGCTTGAGTATGACCAGAAGCGCGATCCTGATAAGTTCAGGCACGTTTGGCTAGGTGAGTACGAACAGCACTCAGAAGCTAGGGTACTGAAGAACTGGACGGTGGAAGAGTTCGATAGCCCTACGTCAGTGACGTATAGGCTCGGTGCTGACTGGGGATTCTCAGTAGATCCTTCTGTGTTGATTCGTTGCTGGATAGACGGTAAGCGCTTGTATATCGACTACGAAGCCTACATGGTGGGTTGCGAGATAGACAATCTCCCGAACCTGTTTGACCGTGTGCCGGATTCTCGTAAGTGGTGGATTACTGCTGACTCGGCTAGGCCGGAGACTATTGATTATCTACAAAGACACGGCTACCCGAAGATCAATAGCGCGATCAAAGGCCCGAAGTCGTTAGAGGAAGGCATAGCTTTCTTGCAGACCTTCGACATTGTGGTGCATCCACGGTGTAGGCATGTGATTGATGAGCTTACTAACTACCGCTACAAAACAGACGAGCTAACAGGTGATGTTCTGCCGATTCTTGAAGATAAGAACAACCACTGCATAGACTCGCTGAGATACGCCTGTGAGGGTGCAAGGCTGGCGCAGATGCAGCAGTGGAAGCCGATTAAGTACAGCAGCGCGGGGATTGTATGAAAGTCTATGTCTCATGGGATGAGTGGTATCCGTTTCCATTTCTATATAAAGAAGCGGGTGAGTTCAATCCCCTTAAAGAGATACCTGAAGAGTTGTATGAGCGGCATGACCGGTTGGTGAAAGAGTTGGAAGCCGTTATAGATGAGATTGGCAAATATGACGTATGAAGATGTAGTGCTTCAACAAGAACGAGAACGGCTACAAAGGATTGCGGAGGTAGAGCAAGCCAAAACACAGGACAAGCAGAATGAAGAAAAGCCGAAAGAAAGAAGCGTTAAGCCACGACGAGGTTCTAGCGCGAATCCAAGCTGAAGAGAACGCTAGTTACGGGATTAACGACCAGGAACTAGCAGACGAACGCGCAAACTCGCTCAATGCTTACTTGGCGAAGCCTTACGGTAACGAGGTTGAGGGTAGATCCGCCGTAATTGATAGTTCTGTTTCGGATACAGTCGAAGCCATACTGCCTCAGCTAACGAAGATTTTCCTCTCTGGTGATCGCGTGTGCGAATTTATCCCTAGGGATTTTTCGGACCTAGAGCCCGCAGAACAAGAGTCAGAAGTAATCAACTATATCTGTCTCGAAAAGAACAATGGTTTCCTTGCTTTCTACACTGCTTTTAAAGACGCACTGATAAGCAAGAACGGCTATCTAAAGGTATCGTTTGAAGAGCGTGAAGAAGTAGAGAAAGAGTTCTACAAAGGACTCACTGACGACGAATTCGCCATGATCCTGAAGGATCGTGAAGTAGAGATCGTCGAGCATACGGAATACGCAGATGAGTATTCGCAACAAGCGCAACTGGAACAGATTCAGAGCCTACAGGCTGCGCTTCAGCAAAATCCGCAAGCCGCTCAACAGATACAGGCTCAGCTTGCTCAGATTCAATCGCAGCCAGCGGCGATGCTGCACGATGTCCGCATTGAAACTAAAGAGACTTCTGGCGAGATTGAGCTAGAAGCAGTTGCTCCTGAGTCAATGATGGTGGCGTATGACACGCCTTCTGTGTGCCTACAAGACGCTCGCTTTGTCCAGCATCGAGAGCAGACCACTATTGCTGATCTGCGTGAGGATGGCTTCGACGTTCCTGATGACGTTGGATACGATGAGTCATTTGATAACTGGGAGTCTGAGACACAAGCCCGTGATGAGTACGGTGAGAGCTTTGACCGTTCTATCGCTACTGGCTCTGATCGTCGCGTAACCGTCAAAGATACCTACATCAAGATCAACGGCGAACTGATGCGCTATGTAGTCGTTGGAAATCAGATCATCCACGAGGAAGAAGCAGAGGTAATCCCTTTCGCTTCGATCACTCCGATCATCATGCCGCACAGACATATCGGCAGGTCTGTTGCTGATCTGGTGCAGGACATTCAGTTGATCAAGACTACGCTTATGCGTGGGCAACTGGACGGGATGTATCTGAGTCTCAATCCGCGCACAGCTATCTCTGAGCGGGTGAATCTGGACGATATGCTAGTCAGTCGTCCAGGTGGTGTAGTACGGGTTCAAGGTGATGTTGGCACAGCAATGATGCCGCTGATAACACCTGATGTTTCAGCCATTGCCTTCCCAATGCTGGAATACATGAGCGTGCTTCAAGAGAAGCGCACTGGCGTTAATTCCCAGATGAACGGGATTGACCCGAACGTATTGAGTCAGACCACAGCGACTCAGGCGAATCTGATGCAGTCAAATGCAATGGAGCGCATAACTCTCATTGCTCGCATCTT
>CAZDHC010000178.1:0-4437 GCA_964505225.1 uncultured Bdellovibrio sp. | reverse complement strand
TAACGTTCAAAACAACCACGGTTGCCGCAAGTGCAAGCTTCGCCTGTAGGGTATTAAGTCATGTGGCCGATTTCTCCGGCGCCACCTGTTTTTCCGTAGACTAAATTTCCCTCCGAAAAGACGACTCCGCCGATTCCGGTTCCAAAAGTCATGACCACGAAGTTGTTCAGATTTTTAGCGGCGCCAAAACGCCATTCGCCTAGGCCCGCGCATTTGGCATCATTGTCCACTAGGCATTTTAAAGAAGTCATTTCACTGAGTTTTTGAGAGATTGGAAAGTTGTCAAATCCAGCTAAGTTTGGGCTAAGATGAATGACTCCAGATTTGCGGTCCACTGGTCCTGGCCAACCTAGACCAATACCTAAAATAGGTTCTGTCGAAAGACCTTGAAGCTCGGTAATCATCTGTGCAAGTTGATTAAGAACTGATTGAGCATTATTGGTGCTTCCCTGAGGAGTGCTCACCTTTTTAAGTTCTATAATCTGTCCATTTGAGTCAACAAGCCCAGACCTTAAGTTGGTGCCGCCAACATCAATTCCAATGGTATTCATGCCCCCAACAAATAACATTCGAAGTTCAAAATCAATCTATTTTAAAAAATGGGACAGATTCGGAATTAGATGGTTTAGGTCCTATTGTTTTTTCAAATTTGAACAGTCAAAATAGAAATATGCAGATCATTTTTCTAGCCCTATTTGTCTTTAATTTATCTTTAAAATCCACCTTTGCTGCAGAGGGGGCTTGTTCCAAATCATCATTAGTCAAGCAAACTGAAAATTTGGCAGAATTGTGTCGCCAGGACTGTAAAAGTCCGGACAACGAAAAAGCAGCTCAATTTTTAAATCAGGAAGCGTTCGAGGTAGGAAACTTTTCTAAGCCAGAGACGGTCCGTTGGGGGAAGTATGGTCAGGTCATTGAAGAGCAGTTTGGAGTAAAAGCCTTCGCCAATAAAGAAAATGGAGAGGGTGGAAAATACCAATGTGTAGAGTTGATTCATAGGTATTTAAATCAGAGATTTGTGGCCCCTGAGAAAAAAGCTCAAGGAATGGGTAATGCCGATGTTGTTTCTAAAAACACCGTTCATTTTTACCGGGGAAAAACCTTTTTTGATCCAGTGACGCAGAAGAAGTTTGAGCTTTCCTATTTGGAAAATTCTTGTTCGAAAAGTGCGCCTCATGTGGGTGGCATTATTTCCTTAGCGTTATCGCAGTATGGTCATGTCGGCATTATAAAGGAAGTTCGAAAAATTGACGAAAATACGCTGGTATTAAGTTTGTTTGAACAGCATGGAATCATGAAGCTTAAGCCAGGGCAGTCTGCGCCAAGAACTTTGGTCACCTTAAAAAAAGATAAATTCGGAAAATGGCGAGGCGAAAAAGTCATTGGTTGGATCAATTTCGCCATCGCCGAATAAAGACGAATAAAAACTAGTTCGAATGCATGCAAGTCATAAAAGCGTGATCAAAAAGCGGTCTTTGCTCAACTGTTAATACATTCACAACACCAATCAGTGCATCGCGAACAGCGGCTTTAATTGGAGAAGTGTGTGAATTCATCAAAGCTTCTGCAGCCATAATCTCTTCTGTAGAAACCGGATGTTTGCTCCACGCCAACTTCATAGCATGCATGCCCTCATGTAGACCTTGAGCGTGATCTTTTTTTGCTTGCATCATTGCAACCATGTGACCATGGATGACTTTGTGTTGATCATCCGTTGTTTTAGCTGCATCCATTCCAGCATGAACACAGTTGTGAACCTTGTCTTGGTGTTCTCCGCCGTGATCTTCGTCGCCGGCCATTGGGGTTAGGCCGCTTGAAAATGCGAATGAAGACATTGAGAATAGAACAATAGCAATCGTAGTGATAAAACCTTTCATAAAACCTCCGTATGTACTTAAAGCCTACTGCCTGACTTTTGATTTACAACAGAATTTCATGTCTACCAGCGCAAATAACAGCAAAGCGTTATGATTTTCGGGCAACGATTATATAATGGCGGCTTAAAAAAGCACTCAAGGGAAACTTGGCATAACGATCTTTAAATGGCATGTCGCTTTTTAAAGACCAAAGATATAACAAATGTAGTGGCAATAGAATCAGGGCTATTGGAAGTAGAAGGTAATCTTCGGGGTAAATCGAAGTGTATTGAATGCTTTCAATTTTAAACTTGCTTCGGCGAAGAAGCATATGCAGGGATTGAATTTTCAAAAGATTCCAATTGCCTTCGTTTTCACTGAAGATATTTTTAAAACGGCGAAATCTTCCTAATAACAAAAAGGAAATTCGATCGCGAATTGTTAAGATATTGTCGTTGGTGATCAACAAGAATCCATTTTGCTCTAAATGGTCGTAAGAGCTCTTGATGAAGCCTTCAATATTGTCGTGGACCATCACGCCGCTAATTGAGAAAATGCCATCGAATTTTTTATTTTCATACAGGGACCAATCTTTGACGTCTTTTTTCGCAAAGCAATCGCGAATCTCAGGCAATGGATTGGTATATAAATCTTGCCCATGAATTTCGCACTTTGGGAAGAACTGCTTAAAGGATTTAAGAAAATGACCTTCGCCACAAGGCATATCTAGAATCGATTTGGGTTCGATTTTATTGTTAAGCAGATAGGAAAAAATGGCTTTGTTCACTCCTCTTTGAGTGTAGCCAGTTTCAACAAAATCCATTTTTTGATCAATTGTAAGTGTGCTCATTGGTGTGTTCATCGAGGTCAAATACATCATTGATTTTAAGGCTTATCAATCGAAATTTTTTTGGAAAGGTTAGCTAAATAGACCTTTGCACATTGGTCTTTGGGCTTTTTTGATCAGCCGCTTTAAGATTTGAAAGTCGATGGTTTCATTTTTATTTTTGTTGGTGCGGTATTGGTCGTCAGCACCTTCTCCGCCGCCGAACCAGACGAAGTCGACGCCACGCTTTGCGTTTGAGCGATTGTGCCAGACTCCGTCACGGGCTGCGCCTTCGCTGTCTAGGTACAGCGTGTAGTGGATTGGTACTTTGGCCAACAAAGAGCCATCCGAAACCATTTTTTGTGTGGGTCCATTGACTTTGCTGATGCCAATTTCGCCAAGTGCTTCTAAAAATCCTTTGACTCGAATTTTGCTAACAGCCCAAGGGAATCGAGCTTGTTCTTCGAGGTCCAAAAATTGAGGTTCAGAAAGATTTCTTTCAAAGCCAACCACACTTTCATTCCAAATTTCTGCCTGAAGATGGGAATCAATGACGAATGATTTTTTCTTTTCACCAAGGAAATAGCGAACGGCTAAATCAAAGACTGCGGCATTGGGTTGATCTTCAGCGGATGTGTTGCGAGTCGGGCTGCCTAGCTGGGAGTATTTTTCCACGTAAAAATAGGAGGCTCCAGCCAAGGCTTTTAAGTCAGCAGGTTCAAACCTAATATTGATTCCATCTGGATTTTTGAAATTCACGGCGTGTTTGGGTTCTTTAAGATTGATGCCTGCGCAGCGAACTCCATTGCAAAAGCCTTCCCAATGTTCAATGGGCATATCTCGCAGGGGGCCTCGGTGGGTCAATTCGAATTTTGTCATTGGTAGATCATAATTGCCCACTAAAATGTCGTATTTTTCTGCCGGAGATAAAGTGTCAATTTGTTTTTGCGTTAAGGATTTAAAGTAATCAATGCCGGTGTTTATGTCTGAAAAGTCATTGATTTGAGGTCCTCGGCGGTCTTGCCAGCGATTGGCAAGTCCACCCTTGGCCATCGGAAAATAGTTTCCGGCCCAAGGCGCCCTTTGTGAATTGAGACGAAAGGACTTCTTTCCAATATTAGGATTAAAGAAGAATTCCAGATTTCCGTCAGAAAATTTTGAGATTTGCAGAGCATAGCGGAGGCGATCTAGATCTTTTTCAAAATCATCGGCCTGGCTGGTACTGTTCAGTAGCAGCAAGCTTAAAATTAAACATAGGATTCGAGTTAGATTCACCATCTCGATTCAATAGTTTCAAGGAACGGGCCGCTAGACCACAGGTTCAGGTGTTTCTAAAAGTGATGTATTAGATTTGAAGGCAAATGTCTGAACTATTTTAGAGTTGGCTGCGGTAAAAGGCAAAAAGGGGAAAACGCTGTCAAAAAAATCGACAATGCATTGAGGCTATTTCTGGATTAAAGTTTGATGTCTAGATTTGAAAAGTTTCCGATAAACTTTGTATGAAGTATTGGTTAACGCTCATATTTAGCGTATTCATCTTAACACAAAATCAGACCACAAAGGCAGCGGCTCCGATTGCTTTAACGGCGCCGGTGGTAACTGTCGGAGCTTTAGAACTTTTGCAGCTGACGGCTGCAGCAGCGGCTACCTATGGTGTGATTAGTGTCGCACAAAATGAGGGTTTTCAAAATAAAGTCGGGGCGGTAAAAGAAAAAGTCATTGAAGCGACCGTGGATATGGTTGAAAAAGTTGAAA
>CAZDHC010000177.1:0-4456 GCA_964505225.1 uncultured Bdellovibrio sp. | reverse complement strand
CTAGAAATCGAAACCGCTTCTGCGTTTAAGTCAGAAAGGGATCTAGAAATCTGTGGCAAACGATTTTCAATAAATGAAAGTCGAGATTGAGATTGCGCTAGCATTGACTGAGCAGCTCTTAGATTTTGCGTCAAGCGATTGTGCTCAGGCTCAAGCGGAGCCAAGATTGCACGAGCTTGATCGAAGGCTTTTTGTGCAACACTCACCTTAGCTGTTAAATCTGGGATCAAAGCCTCGAGCCTTGCAATTTCACTTCTTGAAGTGCTTTGCTGCTCAAGTGCTGCCGCCAAAGTTTTTTCCGAAGTCGGCAGATCCACGTTTTGAGTTTGCGCTAAAGTCGCTTTGACAAGGGCCAGCTCATCGATTGCTGGTTGGTATTTCGCTAGCACATTTTGCAAATCAGTTTGTGTTTGTCTTAACTGCAAAAACTGCGTGAAGGATTTGAAGTAATTGTTCCTGAGCGCTCGGGTTCTTTCGATGTTGATTTTTGAAGGGTCTATACTTTCAGGAACAGATGCCATAAAAGTTCGTTCAAAATCGACATTCACTAAACTTTGACCACCGTTACAGCGTTTTTCCATTTCGGTGATCACTTCTGAAAAACCTTTTCCTGAAAATCTGAAGTTCGCTTCTTTTTTACCGCCAAGTCCTACAAATTCAACTTTGTCATCATTGTCGCGCAGTTGTTGAATCAAAGAGCTTGTGTGTTTTCCCACCGCCCAAAAGTTTTGCCGACCATCTGCCGGAAGCTCAGAAAGTGAAACAACGGATTTTCCATCAATTAAAGTTGTGACAAAGCCGTTGTTGCCTTTTTTGTTTTTCTCGACTCGCAAGAAAACTTCGACCGGACTGTCGGAGCGGTTTTTAAGTTTGGCAATTTCTAGAAAGTAAATTTCAGCGCGAAAAAGAACTCGGTCGCGGCTTGAGGCCACACAATAAGTGTCGTTGCCAACGGCGCTTTCAGAAAGGGACCACTCGCGAACCTCTAAAATTGGATCCGCATAGGCAGTTGAAACTTGCAAAAGCAAGCCAGCTACAATTGAACTGATTGCTGCGATGGACTTAGGTTTACCGGTAACATTGAGTGGTGTCATTTTAGGCCCCTTAAGTGATGGTTAAACGTTCCCACCACCTATAGAGCAAGGCTAAGGCCAACTTTAGTGACACCAAATTGGTGACTTTATTAGATTATTGGCGAACTCCCGAGTAGTTTGTCTTCACACTATTGAAGAAAGCTTTGCCTCGGTAAAATTGAAATGCTCCACCCATGTAGATATTGCCATTGTCACAAGCCACTGAATTCACTGCCGTCAAAGGCCCCGCAAATCCATTTAAGCCGGCGCCACCGTTAAAGGTGGTATCCAACACTCCGTTTTGATCAGCCTTGAAAACATAGGTCGCAGTGGCACCACGATAAGACGTCAAACCACCGACGCCGACAATACTGATGCTGCTTCCATTGTTACAAAGAGCAATTTGGTTCACAGTTGTGCTGGCTCCGTTGCTTCCTGTCGGTGGATTAAATACCGTGTCCAACACACCGGCAGTGGAAAGTTTCGCCACATACTTCGCAGGCGCAGCTCTAAAAGTCGTAAATGCTCCACTGAAATACAATGAAGTTCCGTCAGTGGCGATTGCGGTCACCGTCGAACTAAAACCAGGCGTGCCTGTGGTCGGATTAAAGGTGGTATCTAAAACACCGGTAAATGAAACTTTGGCAATACGATTTTGCGTACTTCCTCGGTAAGTTGTATAGGCCCCACCAATAAAAAGATTTCCACCAGAAACCAAGAGATCGTAAACAATCTTAGAACTTCCAGCCGTACCATTGCTTCCAGAATTAGGGCTGAACACAGTGTCTTTGACTCCGCTGGCATCCACTTTGGTGACATAGTTCGCTGCCGTCGCACGGTATTGAGTGAAATCACCACCGAAGAAAATTTGATTGTCATCGGCCAAGGCCACCGCTCTAGAAATTGAGTTCATACCATTGCTTCCAGATTGAGGACTGAAGGTCGTATCCAAATCACCAGTCACCGTTGAAATTTTAGCAGCATAGTTAGCAATTTGCCCCTTGTAGCTGGTGAAGTCCCCGGCCACATACAAAATCGTGGAATCCGAATTTAAAGCAAAATCTCGAACCGTGCTGCCAAAACCGCTGGCTCCAGATTGCGGCGAAAGCGTCGTGTCCACAGTTCCGTTGCTCATGATTCGGACCAAGTTGTTGGCAACATAAGAAAGTCGACGGTACTGAGTGAAACCGCCACCGATCCACAATTTCCCAGAAGCGATATTTAAAGCGTGAACAAAGTAACTTGTGCCTGATGCGCCACTTGTAGGTGAAAAGGTCGCATCTAACACTCCGGCAGAAGAAACCTTGGTCACGTAATTTACTTGCTGACCACGATAGTTGACAAACTGTCCACCCAAATAAATCGACGTACCATCCGTCGCCAAAGTCTCGACCGTTCCCGAAGCACCATTGGCTCCCGCCGCTGGATTGAAAGCTGTGTCCAACACTCCTGTGGCTGAAATTTTTGCGACGCGGCTGGCAACTGCTGCACGATAAGTAGTAAAAGCACCACCGATATAAAGATCGGTTCCATTTAATAAGACTGAATTGACTGTTGAATTGGCTCCATTATTACCTGTGGTCGGATTGAATACAGTGTCCAGCACACCAGCTGCTGTGATTTTCGCCACTCGATTGGCAGCTGTTCCCCGGTAAGTGGTAAATGTTCCACCCAAGAAAATATCTGTTCCATTTCCTGTGATCGAATAAACACTATTATTAGCGCCGTTTCCGCCAGTCGCAGGATTAAAAGTTAAGTCCATGGCGCCGCCAAGATCCAATTTGGCAATACGGTTCGCAACCCCACCACGATAAGTGGTAAAATCACCACCAATATAAAGATCAGAACCCACTCCATAAATGGATCTAACAGTGCTACTCGCACCGCTATTGACTAAGGTAAATGAAGTATCCAGAACTCCGGTTAGATCCAATTTTGCAATTCTTGTCGCATTGGTCGTACCACTTCGGTAAGTCGTAAAACTTCCACCCACGTAAAGGTGTGTGGCTGTAGCAACCATCGTTAAAACCGTGCTGTTAAAACCATTGCCGCCCGTTTGCGGATTAAAGGTCGTGTCCAAATTTCCGGCGCTATCAATTTTTGCAATTCGATTGGCTGTTCGTCCGCGATATCTTGTGAAGTCACCACCTGCCACAATAGAGCCGTCAGCCAATTGAATGACTGAATAAACGTTTCCATTAAATCCAGAACCATGATCAAAAGAACTATCAAAAGTTCCATCCAAATCCACTTTTACTAAATTCGGATCGCGATCGACGGTCACGGATTTAAAAGCACCACCATAGATCACACTGCCATCAGACAATGGAAGTATTTTTAAAACCTGGCCACCAATTTCAACCGGCTTTTGATAAGAAACATTGACGGTCACATTCGCAGTGTTGACAGCATCGGATTGACTGACGGTAAAAGAGCTCGCACCAACTGAGGTAAATTTTGCGAAAAAGTAATAAGCTCCCGCCGTACAAGTCACAGAGCTATCTCCAGCTAAACCCGCACTATAAGAAATGGTCACGGCTGAACCCAATGAGTCACAAACTCCATTTACTTTAAAATCGATATCCGTAAAATAGCTAGCCTCAAGCGGAGAAACCACGGTCAAAGTCGGCGGAGTCGTATCCACCAACCAACCGGCAGAAGAAAGAACTGGCGAAATATTTCCAGCCATGTCCACCACTCGCATATTGATGTAATAAGTCGTGGCATTGGTCAAAGTCATACCAGTTGCATTGATGGCTCCGCCGCTGGCATCAGCCCAATCCAACTTGTCATTGAGCGCAGCGCCCGAAGTCCCTGTTCCAATAGCATACTGATATTTTGAAACTCCAGAACCCGCATCATTCGCAGTTTCAAGATAGGTTGCAGTTGGCGAATCAGTTAAAGATGAAAAGATCGAAGCATGAGTCGGAACATCAATCCAATCAGGAGCAGTAGAATCTTGCAAAATGGAATCGTTCACACAGGCACTGGTATTTCCAGCAATATCTTTGTACTGAACATAAACTGCGGCAACCGCGTCCACAATTGTAATTGGAAAACTTTTTGAAGTGGCAAAAGCTTCCCAACTTCCGCCCGTCGCACAAGCAGAATCTTCGGTCACATACATTTCAACAGCTGAGCTAGAAGCCAAAGTCAAAGCCACAGTCGTCAAGTTGGTATTGGCATCACCGGCTTGAATACTGATGGAATTTCCGGTTGGCCCAACCGTGTCTTTTTGAAACTGACGATTGGTGCTGATGGAATTTCCTGCCAAATCTGTATGGGTCGCAGTCAAAACCACAGCGCCTTGAGCGGCTGCTGAGAAATTCAAATTCGCACTGAAACTTCCAGCGGTACAAACAGCAGAGCCTGTTGCAGCACCA
>CAZDHC010000176.1:0-4571 GCA_964505225.1 uncultured Bdellovibrio sp. | reverse complement strand
TTGGGTACCTTTCCCCGCGCCCGGAGGGCCAAAAATGATTAAATTTAGCATAGTATAGGATGGCAAAAATAAACATTTATCCCATCGCCGCACACAAATTTCAAAGCACTACCCCAACAAGCGGGACTTCCAACGCTTCGCCAACTGCTTCAACCCAGTCACCGTGAGGGGGAACATCCATCTATACCGCTCATTCCACTCGAGATAATTCAATATCGAATGGTACTCATTATAACGCTGAACCCCGTGATTGACATGTTGTTCTATTTCCCCGGCCGACGCCGCTTTCAAACCAAATATCGACCTCACATACTCCGTGCCACTCACCAACCCAAAACCCGCAGACTCCATTAAATACTGCAAACTACCCAAGGTAAAATGATACGAATGCGCATTCTGATAATACTTCATCACATCCATCGAATAACCCTTGTGAATGTTCTTCAAACCCGGCACCTCGATATACACCAAAGTATCTGGCCCACTTACACTTGCGATACTCTTCATCTCATCCAAAGGATGTAAAATATGCTCCATCACGTGTGAGTAAATCACCAAATCTGGCGTAAAATCCAAAGCCAAATCTTTCAACATACAAACCCGCAAATCCAAGCCATGAACATCCCTGCCGTAGGCTACATATTCCGAGCCCAAATCAATCCCTAACACGGTGTGACCTTCACCTCTAAAAAAATCTAAAATGCCGCCGGCACCACAACCCACTTCAACAATTTTCATCTCATTGCGCATTACACCCGCACCGCGCAAAAAATTGTAAATTCTCCGACCTTGATTTCGCTGTTCAGCAAAAAAATCGTCAGTTGCCCTTTCTGACCCTACATACAATGGTCGATATTCATTGTCGTAAAATTCACCATACGCAGCATCGGTCATTCGAGGCGATGTATACACCATCCCGCAACCCTTGCACAACTGAACAGAAAAGAACAATCCATAACGATCGCGCTCCGCAATCAGCTCAGATTCATTAGAACCACAGCAAGCGCAAACCACAGTTTCAAAACCGTAAATACCCTTTTCAACCTTCTCATTCACCGCATCCCGCTTCTGCAATTGCAGCGCATTGAGTGGAATACTGGGGCTTCCGGGGCCCATACAACGCGAAAACACTGACATTGCCGACAAAAATATGGCATTTGAACCCATTTTTTGTATTTTTGTATTATGTGATGCTTTTCATCGCAAAAAATCAATACGATGTATAACGAACCCAAACTCATAGCTGAAATCGGTTGCAACCACAAAGGTGATTTCGAAATTGCCAAAGAACTCATCACCATGGCCAAGCAGGCGGGTGCGCATGTTGCCAAATTTCAAAAGCGCAACAACCGCGAATTACTCACCGAAGAGCAATACAACACACCCCATCCAAATCCAGGAAATTCATACGGGAACACCTACGGTGAGCACCGAGAATTTTTGGAATTTTCTCTAGAACAACACGCCGACCTTAAAAAATTCGCCGAAAGTCAAGGCATCGAATATTCAACCTCCGTTTGGGACGTTACCTCCGCCAAAGAACTAATCCAAATAGAACCCAATTTCCTAAAAGTACCATCCGCTTGCAACAATTACATCGATTTATTGAGAGTACTGCGCGATGAATACAAAGGTGAAGTCCATGTATCCTTAGGCATGACCACCCATGAAGAAGAAAATGAATTGATTTCTTTCTTCGAAGAAAAAGACCAAGCAAAACGATTGGTTGTTTACTCTTGTACTTCTGGCTACCCCGTTCCGTTTGAAGATATCTGCTTGATGGAAATCCCAAGGATTGCAAATGCCTACAAAGCCAAAGTATCCGACATCGGCTTTTCTGGACATCATCTGGGAATTGCCGTGGATATCGCCGCATACACCCTCGGTGCATCATGGATTGAACGCCACTTTACAAAAGATCGCACTTGGAAAGGCACAGACCATGCAGCCTCTTTGGAATTTGCTGGTTTACAAAAATTGTCTCGCGACTTAAACGCAGTTTATCGTTCACTCAGTGCTAAATCAACCGAAATTTTGGCGATTGAACAGGTACAACGCGACAAACTAAAATATCGCGGATAATTCATGAAAACCGTGGCTTTCATACCAGTTCGCGGCGGCAGCAAATCCATTCCGGGCAAAAACATCCTCCCCTTCAATGGTCAGCCACTCCTTTATTGGACAGCCAAAGCAGCGCAAGATTGCCCAGAAATTTCAGAGATTGTAATCGCTACAGACTGCCAAGAAATTGCCGAAACCGCCAAAAACTTGGGATTATCCAAAATTGTGATTTACCATCGTTCTGCGGAGAATGCAAACGACAAAGCAAGTACCGAATCGGTGATGCTCGAATACCTCGACACAGCCAATTTACAAGCCAAAGATCGATTTATCTTGATTCAAGCTACCAATCCGTTTTTGTTGGCAGATCATTTGAACGATGGCATCAACCTACTAAATCAACAACCTCACGGTTCCATTATTTCCTGCGCCACCTTCAAAAGATTTCTTTGGAACAGAGATGGATCTCCAATGAATTACGATTTTATGCATCGACCTAGAAGACAAGATTTTGACGGGGCGATGCTCGAGAATGGCGCATTCTACATCAACAGTGTTGGCAACATTCTAGAAACCAAAAACCGCTTAACACATCCCATCGCTATCGCAGAAATGCCGGAATATACGGCGGTGGAAATCGATGAACCAGAAGATTGGATGATTGCCGAAAAAATACACAAAAAACACACCCCAATCCATTGAATAACATGATCTTACCAAAATTAATCATCACAGACATAGACGGGGTTTGGACAGATGGCGGGATGTATTACGACAACACGGGAAATGAGTTTAAAAAATTCAATACCATCGACAGTGCGGGCATCATTTTTTGCAGAAAGCTAAATATCCCCATCGCAATAATCACCGGCGAAAACACCAACATCGTTGCAAATCGGGCGAAAAAATTACAAATCGATTTGCTGTATCAAGGCATTACAGACAAACTCACAGTAGCTACCGAACTATGTCATTCCATGGGCATAGAACTCAGCGAGGTGGCCTACATCGGGGATGATTTAGGTGATATCGACCTCTTAAAAGCGGTGGGCTTTTCAGGCGCACCGGCCAACGCAAGTGACTACATCAAAAACATTTGCGATATCGTCACTACGAAAAAAGGAGGCGATGGCGCCTTTAGAGAATTTGTGGAAGAAATTTTGGCACGCAGTGGACAAATGAAACACGTTCTGGGATTGTTTAATCTATAAATTCAAATCCAAGAACCCCTAAACCCATGCCCATTTCTACTTTACTTTCCCTTGGTAAAATTGTCGTTAAGTCGCGACCTACTCCAAATATCCCCAAGAAAAAAGACGACGAAATACTGATCATAGGCAATGGACCATCGGCAAAAGAACTTCTAGAAACCACAAAAAATCACACATTAAACCCAGCAGTTCTCTGCGTAAACAAGTTTGCATTTGGCCCTTATTTCCAAACGATAAAACCCAAATACTACTTGCTTCTCGATGGCGATTTCTTTCATTTTAACGAAATCATTTTCCAAGACCCTCAACAACATCCCCGGGTAAAAATCAAACCCGAATTTGCAGAATGGCAAAACCAAATCAATGAGACCTGGAGAAACCTATTCACACAAAATTGGGGACTTACCTTGTTCATTCCCACTGCATATAAAAACAGCTTCATGGCCAAAAAAGCCCGTGAAAATGGAATAAAAACTGTACCTTTTAATTATACGGTAATCAAAGGCTTCCAGTGGTTTCGGTCGATTTCCTACCAATTGGGACTGGGTATGCCTCAGTCGCAAAACGTCATCAATGCCGCCCTGTTTCTGGCAATCAAAATGAAACCCAAAAGAGTTTTCGTGACCGGAATCGACCATGATTTCCACAGGAACTTGGTGCTACAAGACAATACCTTGTACGAAGAGGTTTCGCATTTTTACACAGACAAACCCTTTAGACATCCCTTGGTTCATGCCGATGGCAGTGGACCGGTAAAGCTTCGTCAAGTATTCCTAAATTTACACAAAGTGCATCTAGGCTATCAAGAACTGAATCGCTATGCCAAACAAAACAATGTTGAGGTGTTGAACATCACTCCTGCTGGATTTGTAGACGAGTTCCCTCGTGCCAACGCAAATGAGGTTTTCAAATAAGAAACCTTCTAACCCGCACAATCCCCTCTAATCTTTCAACTTAATGCCGATGGGCCTCAGCGCCTTCTTCACCATGCTGTGAACATCTTCGCTCAATCGGAAATAGATGATTGCGCCCAACGCGCCGCCAACCAATACAAAAGACTTGATGATTGAAAACAACAACAATTGATTGTTATCGGCAGCCCACATATAATTGACACTGAAAACCACAACAAAAAGCAATATGCTGTATAACACATGAACCGTAATGGGTTGCATTTTGTATACGTACCAAATAAGAATTGCCATCACAATTCCGCTGGCCAACCAAACACATCCCGTGGCAATGGCAGCACCATTAATCCCCATAATTGGAATCAGCCATTGATTCATGAACACCCCC
>CAZDHC010000175.1:0-4740 GCA_964505225.1 uncultured Bdellovibrio sp. | reverse complement strand
TCATTTGTTGTAGAGCTCTGCCCCTTCTTTGTAAGAAGCAAATTCACTTTGATCTGTGATTAAGGTGACAAGCTCAGTGTAACTTTTGACTAGACTCATAAACTGAGCCCGACAGCGACGGCTAAGACTAGCAGCAGATTTATCATCAAACTGATTTGTGTACTTTCGAAATTTGTCGACATCGTCTCGGCGAACATAAATTTCACCAATTTCTTTTAACCGATCCAATCTCTCGGCAGTCACATTGTCATTGGCATGAATCACAGGCATAAATTTTTTGTTTAAAGGCATCAAATGAAAAAGCGAACATTCAAGTGTCGTATTCACCACGACTTCGTTCACTTTGACTGGCATATAAGAAGACTTAATTTTTTGTGAAATTAGAAATTCTAACTTACTTGTTTCGCGAACTTCGGTTCCAAGCAAAACAACGTCAGCCCCAGATTTTTTGACAAATACTGCTACTTTGGGATCTAGCTTTGAATTGATAGCCACGATCACATAAGATTCGGTCGCAAATTGCTTAATAACCTGAACCATTCCAGCTATGTCGTTTTCCTTTTCGACAGTTTCGGCTGAAAGCAAAATCAAAGTGGGCTCACCTAAAGCATCGACTTTATCAGAGTAGGCATCCACCGAAGGCAATTGATAGAACGCGTACCCAAATTCAGCCGAGATATCTTCGGCTCTTCGGATCGTCCCTAGCTCAGTGCCAATTAAAAGCAGGTCAATTTTTCTCAAATTTATTTCTCTTTTTTAGGAGCCGCGCGTCCCGGAAAGGGCATGTTTTTCTGCAAATAGGCTAAAGTTTGATTTGAATTTTCCTCGCGAGCTTGTTTCAAGTTTTTAATAAACTCATCATCTTTGCTCCAACGATTCATCTCGCGGCCCAGCTCAAGAGCTCTGCCCATCACATCTAAAAGTTGATTTTCTTCCCATGGCTTTTCAAGGAAGTCATAAGCTCCTAATTTCAAGGCTTCAATGATATTATCGCTATCACGATAGGCGGACAAAATCACAAATGGAGTTTCCATCCCGCCTTCTCTTAACTTTCGCAGCAATTTAATGCCGGTCATTTTGGGCATATTGATGTCACTTAGAATGGCATCAAACTTCATTTCATTGAATTTATTCAGGGCCTCTTCGCCGTTGGATGTGGTTACGACCTCAGCACCCAAAGGCTCTAATTCGATTACAAGGGATTCGACAATGGCCGACTCATCCTCTGCAATTAATATTTTTGGTTTATTCATTATTCTATTTTGAACCTAAAAAGATATTGCTCAAAGAATTTTTTAGTTAAGATTGCATCTAAGACTTTAGTCCAGCAACGCCTTCTAATATATAATAAACATTCAAATATCCAGCAGCTGTTAGCTGATGAGCAATTTGCTCGGAAACCTGGCCATCACCGCAAAGAACAACTATGGGACTGTCCTTGGAAGTATTTTTGGCAGCCAAGATTTTCTGAACATCTTCAAATGTCAGATGACTTAAAACATTCGCGTGATTTTGAATATGCGTAGATTCACGCGGACCATATTGTAAACCCAACTCCAATGTCGTCGTGAAAAGTAAAAATGGAACATGAGTTCGAACCAGATTATCAAATTGAAAAAAACCAATAGGCAAAGCTTTGGGAGCCAAAGGATCCATTTTGGTTTTCGGGACTCTTTTGGAATCTGAAGTTTTATGATCTTTTGCAGCATCAGGCAATTTTTTATAAATTTTAAAAACAACTAACAGAGCAACTGCACTTAAAAAAGCACCCAAAATAAAGGGGCTTGTCACACCCATCGCTTGAAATAAAAATCCACCCATCGCTGGACCGATAATTCGCCCCAAAGAAGCCGTTCCTTGAGTTGTACCCATGGCCGCCCCCTGCTCTTCTGAGGGAGAGAGCAAGCTGATACTGCCCATGACCGAGGGATTGGTAAAGCTAGCCCCAAAAGCTAAAATCGTCTGCGAAACTGCTAATATCCAAATTTCATTTGATACCGCAATAAGCCCCAAGCCGATGCCCATCATGGTCAATCCCATGAACATCATTTTCTTTTCGCCGACTTTTGGCAAAAGACGTCGCACTAAAAAACCTTGCGACAAAACCATAATAAATCCAACGTAAGCAAATCCAAAACTGACTTCTCTTAAACCCCAATGAAATCGTTCACCAACAAATAAAACCAAAGTTGCTTCCATGGTCGACATAGCCAAAGAAGCTAAAAAGAAAACACCAATCAGATTTCCGACCAAAGGCATTTTGACATAGCGAAATAAAATCGCAAATCGGCTTTGTTTCTTTTCTTCTAGAGCCCTTTTGCGATTTTCATCAGAAAGCGATTCTTTCAAAAATTTAAAACCGAAAAAGAAATTGACTAAACAAAGTCCCGCCACCCAAAGCGCCGCAAAGCTCGTACCGAAATGAGGCTCTGGGGAAATACTTTGTCCCCAAATAGAAAGCCCACCACCCAAAGCCGGTCCGACTAAAAATCCCAATCCAAAAGCGGCTCCAATGAGGGCCATACCTTTTGAGCGTTCACTTTTTTCTGTGATGTCAGAAATATAAGCAGAGGCTGTTGAAATGCTTGCACCAAAAAAGCCGGCAAAAAGTCGAGCTGCAAATAGTCCCTCGAAATTTCGCGCCAAAGAAAAGCCAATGTAGGCAAACACTTCACCCAAAAGACAAAAAAGTATAATAGGTCTTCGGCCAAAACGATCGCTCAATCTTCCCCAAAATGGCGCAAATACAAATTGCATCAAAGAATAAACCGAAAGCAAAAGTCCAACCTGAAGACTGGTGGCTCCGAATTCTCGAGCCAATACTGGGATGATGGGAATAACTAGACCAAAACCTACTAAATAAAGAAAAACCGTAAAAAAGATGACCGCAAGTTGAGATTTTTTAGTGTTCATTGATTCCACCTTACCCTCAAGGCATAATCAAGGCACATGAAATTGTCAGTCATTTTATTAATACTATTCTCATGCCAATTGACCCAAGCCGAGTTTCCTCTTTTAGACGAGCCCAGTCGGAAGTTTAAACAAGGATATTGGGATTTCTCAACCCAAGTTAACTATTTTCAGGCCACCGCCAATTACTCTAAAAATGGCGGACAATTTTCAAGTCTTGCATCTGGCTACAGCTACAGATTGATTACCACCGACATAGGCGCCCATTACGGTATGAATCCCAAAACCAATGCCTATTTTTCGACTCAAATTGCCAATGCCGAAAGTAAAGACTTAACCACCACTCGCACCAACTCGTCTTTGACCCAAGGTGTTTTCGGATTTGACCACCTTTATAAGCAAACTGATTCCTATGAATTCATTCCCGACATTTTTTTAATTTTACCTGCGCAACGAGTAGATCCCAACAAAGACGAAGTGAATAATTCCGAAGGTGCCATCGAACTGACCACACGACTGATTGTTCGAGCCCATTGGAAAGCTTTGCATCCTTTTGCTTTTGCCGGATTTACTTATCGAGACGAGGATCGCTCGAATCTTTTGCCTTACGGCGCCGGCGCTGAAATTGCGATGGGTTCAAACTTACTTGGTGGAGAAGTCCGTGGATATCAGACCGTCACCAATGACAAGTATTACAACGATACAAATAAACGCCAAGCAGCGGCTGTTCACAATGGTGGCTCGCTGAAGTTTTATTCAGTCGATCAATCACTTTTAGAGACTAATTTTTGGTTAAGAACCCAAGGCAAAACAGATTGGAATTGGAAGTTTGGTGGCGGCACAACGATCACTGGGGCCTCATCTGCTGCCGGATGGAATGTCTTTGCAGGAATTAGTATCGGAATAGATGGCGCCAACGCCAACTTGGATCGACCGTCTTCGTTAAGAATTCGACCTCAAAAGCCTTTGGACGAAGTGGATCGCTTTCAAGAAGAAACTACCGACGGCGTGAACCAACACTATTTTAAAAAGCCAGCACCTCAACCACCCAAACAGGCACCAAAACCATCTTCTAAAACCAAAACAAATACAACGCAGCAAAACTCAAATATTCAGAGCGAATTGGACCAAACCGAGTTTCAAATCGAACTGAAGAAAAAGAAGAAGAAAAAGCTCACAAATTAGCCAATTACCGCCCTTCAATTGGCTAGTAATGCATCGTGATAACTTGAGAGACCGAATCTTTTCAGATAGTCTTTGCGGCTATGAGCACAAGCATTCCAGACAGATACAATCCAGCCGATGTTGAAACAAAAATTTATCAATGGTGGGAATCTTCGGGTTACTTCAAAGCCCAAGATCAATCTACCAAACCTCCGTTCAGCATCATTCTTCCACCGCCTAATGTGACTGGCTTTTTGCATTTAGGTCACGCACTTGATCACACCATTCAAGACGTCTTGATTCGCTGGAAGCGAATGAATGGTTTCAATGCGATGTGGTTGCCTGGAACAGATCACGCCGGAATTGCCACTCAAGCCGTTGTTGAAAAAGAATTGAAAAAAGATGGAATCACTCGCCATCAATTGGGCCGAGAAAAATTTGTCGAGAAAGTTTGGGAGTGGAAACACCAATACGGAAATCGAATTTACAGCCAGATGCGCTTGTTGGGCGATAGTTGCGATTGGGATCGCGCCACTTTCACATTGGATGAGGGTGTTTCTAAAGCCGTTCGGAAAGTATTCGTCAGTCTTTACAAAAAGAATTCTATTTATCGTGGAACCAAATTGGTGAATTGGTCAGGTCCATTAGAGTCCGCAATTTCTGATC
>CAZDHC010000174.1:0-4760 GCA_964505225.1 uncultured Bdellovibrio sp. | reverse complement strand
CGGAACAAAATGTACTTCGACTGTTACGACTTGTCCAAATGGAGCTTATGGAAGTCCGTCGACTTCAGTGACCGGTTACAATCTGGCTAGTTGCATATCGTGTCCGACTTCTTATGGTACTTCATTCACGCCAACTTGCGGCGCCAATCAAACTGCAATTTCAGGATCTGGATTGCGAACAACTATCTACAATTGCTCAAGTGGTTCAGCCACCACAAGTACGCAAATAACAAATCCAGGTGTGTGTGTAGACAACCCAATTACTTGTACTCCGAACACAGTAAACAATGCATCGGTTGTTTGTGGCGCTGGTTACAATGGCGGAACGATGTTCAATAGTTCCATCACAATTTGTCCAACAGGTCCATATGGTCAACCTTCGACGACCACCTCAGCTTACAATACATATGCGTGTATAGCATGCCCAGGACCGACGACTTCTAACTTCACCCCAACTTGTGGACCTGGACAAGTTGGCGTTGCGAGTTCGGGAGTGAATACCACAACTTATTCTTGCTCAACTGGAGCTGCAGTTGGTTCAACTTCAGTGACCAACGCGGGAAGTTGCCAGGCTTGTACTGACAACACCATCGCGCAGAACAATCAATGCGTAGCGTGTCCGTCTGGTCAAGTGGCATCAGCAGATCACACAAGTTGTTCGACACCCGAATACTCGAATAAGTATTGTCAGGGCGGCGGTACAGTCACTTGGACGGTAAATGGAAATACTTGCTCTGCGGTTCTGCCGGACTACTATCCGCCAAAAACGAATGGAACTTTTGGTACAAACATGAAGTGCGACACTTCGGGCCGAGTGCAGCAAATTACGATCACCGCCGCAAACGGTGGACAGGCAAAAGTGAACTGCTATTCAGAATATTGGGTTTATTGTTCAAATAGATTGATCACAGCTAATTGGGAACCAGAATCTGTAACAGGCCTGAGCTGTCCTTCACCGGTTCAGACACGCTCTTGTGGATCACCTCCTGTTGGTCAAACCATCATTGATGATTTTAGATGGTTTGGACAAGGCAGTTGTCAGGCTGGCAGTTGTGAACATGAATATCGCTATACGGGTTCCACTGAAAGATGTTGTGAGCCTTGTCAAAATCCTACGACTACGACAACTTTGCCGACTGTTGCTCCCACAGATTTTGGAGCCTGCTTTGTCAAAGGAACTAAAGTTTCGATGAAAGACGGGTCCACCAAAGCGATTGAAGATGTTCAAGTAGGTGATGAAGTTAGAACCTACGATGAGCTTCATCAAAAATATACGGTAAGCCCTGTTGAAGAAGTTTTTCATCACCAAGAGAAATTGAGTATTTTGTATACGTTCAATTTTGAAGACGAGAAAGTGACATCAAATGATATTCACCCATTTTTTATTCCTGCTGAGCAAAAATATTTTGCGGCGGAGCAAATTTTTGTCAGATGGCTTAAGGGAGAAAACCTAAATTTACTGACCGAGAATTCGGGTAGGTCTAAAAAAATTCTAAGTATTGAAAGAGATGTTAAGCGGGTGCCGCTTTATAATCTTCACGTTACTAGTCCCTATGATCAAGTTTCGCAGTGGGGACTTCCTATTTCTAGTCAAGTTGGTCACAACTATTTTGCCAATGGAGTGCTGGTGCATAACGTAAAAATGGGTGGATGCTTGTCTTCATGCAATGTCTATTGCGATGCTGCCTTTAGTTGTGCTGAGCAAACTGGAAGTAATTTTATTGGAGGAAACACGTCAGTGGTCAGGTTTTCGTCTCAGCCTCAAAAAGATTCCTTTTTGAGCTGTTATAGCAATATTGGCCCGGACACTTCTCAGTGCTCAAACAATAATTTTTAATTGTCTCAAAATAGGACAAAACTATTTTTTTAAATACGCTCAGTCGTATTTCAAAATTCAATCCAGTAGCCAATGTACCGATAAGATATAGGTCGAGTTGATGTGCCTTTGATCTATTGGAGAATGAAATGAAATTCGCTTTTTCAGTTCACGGCTTTTCTTTTTTATTACAAAGTTTTCGAGATGATGATTTTGGCCACAGACATCGGCGACATTACATGGAAGAAATTGAGCCTTTGGAAGAGCCTGTCGTTCCAGTAGAGCTAGCTGTCGTACCAGCAGAGCCGCCTCAACAAGCAGAGCCGCCTCAACAAGCAGAGCCTGAGATCAGTCATCCCGAGCCTGTTTTAGATCACGAAAATTCTTATACTGCGCAAGTCGAGCCGCACGCTTTTGTAAACCCAAGTTTTATAGGGCCGGTTCAATCCGAAAATCAAAACGTGGCACAAGTAACTCCAGCCGCTCAATTTTCTGATGACTATCAAGTTGTGGGGTCGTCTGCTTTGGCTATTCAACAAGAAACAGTTTCAGCTGAACCAGCAGTTCAGGCTGTGGCGGCGCAGGGCTTTTCAGTTGTAAATACGCATTCAGTTGTTGATTCCCATCCAGTCGTTCATGCGCAAGCACATTTTGCAAATCCTCTTCGCGAGGTCGCTGAGCCAGTTGAAGATGTACTAGATCGCCCTCAAGCGATGCAATCTCAAGTTCAAGCAGCAGTCGTAGTTGCGCATCCGACAACCGTAAATCAGCCAGCAGCAACAGCAACCGCTGTGTCGGCTCCGCCAGTTGCAAGCAACCCGAGCTCCCATTCACCAACGACGGTGATGCCTCCGGTTAATAATGGGCCGCAGGGTCAATCGGAAACTGGTCAACCGCATTCTCCAAATCCACTGACTCGGCCAGCGCCGGGACATCCAAGTGCCCTTGAAAATATGGAGTACAATATTATAGCGGGTGCGGTAGGTAATGCGACTAGAAATTTAGTCACCGGAATTTCTGCTGGAAGAGATGAAGACGGTAATCCAATTCGGCCAGATGCGGTTGACAATGCGGTTGGTGGATTTGCGGGTGGAGTCGTTAATGGTGTCGTTGTTGATATACTAAATGGCGGGAATTTTGATTTACAACATACCGTGGATCACGCGGCAGGAACTGCCGTTAATAGTTACGTAGATCAACTGGTCGGGGGCAACGCCCATTCGGGATCTGTCGACAGTTTGGTTGGTGGATTTGCAGGTGACCTTGCCGGTGGACTGGTCAGTGGACTATTAGACGGAAATCTAGATGGAGAAAGAATAGTAGAAGGAGCTGCACTTCATGCAGCTGAAGAATGGGCAGGCAATCAGCTTGGTCAAATGCTAGGGACCTTGGATTCTGCAGGGCACGCCATTGGTTCGGTTGCTGAAATTGCGGGAAGTATCAATGAAGCAACTACTATTTCCTTGGGTGAAGGACTTGGTACTTTCAATCCAATGAGTATCGTTGCGGGTTTTGCACTGAATGCTTTGATGCCAGCCGACAGCAAAGAAATGGCGATTGGTCAGTCGATTGGACAGGCGATTGGAACCATTTGTATTCCAATTCCATTTGTTGGAACTTTCGTTGGTGGTCTTATTGGTGGAATCATTGGCGGACTGTTTGGGCATGGCCCTGAGGAACGCTATGCTGAATTTAAAAGTAATAGTTCTGACATTAATCAAGGGTATGCTGCTGAATCAAAGCTGGGAACTTTTGGAATTGCACACGACGACCACTTCGCAGATAACGAAGTTGGAAAATCTATCAATTCATTTGTTGATGGAGTTGCGAAAATTGATGATTCGGTTGTTGGCAATATGAAAATGACCGCAGCGCAAATTGCGGAAGCGAAAACAAATTTGGCAAATACAGACTTTCGCTATGATTTCGGACAAGAGCATTCTGCAGTTAAGTTAGATGCAGATATTCTTACAGATCGATATTGCGCAGTTTTAGATGCGGTCGATCCAAGACTGGGAGATTTAGTCTTAATAGGGGCCGAGACTCGAGAGGACATCAAGGGTGAGATTGCTCACTTACAAGATGTGGTTAAAATTGGTAATGCCTTTAACACCGGAAAATTATCCAGTGCTCAATTAGATAAAGTTGTGCAAACAGCTGCAGCGCAAGAATTTAAAGATTATACAGTCGCTTCCGACGGAACGATTTCCAATAACCCAGATATGGCTTCGGCGTATATTAAAGTTGTCATTGGTGGTGGTGGTGATAGTGGGCCTGGTGTTGAAGTGATTGTAAAAAATAGTGATGTTGGTTCTCCATATCCTGACATCAGCAACATTGCTTTGGAAAAGCATCCTGAGTCTGCAGCTCGACTTGAGGAAGCGTATACTCATACAGCTGAATATCAGGCCAAGTTGAATGCTTCAATGGCTGCCGATGCACCTTTGGTGGCTGAATACCAAAAACAGCAAGCGGAGGCTCAGCCTGCTCCGGTGAGAGCTTTCTGGGATGAAGGTTATTCGATGACCCCTTACGAGCAAGCAGTTGCTCTTTTGAAGGCTCAGCGCAATCCGCAAACCTATGGAGATGGTGATGGCGGAGGCGGAGATGGCGGAGATGGCGGAGATGGCGGCGATGGCGGCGATGGCGGCGATGGCGGAGATGGCGGCGATGGCGGATAAACTTCCAAAGGAAGTTTATCCGGACCAATCTTTTTTTGTTACCTAGATAGCAACTTCAAGAACCACAAACCAAATTTTGCTCGGCTGCTTTCAAACGGAGGCAGCAAAAATCCAGTCAATGTCAAAGGGCTTTGCCTTAGAACAGCACGCTCGTGCGAAAATGCTTTAAAGCCATATTGACCATGGTAGCTACCTTGTCCGCTTGCGCCCACACCGCCGACTGGCGAGTAGGGGTTGATAAATTGCAACATCAAATGGTTGAT
>CAZDHC010000173.1:0-4878 GCA_964505225.1 uncultured Bdellovibrio sp. | reverse complement strand
CTGAGAAAAAAGCTAAGAAAGCTAAAAAAGCTAAGAAGTCTGCTGAAGCTGCACCTGCTGCTGCCGCTGCTGCGCCTGCTGCTCCAGCGACTACTAAGTAATTATAACTTTTTAAAGTTTATTTACTTTATGCAGAACCCGCGCAAAACGCGGGTTTTGTCATTTCAGAGCCTAAGTTTTTTAAATTGCGCCGCCACCGGCTAAGATAATAAACAAAGTCGTGTCAGCTGCTGGACGTTTCGAACCATCCGAATTGGTACCAGGGCTGGTGTAATTGATGGCTTTGACTCCAAGGCCAACAGACAAACCCGCAAGCCGAACTGTGGCTCCCGCTTCTCCGAACAATCCTGAATTTTCTTGATTGGAAATTCGGTAACCAGGCCCCGCAAAAAGTGACAAGCCCAATCCGCCTGTTTTTGGATCGATGCTGTAATTCAATCGCATCGAAGAATCTAATCCCGCGAAAGAATCAATTTTAGTTCCAAATCTGGTGAAGGCCGAATTTCGCCAAGTTAAAAAATCAGTAAAATTCCAATTCAACCCAAGATCGATTTCAGAATAGGAATTTCCATTGTAAGTGCCACTGGAAGCACCTAGGTCATAAGTGAAAGTGGGCTTGGTATTGTTAGTTGAGTTGTAAGATTTAGTTCGCGTTGGGCGCTCTCGATATTGAGCGTGACTAACGCTGCCAACAAACCCACAGGCAATCATTAAACTAACTAAAATAAGAACTGATTTAATCATTGGTCCTAATCATATTTTGGACAACGACTTTTTGACGAAGAACCAATTCCCCATCTTGCTTCTAAGGCATCATTTGGATCCGAAGAAATTTGTCCTGACAATAGACTGACTAAAAATTGCTGAAGGTTCAAGTTTTGTTTGCTTGAAATTTGAATTTCACAGGAAAGCAACCCAGGAGTCGCATTTTCAATTGCTGAAATCTCATCTCGTGACCTGGCGCCAAGCAATACGGCAAGTTCAATTGTCTGTGTTTTAATTCGGCCATCTCGTCCCGGAGTTGAATAGTCCCCGTAAGTATCTTTACCAAAACAGTTTCCGCCATTTTCATTTTTTGCCTTTAGACCATCATTGACGGCTTCGACTCGCGCTTTAGCCAAAGAGCAAAGGTCCTGCGCTAACCGCAAAATTTTCTCGTCCGAAGTTTCAGATCTCAAAGCCAAACGATTTTGAACTTCTGAATTGAACTCATTGATCGAGCGTTTACCGTTACTGCCACCCATCGAGTACTGCTCGTTGCTAAATCCTGTCATTGTAGATGTCGATTTTCCATAATTCTGTGGCAAAATCCAGCGACGAAATCCCGTCGAAGTATCAGCTGGCAAAAACACCAAACTGGTGGTCACCATCAAAGGTCGAACCTTTGGCGGCACTGTGGATCCATATAATGTCACCACACCTGTGTCGGACACATTTTTCACCATCTCGGCATGTCCAGCGTGACCTTCGACACGACCACCAATAATTCGGCGCCAAATATTTTGGGAAGTCTGACGAACCCGAGACCAAATAGTTCCAGCGCGAACCTGGCTGCGATCAATTTTTACCGGATAAGAATCGTAAGGCAAAGTTTCGGTGCTGGTGACCAAATTGACATAGTCTACAAATTTCTTAAATTTGCTAAATTCCTCACTGCCATCATAACGAGACATTTTATTGGAAATTAAATTACCACCACCTGTCGGGTCTTTGACCGCGAATGGAAGTTTGTTTTCATAGGAAAAAATCATTCGGGCCGTGTAAACCGCATCCGCACAATCTGTAACAGTGCCTGCATACTTTCCTTTAATAAAAACATCCTCAGGAAATGAGGTCTGATACCACTGAGAATACTTTTGTTCCCAATCATCGTTCCAAGTCTCGGTCGCTTCCCAGACTGATGCTTTCGTCGAAATGGAAAATGCCAAAACGAATGCTGGCAAAGACATTGAAACTAAATTTGATTTTTTCATTTTTGCGTTTTGCATTTTTACCCCTTGAAAAAAACGAACCAATACGGAACCCACCTTGAATCGAAGGGGTATTTACTTCTGATAAGGGATAAGTAAAAGAACGCAATCTATGGATTGTCATAATTTCTAAGTTGTCAAAAAGTTGGACAATTTTTGTCCTGCCAAATCCACTAAAACGGATAAGACTAAAAAAACTAAGGACTATACTTTTTCAAAATAGAATTGATCTCGGCTTTTGAAATGCTGTTTATTTTCGAAACTAAATCTTTATTATGATCCAGTTGAGTTCTATTGACCGCGCAATGCACCGTTGTACTTTCCAAAACAAACGGCACATTAAATAGATTTTTTTTAATCTTCATCGTTTTCAAATACCATTGAAAGGCTTGGCTGCTTACGATTGCATAGTCTTCATGTTTTTTCAGTACCATATCTAAGGCATTTTCATGGGTTTTCACATCAACCCTTTTAAAATTAAGCTTCACTTCAGGCTTTTCTAAATTTGGATAATGATATCCCAATACTCCCACTATTTTTTTTCCATTGATTTCAGTCAGCTTTCGAATGGGCTCTTTGCCCTTTAAGCTTAAAACCAGATCATCTTGAACAAAAAGTGCCTTACTAAAAGTCAGCTGATCCTTAATTGTGGTCCAATCGGGACTGATAAAACAGCGAAGATCGACACCATCATCACTTAAGATTTGATCGATTCGAGCTCTTGATGAAAGCACATACTTCAATTTTCTTTTGGCTTTTTGAGCAATCAATTCATACAGGTCTTTTATAATTCCGCGAGTGGGAATTCCGTCGACAAGCTCCATATTCGGCATCGTGTTCGAGTCCACAATCATCACGTCTAAAATCGAAGGGTCAGCACCGGCCACACCTGCATTTGTTTCTCGTGCCGATAGCTTCAAAGACAAAATGGATATAAACAAAAAGCTAACAAATATTCTCATCAACCAATGTTGGTTCTATTTTCGAGCGGGGTCAATTCACATTCGGGAATTGCGAAACAAATCGCTCTGAAAGTGCGGTGATGGTCAAGCTTGGATTGACGCCTAGATTTGCCGGTATCACGCTGCCATCGGCAACATACAGACCTGGGTAATTAAAAATCTGATGATTCAAATCGCACACACCGTCATCGACACTTTTTCCCATGGTCGCTCCACCCAAAATATGTGCAGTTGCCGGAGTTCCTAATAACACTTCAGAAATCACATTCTGACCCACGCCTTGAATTTGTTCAGCTAAAATTTGCGAGGCCTGCTGCGCAATCGGCATATAGCTTGGAATAGCCGCATTTTCAGAGCCACTGACCAAAGTGTTACGAAATCCCGACAAAAGAGATCGACCCATTTTCAATCTAATCTTCTGATCTAAACTTTGCATCACCAATAAAATGATCGACTGCTGAGCCCAATCTTTGACCAAATAAAATCTCAACATCGTCGGAAGCTTGATCACCATCATGCCCAACATTTTAAGTGGTCGAAGTAGTGGGCCACCCGCTCCTGTCAAAGGCACGGCCAAGGCGCGAAGTGCATTGCTACCTGTTGGGTAACGAACAGGCTCAATCTTGGTATCTTCATCGATGTGAATCGCTGAACCAATGGCAATTCCTTTAGATAAGTTTCGGTGAGCATCAAACGATGTAGCCCCACACAAACTTTCACCATTGGTGCGCACAAAATCCCCTAAGGTTTCGGAAATTTTTGGCAATGTTTTAAAGATCTCTTTATTTTTAAACAACAAATCCAAGGTGCCCATGACACCAGCAGAAAAAATCACGTTCTTCGCTCGGAAAGTTTGCGTTTGACTTGAAAACCAAGAAGTTGAACTTTGGCATTCGACCTCGTAACGAATTGGTGATTCGCTTGGATTTGCCGGAGTAATTTTTAAAGCCCTAGTTTCCGGAAAAACTTGTGCGCCTTTTTTTTCAGCCAAATATAAATAGTTTTGGTCCAAAGTGTTTTTGGCGCCGATTCGGCAACCCACCATGCAACCACCACAACCGGTGCAACCGGCTCGCGAAGGACCTTCGCCGCCAAAGAAAGGGTCTGGGACCTCTTGTCCTGCCGCTACTCCTTTGGGAGCAAAAAAAACTCCGACCTCGGTTGGATGATAACTTTCACCAACTCCCAGCTTGATTCCTAAATTGCGGATTTCATTGTCCGCTTCGCTTTCAAGTTGGTTGACCGTGACCCCCAACATTTTTTTCGCCATGTCGTAAAATGGCTGAAGCTCATTTTGCCAATCAAATCCAGCGGGCCATCTTGGATCTTGAAAGGCTTTGGCGCGGGGTTGCATAAGAGTGTTGGCGTAAACTAGACTACCGCCACCCACTCCACTGCCATGAAGAACCATGACACCTTTTAAGAGGGTGATTTGCTGAATTCCAAAGCATCTTAAGACTGGTGCCCATAAAAATCGAAAGACATTCCAGTTCGTTTTAGGGAAATCTTGACGAGCAAAGCGCTTTCCCTTTTCAAGAACCGCGACCTTGTAGCCTTTTTGCGACAGTCGATAGGCCGAAACAGATCCACCAAAGCCACTGCCGATGATCACAAAATCATATATTTGCTCTGCTTTGGACTGTGTTTGATGCAATTTCACCTCTGAATAATTTGACTGACCAGACATTAACTTTTGCCTTAACTTTGGTCGACAGGTTTTTAATTTCAGTTTGATATTCGCTAGTTTTGACGCAAACTTAAGTGCCATGACAAAAGTAGAATATTGGCACTAAATAGGACTTTAAATTTAGACCAAAAATCAGACAAGAGATTAAAGGAACCCCTATGAAAAAAATCAAAGTAGCAAATCCAGTAGTAGAACTTGATGGCGACGAGATGACCCGAATCATTTGGCATTTCATTCGCGAAAAATTGATACTTCCTTA
>CAZDHC010000172.1:0-4941 GCA_964505225.1 uncultured Bdellovibrio sp. | reverse complement strand
CAGCTGAAGATTTTGAATGGCTCTCTTCGCAATCTGAAGAAACCGTGACACGCATAATGTAAGAGCCAATAGTTAAGCCACCAGCGCCAGGAAAAGTTCCACCCGATGCACGAACCAATCCCCCTTGGGAAATCGGATTATTTTGTCCATCCATTTTCATCAGCTGCCAAGAAGCTCCAGCATCACCTAAACCAGAAGCCAACCAAAAATGAACTTGATCACCAACTTTTGGCGAACTCCAAGCTTTCGCTTGGCCATTCGTGACCACTTCTTTTTGAATGTAGGGAAGCAAATCAGCTTGGGTCAGCGCACAGGACTTGCTGGCAGAAAGCAGACTATCAGCACCTTGAAATTGCACTTTGGCGCAGTTTTGAAATCCCACACCAACAACGATTGAGATTGCTGCAAACATTGAAATCTTTTTATTAGAAAAAATCGAACCCAAAAGATTTTTCAATAGTTTCATTAAACCCCCAAAGCCACTGACATTTTCCAACGCATTTGGAAAAAAATTGACGCTCACCTAGCCTTGGATTTCTCGGAATAAAACACTATCTTCTGAAGGATCTGAAAGGAAAAAGACCAACATCGTTGGCCTTTTTCTCAGAATGAGACGGAAAAGCGCAGGTTTCCAAAGTTATTGCGACCCGCAGGTATAACCCTCGTTCCCCGAAACACCACCCTTACATGTGTAATCATGAGTTTCAAAGTCATCAACATAACACTCAACCCCAGCAGGCAAATTCGTTCGCGAGGGAATTGCATTGGCCCCCGAGCAGACGGTTTGTCCCGAGTTACCATTATACTCACAACTACCAGACCCATTTGTGCCGTCAGCGCCTTGGTGGTTCCAGCTCCAACTTTCACGATACTCTCCCGCAGATCCGCAAGTGTCAGCTTGGGAACTACTAAATGGGTAGACTTTACCAGCTTTTAAAGACGTGCTGGACGGCAATGTTGTTGTGGTCGTCGTTGCCCCTGGACAACTTAAATTCGTAACCGCTTGCTCAACCCAGTCATTCGCAATTGTAGAACCAGATAATGGACAATTTGCGGAACAGTTGACTCTTGCTGTACCGCCATTAGCGGATGTAACTGTAAATCCTCTAATTTTACTCGCACCATTACTAATTTCCATTGCCGAACAAGTCACTCCATCTAAGTTTTGACTATAGCTCACAGAGCAAGATCCACCCGTAGCAGAATCAGTCCAATTCGCAGTTCCACTGCAAACGCCTCCTGGAATTGGGCAAGCCTTTTCAGGCTCATTTATACCCCAATATGTCGGATTGGAGGTATTCGCGTCACTGTTGCAAACGCAATACGGCTCAGGCCCTGCGGAACCACAAACTGGAGTGCCCGTCAGTGGTAAAAATCCAGGACACTTGCTCACTCTTGTCGTATCTGCTGGACACATAGCAGTTGAAGCTTTCTTCGCTGAGCAGCTAACGGTTCTTCCACCCAAGCCACCAATACATGTCCAATTATAATCATTTCCAGATGTGACTAAAGTTGGCCGACCTTCTGCCACCGCGCACAGTTCACGCTCGGTAGGTGGCCCAGTCAAATCTGATCTTCCATTTTTAGAACCACAGACCCCGTGTCTTACCCAAACTCCATTTTCACATATGGGCCCATCTGGAACCCCATCCATAGAGGCATACTGGCCACTTGGAACTTTATAGCCGGTCTGTAGAGTTTCCCAAGTGCACTCAATGGCATTGTCTACGCCGTTGTCACCTGGATTCGCACACTGCCCAACCTTCCAGCCTCCACCCCAACCTGGCCATTTAATTTTCCCTTTGTACCAACAGTCAGTTCCACCAAGATATAAGTTACCACCAGTACAAGTTTGCCCCGTGATCGGCGCCTTACTGCTACAAAGATCTTTAAATTGAGGTACTGTGCCGCCTTGACAGGCCGTAAATGCCGAGTTGGCCACGGCCGAGCTCACGGCCGATGCACAATCTGCCTGACTTGCAAAACCATTGGTTAAACCTGTTCCACTAAAATCTTGAGTGTCTTCAACTGTTGAACTGCAACTTTGCGATTTGCCTACGACCAATGTTGAATCCACCGGGAACCAACATTTAGCGGCCTTGTCCTGCGGACAAAATCCCATGGCATCTTGCCAAGCTTTCATTCGATCCGCGGTTCCGTGAAAAACAATCGTATACTGCGGAGGTTTCACGTCGAACTCGACCGAAACCCCTGACGAAATCGCAGCTATACCTTCTGCCGTATCCCATGCCGGCTGAGTTGGACACCCCCCACCTTCCAAAGGTTGAGTAGAAACAATCTCACACATTGCCTCTTCACCCTTGGTATTGTGAGCCAATATTCCATTTGCGAAATAATTGTGACCAAGCATGCTACGCTGACCTGGTTGATCATATGGACTTAAAATATGTAAGTTATAGGTCGGTACAAATTTTCTTTCTGTCGTGATTTTCGAAACTTCTATCGTATCACCCGACTCACCAACTAATTTTACTTTCATGCCCGATTGCCACATCTGATAAATCTGCTCGGCGGTATAATAGTTATTTAAACTGGTGACATACATTCGATGAATTCCGTTTGAGGTCACTTGACCGCCATTTGAAAAGTGCATCGTAAATAGTTCCGAATTTCTAGCCTCATGGTGAAAAGTTTTTTCTACCGGGCTATTGATCATCTGACCTGAATCTTCGTCAAAGGTTTGAACCAACTCACCGACTTGAATTTCTTCAATATTTTTCTTTTGACCGTTGGCCATGGTGATTTTTGTTCCAGCAACAAAGCAATCCACTTTTTTATAACAACCACCCGACCATGCGTTTCCTCCACCAGGGGGAGTTGAAACTAAAGAACAAGAAGGACAAGGAGTATAAGGCTTAATACATGCTGTTGGATCAGCAGCACATTGAATCGGCACCCCTGTGGCTAAACTTCCATCCGTTTTCAAACAAGAGGCCGTGGCGGCAGGTGTCCCCACCGTGCAAGCACTAAGGCCACTTGGCAATTCACACTCTGCTGGTTCAACCACACCAGTTGGAGCACTGCCCGCAACTTGCCAACATGCCGGTGGAATCACCTTGCCGGAACAAATCGAAGTGTCTGAACACTCTGATTCATAAAAGCATTGTGTAGAAGATCCATTTGCTACATTTCCAAATAGGTCTTGGGTTTCCTTTTTACACTTCGTTATCGCGCAAGAACTATTAGGTGCACATGTTACTGGCGGCAATTGTTCCAACTCAGTCGCTTCGAAAAATGTCGTCAATCCATTTTGCGTTCCACGGTAACATGCACATCCTGCGCAAACGCCAGGATCAGGCACACAAAATCCCCGATCGGATTGAGGCGGAGACCAAGCATCAACCCCCATTTTGCAATACCACTGATCCGGATGAGAGGGCACAAATGGCGCAGCAATATATCCTTTAGAAATTGCATTTGACCACACCTGCCCGGCCGGACACCCTTTTGCTGCCTCGATCGCAAATGGTTGGGTTCCACAATCAAAATCTTGAATACATCCTGCCGGAGGATTACAGGTTGGATCTGCGACACAAGTACAAGATTGATAACGAACTGGTGTGCCAGGACATTGTTGAGTACATTGAGGTTTTTCACCATCGGGACAAGTTAAATTGTTAACATTGTCTGAACATTGGCCAACAATTTTTACCGACCCACCGCAAATACCTGCGATTGATGGCAAACAGAAATTTGCGCCGTAGACACCACCAGGACCTGGGCCACAGTAATCAGGTTCGCCGACCGCTCCATCCAAACAATATTCGCCAGAATTCAAAGTTGCTGGACATTGTGACATACCCGGATTGATGACATCTAAAACCGAAACATTTGTGGTGATTCCAACTGGCAATGGAGTGTGATTATTTTCATAACCTGATTGCGCACAAGAGCCCTTTCGCACATCAACAGAACTCAATGTCCCCCCTGTACAGGTCGGAGTCCCTGCCGGAGCACACTTTGGATCAGTACTTGGTAAGATTTGTCTTAATGAACAAGCTGCTGCTGGCGTCGCCGGAGCACCTGCAATCCACAATGGAACTGCCGGCGATTGATCCGTACAAGTGATCGGCAAAGTCACGGCAGTGTTGACCACTTGATAAACTGGTCCACCAGGTTTCAAACTTGTGTTCAGTGCTGTCAGTGTGCCAGTTGCACCCAAACCATTTGGCGACACTCCATTGATCAAAACATCAACGTTTACTGTCGAAGCACTTCCAGCATTTGCGTATACACCGCCACCCTTGTCGCAAGCAGGTTGCACCGAACAACTGACCTGAGCGTCTGGTCCGCATGACGGCGGAAGAAATTTAATGGTCACAAGATTTGAATTCTGATTTGTTTTCAAATCAGCAATTTTAAAAAATAAATCAACCGAGTTATCACCGGCAGTCGAAGGTCCATTCGCAGCCTTTAAGGAAGTGTACCAAGTTAAATCTGCGATTGTTTGAAACGGAGCTAAACCGCGACTATAAGAAGTCCCAGCACCAGTCCAATTTCCATTGTCACCTTGATTCCATCCATTGGTCAGTTTTGTTGGATCCGCCAACACAGGGCAATTGCTCGCCATGGTGGCTGAAACTCCGGTTTGGCAAAGTGCCATTTCTGCTGATGAAACAGATTGTCCAAAGGTCGCGGTACAAGTCCAAGCAGCCCCAAACGGCACACTTAAGTTAATTCCAGAATCGGTCAAAACCGGAAGTGGTGGAGTTTGAGCCAAAGAATAACTACATCCAACCGCAGGCGCAGCACCTGGCGGAACTGTCGTCGTGGTGGTCGAACTTGATGTTGTTGTCGTGGTCGTCGAAGTCACTGTTGTTGTCGTGGTTCCGGTGATTGTTGTCGTAGGCGGAGCCGGCACGACACAAACAGGATCAGAAGAAAAATTTCCCGCTGTTGCATATCCATAACTTGAACAAG
>CAZDHC010000171.1:0-4994 GCA_964505225.1 uncultured Bdellovibrio sp. | reverse complement strand
CAAACAGGATCAGAAGAAAAATTTCCCGCTGTTGCATATCCATAACTTGAACAAGTGGTCGCAGCTGTCGCTTGGCAGTCCCCTGCTCCCATCGCCGACTTATTAAAAGTCATCATCGGTCGATCATTATTGGTACCACTGCAATCTGTCGTGCCTGCCATTGGCAAACATTTTCCATCTAGACTCTTAAATCCCACGCCGGTGACAAACTTTCCAGAACAACCACTAAAGTCAATTTCGGCTCGATCGGCTAAACTGGAAGCTCCAATTTTATAGCTAAAATCACGCTTTCGAACTTGGATCTTGTCCGTTACTGCACTTGTGGCTCCAACAGTGGATTCTTGAGTCTGCACTTTGATTTCAACACCATCACAAGCTATCGCAGCACAAGTGATATCGAACGAAATCTCACTGACGGATTTTGTTGCGCCTGACTTTGCATTTCCAACCGGAGCTGTTGTCTCGACAACATGCATACCTTTTGAATATTTCGAATCACAGCTTGTTCCCTTTTGGGAAAAACAATCAGCTTTGTTTTTATCAAAGGTCGTGGCGTCCTTTGAATCGATGCCTAATTTTCTTTTCAGATAGGTGATGTTCCGCGCCTTTTGAACGGCAATGTCGTGATCCAAATCAATCGAGGACTGAAGCTCTGCCATCTTTTCGGTCTTCTTAAACTGAACCATCGGCGTCATCGTCATCGCCGCCATAAATCCCAATAATCCAACTCCGATCATCACTTCGACCAAAGAAAGACCACTCTGATTCTGTTTCATATTTTTCATCCTTAGGGATTGTATGTAAAAGTCGAAGCCGCTTCAGGATCAAAGCCATAAATAGTAAATGGATTGGCTCTAGGTGCGCAGCTATGACTAATTGTAGAACCACCATTCCAATTAATATTGCTAATCATTTGTGTTTGGTCTGCGCATTGAACTGAACTTGGCAAATCAATGCAGGTGTAGGCCAAGGTATCTTTGTCCACCTTTTTTAAATATTTTCCCGGAGCACATCTGGCATCAAAACCATTGCACTTAGGCGATCCGTCTGCGGCATAACCTGTAAAAATTGGGGCCGAGTCCGGGCAAGTGTACTTAGCGACTTGCAAAATATCTGGTGGAATATCAACATCGACATCCAAACTTTTAATTGGAAAATCGTTTTTGGTATAAACAACTTTGACCGAAACTCGAGTGATTTTTAAACCCGTCCTAGGATCAGTAAAGTTATTGTCCATGGTGATCGAAGAAGCCGGAACATCAATATTAGAACTTGGTAATGAAAGACCAGTGACTACGCCGGTGTTCAACTGACAACGAACTCGCCCTTTGTTGGCCGTGTCAGTAAAATCACTGACACAAGAGGAAAAGCTCAATGGCGACATCAATGTGGCTCGAACTTTACTTTCAACCGCAGACATCTGTGATTTGATCCTAGGAACCATAGACTGCCGACTGACATTCAATGAAAATAGCATCACGACACCGGCGACAACAATCATCATTCCTGAAACCATAATCGCATATAAAAAGGCTGCACCTTTTTGATTAATTTGCATTGGCACCCTTTACTGGCGCAGCTCGAATCGCCGCATTTAACTGGCAAGTTCCAGTCACATAAACACCACCAGACCACAAGGCCGGGATTTTATCAGCCGCAGTTTTACCCGGGGGAATCCCGGCATATCCTGCCGAATCACAACTTCTAGTTGTGTGCTGAATCCCGCCATTCAAGTTGCACAAAATTCCACTGGTACCTGTCAAAGTAGATGTCACACCTGGGACCGTTGGCGAAATAGTAGTAGTCCGCCAACATTCACAACTTGCCGTCGAACCTTGAATGTCGCCACCACAACTGTAAGCTGAGGGCGGATCACAACAAGGAGTTGTTTTTCCACATTTGGCTGCATCCGTGATCCAAACCTTATTGGAACAAGTGTACACTGTAGGTTTGTAGGTGGTTGGTATCCACGCTGCACTTCCACCACAACCGGCGGGAACACCTGGCGTGACACAAGCCGGAGGCGTTGGCCCCCAATGCCCAGCCACATCGACTACTGCTGGACAAGCTCCGTTCATGTAGTCATACAAACATGTATTCGCACATAGATGAGGCTTTATTGTGTAAGATTCAAAACAAGTTCCATTTCGATTTTTTGCGACGTCGCCATCAGAGCCGACGTTGCAATTTAGATTTCCCGCTCCAGCATAATAATTAGTTGGACAAGATTGAGGAACACTAATACCTGCGGCAAAGCCAGTTGCCGGAATTCTGGTGGGACCGGAACCAGGAGTTCCGCCTCCCGTCGTTGCGACAGACCAAGTGTCAGCACCAGTAAATATACATTGCCCTATGGCGCCACCCAAAGTTGGATCAGTAGCGCTGGGATTGAATTGCCAAAGACTATAATTCGGATCGCAACTAGCTTTGATACTTGGCCCCGTGCAATCCAGTTCAACAGAAGAGGCCGCTCCAAAAGTAGAAGCAGATCCTGTCAGACCGCCAGCCGTCACAACTTTTAGTCCTTTAGGATAAGTTCCCGCCGGGCATTTGTTTTTTGGATTTTCTGCACAAATGGCCTCACCGGTATCTCGATTCATTCCACGCATAAACACATGGGCACCTGGAGTTGTCCCCGTACCGGTATCACATTTTGATTGAACCTCAGCGACTCGGTAATTGGCGGGATCAATCGGAATATCAAACTCGGCGATATTTCCGATTCTATTCATGCTTGTCACGTCGGGATTGAAAATGATTTCGTAGGCAAACTGATAGACGCTTCCGACGTGGCGAAGCGCCACTTCGTAGCTGATCCAACAATTGCTAACACTGAAGTCACTACAGCTAGTTTTGCCGTCTGACTGTAAATACATTTTACCCGTAGTGCCGCCAACGGGAACTGTAAATGAAGAAAAACTAGTGGCTATGGTCAACTGGGTCGCGGTTCCATTTCGAAGTGTGGCTCTTAAGGGATCCGTAGATTCGTCAGGATAATTTATGGTGTTGTTGAAAGCGTGGATCAATTCACTTTCAACTTGGATCGAAATCGAAGTCACTTCCGTTTTTCGAAACGCATCTTTTAAAAATTTGAACGAGGAACCAAGACCGAGCATCGAAATCGAAATGATTGCCATTGCCGCCATGATTTCAGGAAGCGCTACTCCGGAACTTTTCAATTTAAAACAATTTTTCACTGAACCCCTTTTTAACTCTTCCAATTCATTTTGAAGAGCTTTAGGCTCTGAATCAAGTGTTTAACCACATGACTAAAGACTGTAATTCTTTTACTCGATAGTAATAAATCCACCCTCGCACTTACATCGAGTTTCTTCGGATTGACACTGGTCATTTTTCCCAACGAGCCAATAGATCGAGTCTGGACCGCTACCACCTTTGGCACAGAATAATCCATCTTGAATACAAAAATTTGCGTCACAAGTCGGAGTCGAGTTCGAAGCTTCTGGCGAACAACAATATGTGGCAAACTCACCAGCCGCTGGATCAGGCAGAGCTTCACCATCGACGCCGGTGCAATTATGATAATTGGTTCGAACACCATTTCGAATTGTGTAAGAAGGAGGACACGCCAAAGGACCGCTCGTGAATCCACCTGTACATGCCAACTGAACTTTTGCTGGATCCGAGCAAGTCTGATTCACTAGCTCTACTTCACAGCTGTTATTTTTTGCCTGGGCAGCCTGTTGATACCAATTGCCGTCAGCACCGCAGGTATATTCTGCAGCCCCCGTATATCCAGAAGTAGAATTGTTTGAAGTCATTTTGCTTCCCAAAACTGCAGCAGGTAAATCACCTTTACATGAACCCGGCCCCAAGGCCCCATTCGCCCAGGTTAATGCATTTCCAGTTGTCGCTAGACATTCGACCTGTGGTGCACACGATGTAGGATTACACCTAGGGAAATGCCCTCTTTCACTTTCTAAAAATCTTCCATTTGCAGAAGGGACAAAGTTCTAACAAGAACCATTTAAAACAAAATCACCAATTCGATCGCATTCATTCACTTGGGCGCCACAATAAATACCCCACATTCCACCTTGCTCAGTTATTGTTACCGGCCCCGATGTCTGCGGAACTAAACGAACCTCTCTTGTAGAAATTGGCATAAATTGTTTATCTATCAAATCAACCGGATCTCCGATGGCGGCCGTCCATCCATTGCCGTCAGCATTTCGAACCTGATAGTTTGTCGAACAAGCCGCCACACTTGCTTTACTCGCCGAACATGTGGCCGTCACTCCACCAGTGCCACCCGCACAAGTCCAAGAGTAAGTATTACCACTCAAATTCACTGAACCTGGGCGACTGGCCGCAACTAAACAAAGTTCGCGCTGAGATGGCGCTGAAGTTAAATCTGTTTTTCCATTGGCGCTTCCACAAACTCCATTGGGAACCCATTGACCATTTAGACAAATTGGTCCATTTGGAACGTCGTCGTCCATATAGTACTTACCGTTTTGCACTTTATAAAATTTAGATAAAGTTTCCCAAGTACAACTGACGTCTCCGTTTTCACTATCATCGGTCGGATTTTGACACTGACCTGCCTTCCAACCGCCGCCCCAACCTGGCCATTTCACTTTACCACCAATCCAGCAACCGTCCCCACAAAGTGCATCGGTTGGTGGCAAGACTTGATTCACCTTGCAACTGGAAGCATCTCCCGCCACCCAAATCGGCATCGCCGGAGATTGATCCGTACAGGTGACTGGGACCGACATGGACGGATTTGTAAATTGAAATGGTGGCGTCGCAGGCTTCACGCTTGAATTCACCTGTGACACAGAACCCGTAGCGCCAAGACCATTGGGACTAATTCCATTAACAGATATCTCGACATCGCCCTTCGCTACTGAATCAACATCAATAAAATTTCCACTGCCATCATCGCAGACCTTTTGCACGTCACAAGAAAGTTTTAAATCCGGCCCACAGGATGGCGGCAAAAAATCTAATGTAACCAGATTTGAAAT
>CAZDHC010000170.1:0-5029 GCA_964505225.1 uncultured Bdellovibrio sp. | reverse complement strand
CCACCCCGCCGCGTTAACAATAGTCCAACTTTTTATTTCAATTTGCGAGGCAGTGTCAACGTGAATCGAATGTTGACTGATTGTTCGAAGAAAGTTCGAATGACAGGGTGAGCAATCGACATAGAAATTGTCGAGAATGGTGGAGTTTGTACTCCAACCTGACTAATGTGTTCAAAGTTTACGCAGTTATCTAATTGTTCTGTGAGGGGGAATCATGAGCAGTCAGCATAAAAGTAAGTCTAAAAATCAATTGAAGGCAGCAATCACGCCACTTTTGGCAATGAGCCTTTTTGTCGGTTGTTCCAAGGACAGCGGTGATAAAAAAGAACCACCAAAACAAGTCATTTCAAGCCTTTGGCAGCGTTTGGCTTCGGATTTGGGTGGAGATCAAAGTCAGCAATCTGAGCCTATGCGGGTTACGGATTTGGATGGCAATCCAATCGCAAACGCGAAAGTTTTAATTGGCGATGGATTGAACTCGCCATTTGTTTCTAATTTTATTGAAGCAGATCAACAGGGAATGTTCTTGGCACCAACAGGTTGGACAACAGCTCAAGTGGTGACCGTATCGGCGCCAGGATATGTTCGCGCTTCTTATTTTGGCCAAATTCCTAGAGGTCAAAGCTTTCAACTTCGTCAGGCCGTTCAAAGCAGTCGTTTTGAACTAAAGGGTGTTGGAACGGGATTTCAAGTTAAAGACAAAGATGACTTGGCGGACTTTGCTTTGGTGATGCCAGCAATGAATCGTCAGGCTTTGTTTGGATTTGATATGAGCATGTTCATTAGCCCAATCAATGACACCATCGAAGTTTATGGCAATAAAATGGGGATTCCTTCCAACGTGACATTGCCAAGACAAAAAGAAAATTACGGAATTTTTCCAGTCACTTTAGAAAAGCCTACTTACCGCATGTACTTTCCAAATCCTGGTAAGAAAGCAGTCTTTGCGGCTCGCGGACAATTTCCATTTAAAAAAGTTGTGGGACAGTTGCAAGGCAATCAGCAGTTCATCGATTTGATCAATGATTTCTCGATCAAAGGTGGAGCTTTAAGAAATGTTGATATTTCTGCGCCGACGCAAAATTTAGATTTGCCGGTCACTGAACTTGTTTTCAATCAAAAGAAGGTTTTCAAGTCGCCGGTCTTTAATTCGGATGAGTTTCTTTTGGCGATTCCGCTCAGTGACTATCAAGGAAACTTGATTCCAACAGATTTAAAAAACGTACCGTCTAATACCAATAATTCGGTGACGACGGCTGCGGGTTCAAAACCAAACTTGTTGATCGTACTTAAGAAGAAGTCAGAGCAAGACAATTTAAGTGGTGGAAGATTGACGGCGGCAATCGTGCCGTTTGATGAAAATCTACAGCCAGTGTTGTTGCCGATGTTAGAAAGTCCGACCATCGTGGACTATCATCACTTGAAAGTAAAATTGCCAGCAATTCCAAATGGTATCTACGGAAGCGCGACTTATTCAGTCCTTTCAAAAGTGGACTCAAAAGTTCAGCAGGGCATAACGGTCGAGTCTTTGGCTAAAGTATGGGAAGTTTACGCGAGCGAATGGCAAGCGGAAATCAATTTGCCAGTATGGCCAGATGAAGCTCCAGTCGAAGGTAAGAAGCGTTGGGAAGTGACCCTGGTCGGAAGCCAGCAAAACAAATCAATTGATTTAAACCCAAGCTTGTTTGAGACTGTAACTCATGCGACTCATGGGGCGACAGATTTTTAATTTCGCATATTTTTGTTCAAGCTTTTGCTTAAACATGTTTTTGAAAAAGGGAGCATTATTGCTTCCTTTTTTATTTTTGTCTGCTTGCGCACTGAATCCCTTGCCCACAAAAAAAGAAAAAGTGCTTCGTAAGATGATCAATCAAAAGGTGTTCTATTACTCTTATGATAGCGTCTGGCGTGCGGCACAGTTGGCGCTAAAGTATCCGATTGCCATAAATAATATGGATAACGGAGTGCTTGAGACTGATTTTATTAAATCTGATGATGGCTTTTTATCCCCAGGCCTAAGTCGAGGGCCCTCTTCTGGAGTGCGATATAAAATTACCTTGGTCCTAGCCAAAGGTAAAGTTGATGGAAAAGATGGAGTTCGCGTGACTATTAGTAAGGTGATCGAAAAGAAGCGCGACTTTTTTTCGGATCCCGAATCTTTGTCCACCGATGGTCTAGAAGAGATGGTGGTCTTTTATCGTATCGATCGCGAGCTGATCATCGACGAGGCTTTAAAAAAGGCCGCAAAAAATGGCTCAATTTAAAACAAATCAGCCCTTGGTCTAGAAAATTCGACCTAAATCTAGTCTAGAAAACAGGTCCCTGCATTAAGCCCTGCTTAAAACTCCCGATAAGAGACACGTTAGCTTTATTAATGGTGTCAATTATTCAAGCGCGGCAGTGGAATATCACCTTTGTGATTTCGATCGCGACTTCGATGTTGGTGGCACAGCCTACCTATGCAAAGAAAGTCAAAGTGGTTGAAGACGTTCAGGTTGTTAAGGCAAGTGATGAGTCTCCATCTTATAATCCAATGTCGCCAAAAGACACAGCAAATCAAGAGTTTTACCCAGAGGGTGCCTTGATGCAGGTCTATCAAGAAGAAATTATTGAAGTGAAGCGCACTGAAGAAGCTGAGAGAAAGGCAATTCAGGCTCGTGACGAATATGAAAAGAAAAAAGTTGAAGCCGAAGAGAAAATTCAAAACAAAAAGTTTCAAATCGAAGCTTATAAGATGAAGCAAGAAAAAGTGATCCAAGATGTTGAGGTCATGCAGGTTGAATTGGCCGATGTTTCAAAAAAGAAGAAAAGTGCAGAAGTTGAATTGAAACTTGTTGAAATGAAAATGCAAGAAACCAATCAAACTCATGATGTGACTAAGCAGGAATTGGAAGACAGTCGAAATCGCTTGGCAGATACTGTCGAGAAGTTGCGAGTGACCAGAGACAAATCAGCCGTTGCCTTGAATAAAGGTTTGATTGAAATTCAAAGAATGCGTTCTGAAATTTCAGTTCTTGAGGCTGAAATTCAAAAAGCGGATTCCAAAAGACATGAATACGAAGCTCAAGAGATGAAAACTCGTTCTGAGTGGATGGCGTTTAAGCAGCAAATTGAAGAGTTGAATGCACAAAAAGCAGAATACAATCGCCAATGGGCAGATGCTAAAACTCGATATGAAAATTCTCAAAAGGAATTGCGCCAAGCTCAAAATGAATTGGTGATTGCTGAAAAAGAAAAAAATACGACCGCAGCTAAAGTCGGAGCAGAAGTGCTTCGTTTAGAAGCGGCTATGCAGCAAGCGAATCGTTCTAAAACGATGGCTGAGGCTGAAAAAATGCGAGTCGAATCTGAGACCGAGAAACTTAAGACCTATATCATGATGGTTCGACAATCAAAAGATCGAGCGGTTGAAGAACAAAGCGATGCTGAAGGCGTTGTTATGCAATCCAAACTTGCGCTTGAAACAGCAAAAGCAGAGCTTACAAAAGAAGTGGCTCGGGGTGATTCGGATGAATTTCGCAGCAAAAAAACAGAGGCTCGTTTGCGAGGTTTAGCGTCAGTTGCTGAAGCATCGAATATGTTAGACGGCGGGCGTCTTTGGGTTTCAACAAAGGGATGTAAGCTTTTTCGTCGACCATCTCATACGGCTCAAGAAATGGGTGATTTAAATCCTGGCCGAAGACTGGTGGCTTCAGAAGCTTCTGGAAATTGGATCAAGTTGATGAACACTTCGGGATCTGAAATTTTCGTAGATCGTGGTTGTGGAAAATTCGAGCAATAGTTTCTAAATAGAACTAGAAATAAAAAAACCCAAGGTTGCCCTTGGGTTTTTTGCGTTTTAGCGTCTAGATAGTTTGAACTTAGAAGTTGTAAGTATAGCCAGCTCTAAAGGCTGTAGTTGTTGCCGACGTGTCCCAAGAATCCACGTTGCTTCCGACTTTGCCTTCAACGTTAGCTCGACGAACTCGGTACTCTGATCCTAAGTTGATGGCCGATCTTTCATTGAAGTTGTAATCGATTCCACCAGCTAGGTAATAGCTGTTATTGAGTTTAGAAGTAAACTCGCCCGAATTGCCAGCGCCAGTGCCATAGTTGTAACCAGCTTTAGCTGAAAGCAAAAAATTAGTAATCAATGGTTTTTGAACGTTGAAGTTTAATCCGATCACGGCGTCTCGAACGTAACCAAGTTCCAAAGCCGTTGAAGTTTTAAAGTTTAAAACAGGGTAAGAGTCATATCCAAGTTCGAATCCAGGACCATATCTGAAAAAGAAATTCTTGTCGCTGACCCAAAACCAATTCAGTCGAAGAAAAAGGGAGTCAATATCAGTGTTAGAAGCCGTAATGGTGTATGCTGAAGCCGTGCCTTCTTTTACTTTCAATTCGTAATGATTCCAATCCAACTCGATATTTACCAATGGAGTCGCGACGAAACGGTAAAGAAGTCCAAAAGCTGTAGTCGCCGAATTGGTGAAATTGAAGTCTTGACCGCGATAAGTCCACTTGGCGTTGACGCTAGCCGGATAATAGTAAGCCATCAATTGGTGTTTAGGGTAACCAATGTAAGTTTTAAAAACATCATCAGCTGAAGTGAACTTTAATGGGTCTGCGGATTCATCAGAGCCGTCAACTTTAAAATTCAAATTGTTGCGATCGTCAGTTGCAGAGGAAAAGCCGTCGGTATTGAATTGATAGATTGGAGCAGAGCCGTCGCTGTTAAGCTGGCTAGAAGATTCAGAAGAAGTAGGTTCGCTGTAAATCACTTCAACAGGAGCAAGAGTCTTCTTCTTTTTTGGAAGCCTTTTAACCGGCTCTTGAGCTGAAGCGGCCATACCCACAAATAGAGTCATGGCTAGTGTTGCTGCGATGGATGTCAAGCCAATCGAAAGTCTTTTTTGCATGGATGCTCCTTCAAAATGCGATTTCATTATGCGTATTCATGTTACCAAGAGGTTTCAAAGACTTACAAATATATTTGCGAAATCAGATGTTAAATCTGAACAGATACAAAAGTCTCCCGACAGAGGTCTAG
>CAZDHC010000169.1:0-5080 GCA_964505225.1 uncultured Bdellovibrio sp. | reverse complement strand
AAAAATATGTTGCAAATCAAGACAACATTAATAAATACACCAATACAAAACAGGCCAACACCTTCTTAGATACGGAGTATGAAAATTTACCGAATGCCATTTTTGATAGCTCGAGTCATTTAAAACCAAATTTAGCAGGGGTTTGGATAAAGTCAGAATCGCAGCCTTTAGATCAATCATTTGAATTAGACACAATCAAAATTGTACATACAATAATAGGCAAAAACGAATACCCGATTTTTGATTTAGGGCGTCTCGATAATACTTTGCCGTTTTGTATATACAATAGTTTCAACCTTGATCCATTATGGCATGCAGCCGAAAAGGTAAATCGAATCTTATTGATAGAGCCAGGTCATTATGCTAAATTTCCTATAGCAGAAAATGTAATGCAATTCATTATAGATCTAGGTGTTTCTAATATGCCCGATTTGCAAATTTTTGTGGGTTCCTTTGAAGCACTAAAAAATTCAATTGATAAAGGCGCTATAGAAAAAATAGGGTCTAATGAAAATGCAATTATTAAAATTAACAAGCCTGTAATTTATTTTAAAGAACACCCCACAACGATACATTACAAAGGGATTCAAGAGGCGCGAGATTGGTTATTTCCAGAAATTGATGGGTATTACCCAAGCTTCTTTGGTTATTGGAAAAAATGCGAACGCTTTTTGAAATAGAACTATATTAAAATAAAAATGCCCTGATGAATCAGGGCATTTTTTATAAGAGAAAAATTATTCTATTGAACAGTTCTATTTCTTACGTTCGATATCTCTATTCAATTCATCAATATCTACTGAACGTTCTGTATGATCTCCTAATAAATATTTAGAGAAATAATCTGCAGTTCTCCAGAACCAATATTCATTCATATCTCCAAAGCCGTGTCTTTGCGTTGGTAAAATTAACATATCAAAACGCTTGTTGGCTTTAATCAACGCATTCACCACTCTTAAGGTATTAGCAGGGTGTACATTGTTATCAATCTCACCATGGATCAATAATAATTTTCCTTTTAAGTTTTTAGCTAAGTCTTGATTTTTATCAATCATATAACTAAAACTGGTATCGCTTTTTTCAGAGATGTTTTCTTTCACACCATGGTGCTTTTCACTCCACCATCTATTGTAAACACTATTATCATGGTTACCTGCGTTACTTACTGCTACTTTAAAGACATCTGGATAAACCAACATTGCAGCAGTACTCATGAATCCGCCACCGCTATGACCATGAATACCCGCTTTGTTTCTATCTATGAAGCTAAATCGATCCGCTAATTGTTCGATCGTCGCTTTTTTATCAGCAAGTCCATAATCTCTTAAATTACCATAACCATAGTTATGATACCATTTGCTTCTTGCAGGATGGCCTCCTCTGTTACCCATGGTTACCACGACAAATCCTAATTGAGCCAATCTATCAATACGATCCATGCCTTTGCTAAAGGACTTATTCACTGACTCTGTTTGAGGACCAGGATATACATACTCAATGATTGGATACTTTTTAGTGCTATCAAAATCATAAGGCTTATACATTACGCCATATAAATCTGTAATACCATCGTCTGCTTTTACTTTAAATGTTTCAGGAAATTTATAGCCTGTTGCAAATAAGCTTCTTAAATCAGCAGTTTCCAAATCCATTATCTTTCTGCCATCAGCGCTATGTAAACTAGCAACAGGTGTCGTGTTCACTCTAGAAGCGTTATTGACAAAATAAGTATTATTGTCATTTAAGCTAATGCTATGATCAAAATTACCTGCATTTAACAACTGCAAGCCTGTTCCATCTAAATTAATTTTATATAAATGCATGTAGTAAGGGTCTTCTTTACCACCACCCGCCAATGACTCTTTACCATTTGCTGTAAAGTAGACTACTCTTTTAGTTTCATCCACACCAATCACTTCTTCCACATGCCATGCGCCTTGAGTAATTTGATTTTTTAATTTTCCTTGGCCATCATATAAATATAAATGTGCCCATCCATCACGCTCACTCCATTCAATTAATTCAGCACCGTTTTTAATTAATTCAGGCTTTTTGATTTCAATTGAAGTGTTCATTTCTTCGGCAACTAATACTTTTACTTCGCCTGTAGTTGTATTCACAACACATTGGTCAATTTTTTTCAAATCACGACTTGTTCTAGCTAGGTAGAATTGCTCATTGGTTCCTAGCCAAATCATTGGCTTGAACTCATCGTCTCTAGCATTTACTGCACCTGATTTATTCCATACTGCAATGTCTTGGTCCTTATATTGAGATACATTGATTTCTTTGTTCGTAAAATTTGTCATGTCTACCAACATCAAATGGTCTACTGGCGCCTCTTTTTCACCTGGCATCCAATATTTGTAAGTCTCAAGTGTTGGTCTAGGATCTGCAATACTGTTGATCACCCATAAGTCTTTTACTTTTCTGTTGTCTACTTTAACAATAGCAAGTTGTTTGCTATTTTCACTCCAGTATCCAAATACAGGCTTTCTTTTATTTTTATTTTTTTCAATATCTACATTTGTCTCTCCGCCTCCACCTTCGCTATGCCAGCTGTAATTTTGAATACCATCTTTTGTAATGGCTGTTTCCACAATGGTACTATCCTCTTCATTGATCAAAGCTTTTTCATAGTTTGCTTTGTCCATATAATAAAGGTTGTAGTTTCTTCCAAACACTACTTTAGATTGGTCTGGCGCCATATTTGCCCAACTTGGTTTTCTTTTTGGCTTCTTGAAACCTACTAATTCATTTAATTGAGCTGTATTTAAATTGTATTCAAAATAAAATACTTTTTTTATTTTCTCTGGCTTAGCATCTTTTTTAGTTGCACCTGGCTTATCTATATCAATAGAGCTTTTGATTTCAAACTGAATCCAGTTTTCATCTTTGATAAATTTCAATGAATCAATTGGAAGATGTTGTGCATCAAACGGATCTTTCACAATCTTAGTAAGTGCAGCTGCCAATTGTTCTTTATCAAACATTTGTTTTTTCTCATTCTTTGTTGGATCTACAATCATCCATTGTTTTCCTTCACTTGTCTCATATACATACCAGAACTTATTGGATTGTTTGAGCCAATGTGGGTCTACTGACAATGAAAAAATCATTTTATCCAATTTCTTTGGAGAAAATCTTGCTGCTAGATCATAGTTTGCTCTTTGTTGACCGAAAAGGAAAAGCGGTAAAGCAAATAATGCTAGAAAAAGTTGTTTACGCATAGCTAAATATTTAAGTGTAGAAAATTAGCTCTTTTTTTTGAATTAAAACTTAAATTGTGATGAATACAACCCTATGAAAAAAATCCTATTTATAAGCTATCTCTTACTTGCAATTGTAGGCAATCCAATAATGGCACAAAATGCAGAAAACTTTAAACCTGCCTATTTTGCGGATGAAAACAGAAAGCAAAAACTTCAAGCAACGATGCCTTTAGTAGATAGTTTATATAAGGCTTACGCTACAAAACACCATCTTCCAGGATACGCTTTTGCCATTGTATTAGATGGAGAAGTATTATATAAGAACACGGGGGGATGGGCGAACATAGAGGAAAAAATTCCTGCAAATTTCGAGACCATGTTTCGGATAGCTTCCATGTCTAAAAGCTTTACCACTATGGCGATTCTTCAATTAAGAGATGCGGGCAAGTTAAAATTAGATGATCCTGTTGCGCAATATATTCCAGAAATGAAAGGGCAGGCTTTGACAAAAGATGGTTCACCAATTTCCATTCGACACTTAATGGCGCATCAGGCTGGATTTCCAGAAGACAATCCATGGGGAGACAGACAACTATCTGACTCCGAAGCCGATTTAATTACACTTATCAACAACAAACTTTCTTTTTCAAATACGCCTGGCACGAATTACGAATACAGTAACCTTGGATTTGCGATGCTGGGTTATATCATACACAAAGTATCCGGCTTAACTTATGATGCATACATTAAACAATCGATTTTAGATCCATTAGGAATGCAGCATACAACTTACGAGTATACGACAATACCAAAGAAGCATTTAGCAAATGGTTATCGAACAATCAAAGGTAATTGGGTCAATGTTCCTTTATTAAAGGATGGTATTTATGGGGCAATGGGTGGTATGATTACCTCAATTGACGATTTTGCAAAATATGTTGCATTGCATCAGGCAGCTTGGCCTGAAAGAAATGATGCCGAAAATAAAGTTATAAAAAGAAGTACGGTAAGAGAAATGCACCTGCCCTATACCTTCATTGGTTTAAATCCAAATTATCAATTTCCTTCAGGAAAGAGGTTGGCAACTACAACTAGTTATAGTTATGGCTTGAATTGGATGCATGATGCCGAAGGAAAAACGAGTATTGGACATAGCGGCGGCTTACCTGGTTTTGGAAGTAATTGGCGTTTTATGCCTGAATATGGAATAGGAGTTGTCTTTTTTGCCAATCATACTTATGCGCCTACTTCAACAATGAATGTAATTATATTAGATACATTGGTCAATCTTGCAAAATTAAAACCAAGATTAGTAGCCGTGTCTCCAATACTTGCAAAAAGACAAATGGAGTTGGTTAAATTATTGCCAACCTGGGATAATATACCTTCGATCTTTGCTGAAAACTTTTTTGACGACTATTTAATTGATGAATTAAAGTCAGAAGCAAAATTATTATTTGAAAAAGCAGGAAAGATAAATGCTGTTGGCAAGATGATGGCCGAAAATCAGTTAAGAGGTTATTGTATATTGGAAGGTGCAAATCAAAATCTAAAATTAAGTTTTACACTGAGTCCAGAAAATCCTGCATTGATTCAAGAATATCATTTGGAGCTGATCAAGTAATATAATCCCATCATGAATGTTATAGATAAGGCATCCGATAAAATACTAAAGAAACTTATTGGTATCTTATTATGGAATAACCATTTTTATGGCATATGCATTGTAGCACTCAGTATTTGCTCTAGCTTATATCTTACAGGACAAATACCTTCATTGACATTTTTAGCCATGGTGTATTTTGGAACAGTAATTTATTACACCAATGCTTATTTTAATGAAAATATAAATGAGCAAAACAAAGATC
>CAZDHC010000168.1:0-5126 GCA_964505225.1 uncultured Bdellovibrio sp. | reverse complement strand
AGGCGCGTTGCTAACATAAGCAAACTTCACACTTTCATTTTCAGCTTGCAGAATCTGAAACGCCTGGGACATGCCTAAAAAATGATTTTCCACTTTAGTCGCATTGCTAGCCGAATCCACTGAATCTAAAATGTGCGAGACCTTAATGGTGTCGTCGATATCGGTAACAACCAAAATCTTGGTAGCAGCAAAACTTTGGACAACATTAAGGGCTATAAACAATAAAAGTAAAACGCTGGCGATATAGACTTTCAAAGGAACCCCCTAATTCATTCCTTTTAAACCCAAATGACAGGGTTGGCGAAATGATTTTAAAGCTATTTCCTGTCAAAAATTGTTAGACAGCTGCTCTTAAGCCAACAGGCAACCGAGCCTCTTTTACGAATCTCAAAATGAGATCAAAAATACCTAATAAATACGCATACATAGATCGTCCCACTTCGAGACATTTGATTTGGATTGGCCAGACCTTTGCTTTAACTAAGCCTAAGAACGACTTACTAACAAAGGAGCCCTTATGCGCCGCCTAATGACCATCACCTTTATGAGCTTTGCACTGATTATGGCCATTTCTGGTGACGCCTTTGCCTGGGCTTCAAATCAGCCAATTGAAAAAAAATATGTTTTTAAATTCAACCTGAAAAAGGAAATCTTTGAGTACTCGCAAACTGCACCTAGCTATGAAGATGCATTTCATAAGGCGGCCCAAGCCTGTTACAACCACTACAAAGCTGGCCGATCTTTAAACGAAGAGCGCGGCCTGGACATTATTGACGTTTGCGCCAACCCCCGCATTTAATGCCGCTGGCATTTTATTGAAAACAAATGCCCTTGCCTGAGTTCCTTCAAATTGCTATCGTAAAACACGTCATTCATTTGGAGGAATTGTGGGAATATTCAAACCAGTTTTAGACTTTCTTTTCGGCAAAGACCCTGACATTTTTGACGACAATGGAAATGTTCTCCACAAACATCCGAAAAAAAAATGGGATGCTTGGCAAAATAAGATGAAAACGGATCCTGCTTACAACTGGCGCGCCCACACGGGAACTCAAGCCGGCAATCCACAAAACCAAAAGAACACAAAATAGATCTATTTAAATTTTGCTTTTAAAATAGCTGCATCGATCTTTTCGATCAGCTTTTTTCGCTTTAAATCCTTGCGAAAAGCTAAGTAAAGTTTGTCCTCACCCAATGTTTTAGGCAACACAACCAACTGATCCTTGGCTTTTAACAACTCAGGATTTGAACTGACAATTCTTTCAAAACCTTCAATGCCGTTACCAATCAAAGCGACGTCCATTCGGCCAGCCAAGAGCTTTAATAGCCGGTTCGCGCGCTCAACATCACGTTCCACTTTTACCGTGCCGCCAGCTAAAAACTTATCCACTTCATTGCCATAGCTAGCACCATTTTGAGCTCCAATCGATTTTCCATTTAAATCTTCAAGCTTTTCAAATTTAAATTCTTTACCTTTTTTAACCACCACCAAAATAGAATCCGTGTACAAAGGCTTAGTAAAATCATACTTTTTGGCGCGCTCTTCGTTCCATGAAAATCCAACAATACCTGAATCTTCAGTTTCCGCCACATAAGCAGCTCGAGCCCATGGAAAAAGCTCGATCTTAAACTGAACGCCAATTTCTTTTTCAATTTGATGTAGCTTTTGTACTAAAATTCCAGCGGGCAAAGAGTTTTCAAAACCAATAATTGGTAGATACTCATTATCCCCAGTGACTCGAATTACAGTTTGATCCGCAAAAATTGATTGTGAAAAAAAACACAAAACCAAAATTGAAAAAACGTTCTTAAGCATCCCATTCTCCTGAAAAGCCATTATTCCCCAAGACGACAATTTTGTCGCCTATAAATAAAACAGTTATGTTAAGATTTCCTGAAGTCGAATCAACAAGTCACCTGGCTTACAGTTTTTTGAGGGCACAATATGGATCAGATCCTGTATTTGCCGTCCCCAGGTATGAACTCGAGCTGAAGAAATATCACAGCCTAGATCTTTTAAAGTGGTCGCAGCTCGGAGCAATAGACCTTTTTGATCTAGACCTTTAAATGAGTATATCCACTCGGCTTGAGTAGCACTGACAAGCTCAACTTCCATAAATTGCACATTCGGCTGATTCTTTGTTGGCCTCAACTTTTCTAGAATCGTCTTCAATTGAGGCATTTCTTTACTCGTCTGCACTTGAAACCAGTCATAAACTCCAAGTTCGGGAATCGTATGCACCAGAGCATGTTGAACTGAACAGCCCGCCGAATAAAGAAGATCCAAAACTTCTGACAACAGGCCAGCTTCGTTATTTCTATTGTAATATCGAATCCATACTTTACCTTTTTTATCTTTAACAATCTTCCAGGTAAATCCATTTTCCGAATTCGAGGATTTGACACTCACACATTCTTTTATATCTGCTGCGATCGCTGGCGCCGAAAAACTCTCAAAAATCTGAAGGTCCACCTGCTGCAACAAATCCAATGAAATGTTCAATTTTTTAAGACTAGCAAAAACCGATAGCATTGTCTTTGTAGATCCAGCTTCTAATGTTTTAAAAAGTTCAGACATCAACTTAGCTTTCCAATCATTCCAGGCTTCAGGATTGGTCGCCCGAATATCAATGGCTGTAAAAACAGCCAATCTTCTAAGTCTGGAAACATCCAAATCAAGCGCATTGAGATCACTCCATGTCGACGGAGCTCTTGGGTTTTTTCGAAAGGCCGCAATGGAAAACTCTAAGTGATTTTTAACCAACCACTGGACTTCTTTTATAAATTTATCACTGAAACCAAACTTTTTAAAATCCTCACGAACCCACTCTTCACCAAGCTGGCTGTGATCCAAATTCAATCGACCAATTTGCTCCTGACCTTTTGCTAGATCATGATACAAACAGCTCCAGGAAACGATATTCCAGTCTTCTGTGGACATAGATTTATTTAAAAAAGTCATGGCTCCTAAAAGTTTAGGCTTAGCAAAAATTCTTTGAGCTTCCCGACACGCCTGCATTAAATGAACATCAGCGGGATAGCGATGATATTGATCATGCTGGACATAGCCGACCAATGGAACAATTCTAGGACACAATTTGTCGATCAAACGAGAATCAAAAACAGACTTTAGCCACTCATCTGAAGCCAACCGATGTTGAACATTTAAAACTTCTTTTAGGTACTTTCCGCGAATTTTAAATGAAACTTTTGATTTTTGTTTCACTGTTCCAAAATACCGATCCAAATCCCTACGAACTCGGTGCTGATTTAAAACACTGCTATCTGTTTTCAGCGATTTGACCATCGCCCCCAAACTAGAAAAGGGCTTTTGGTAATTTTGTATGCGCTTCAAATTCAATTTTTTAGAGTCCATTTTTTTCGCACTGGACTTTTCTAAAGCTAGGGCCACGATCCAATCCGAATAAAAAGAAACTCGGGAAATTCCGCGCTGCACTTGCCTCATAAATTCTTTTTGCGACTGAAATCCAAATATTTTTGCTAACTCAAATTGCTCTGTTGCCACCAAAGAGTCCGAATAGCCGTTCAAATGAAGACATTGGCGGATCGACAGAAAAAATTTTAAATAATACCGAAGAACTTTTCTCTCATACCCATCAGTTTCGATGTCAGATAGAAAAAGTTCGCAGATAACCAAGCCTTGAAAAATATCTCGCAAACCACCAGCTCCATATTTTAAATTGGGCTCTAAAAAATTGGCAATTGAGTCTAATCTTTGTGCTCGCTCTTTTCTTTCCAGTAAAATGCGTTTTAATATCTGTTTTTTATTCTTTATGTTTTGAAAAATATTATGTTGCTGGGACTTTAATTTTTCTTCTGACTCTGCAGACAAAGCTCTTGCACCAAAAAGCGCAAGCCAGTCCATCACATCTACCCCAACCGACCAGTCAGAACTGTCTTCTGGGATCCGATACCGTAGGCGGATACCGCTAGCTAGCAGATCATCAACTAAGGGTTTAACCATCTCTTCTGGCGCCAAAAATAGCACGTCTAAATCCGATTTCGGACAGAGCTCATTGCGCCCCCAAGATCCCAAAAGAATTGGCTGAGCATTGATCCATCTTGGATCAGCATTTAATTTTTCAATAATGAAGTCAGAAATTTTAACAGACAGGTCTTCCGATAAAAAACTTTGAGTCTCAACCACATCACCACTAGGGGCCACCTGCAATGGCTCAATACCACGCCGCAGACTTTCGCTATCAATGGAATTTAAGAATGCATTTCTTCCCGAGATGTATCCTTGAGTTTTAGCTGCCATGCCGCAATCGAATTCATTGCCTCAATCGGAGTTTTTTCACTCACTGGGTATTTTCTAAGTTCTTTTACAATTTCTTCCAGCTGATCCATTTTTTCGAGCAATGCCGAAACATTGATCGAAGATTCAGCCGAATCCCCTTCTGATTGAATACCAGATGATTCTTCCTCCATCTGCAAGTCTAAAAGAGAAAGCTGATTGGTGACAGCATTTTTTTGATTTCCCGATGCCTCGATAGCTTTTAAAAGACTTTGCGCCCGACTGGTCACTGAACTTGGTAAACCCGCCAATTTCGCCACCTGAATTCCGTAGGACTTCTGTGCTGGACCCGCGACCAATGTGTGCAAAAATCGAATTTCTCCATTTCGCTCATTGACTGTCATATGGGCGTTTTTCAATTGGCCATATTGACGTTCTAGCACCGTCAACTCGTGATAATGAGTTGCAAACAAAGTCATCGCCTTTTTATCCGTCAATACATTCTCTAAAATTGCCTGAGCCAAAGACATTCCATCAAATGTACTGGTGCCGCGACCGATCTCATCCAAAATCAAAAGCGAATTTCGAGTGGACCTCTTCAACATCTCAGCCGTTTCGGTCATTTCCACCATAAAGGTCGAAAGTCCCTCGGACAACTGATCGCTCGCACCAATCCTTGTAAAAATATGATCAAAAACTGGAATAGCCGCCGCATCTGCTGGAACTGGACAACCGATTTGCGCCATAATCACAATGAGAGCCACTTGCCGCAGATAAGTCGATTTTCCGGCCATATTCGGTCCGGTAATCAGGAGAAGGCGCTGCTCTTTGTCGTTAAGATAGGTGTCATTAGGAATGAATGTTTCGT
>CAZDHC010000167.1:0-5151 GCA_964505225.1 uncultured Bdellovibrio sp. | reverse complement strand
CTTCAACGCAGACACGGCCAAGTTTAACCAGTATAAAAGGTTATTGGAGGATCCTGAAGCCAATGTGACATCTTGGTTAAAAGAACAAGGGCTTCCTCCTCAATTGGGACTACTTTCCAGAATAAAAGATTTTCAAACGGGCATTATCAATCCATTGATTCATACTTACAGTATTTCTGGTGTCAGTATGAAAGGTCTTGAAAGTAGTATCGTGCTCGGTAAGCAAACGTTGAACTTCGCATTCGGCAAGGCGATTATCTCAGATTTCAATTCATACAATAGAGCAAACAACAGATATGAAAGGACATTCATCGGTGTGAATTATGACTTGAAAGTTCATAGTCATTTTTCACTACATCTATTTGGTCATTATGCTACAGACCCTAAGAGTAAATTTATTAACCAGAATCGAATTGCATTGCAAAACGGAGTCGTTGGTTTCAATGCCGTTTATCGGTCCAACAAATGGCCCAAATTGGACCTATCCTATGCCAAAAGCAGTTTTAAAGCACTCAATAATTTCGAATCTAACACCCACTACTTTTCTGCAAGCCCTTATTCAATATCACAACAAGCCATGAGTACAGGAGCTTATAAAATATTGGCCGAGAAAACCGTTGTTAATGGATTTGCATTGGAAGGAAGCACCCAAATGGTAGGTCCTAGATATAAGAACCTCGGAAATCCTTTCATGCGTGTTAATTTCATTGAACACATCGCTAAAACAAAATTTGCGTTTTATAAAAATCAGATAAACGCCTCTGTATTCTATAAAACTACACGCGACAATCCGCTAAGAATAAGCGAAGTTACTAATATCAGCAGTGGATATGGTTTAAGTCTAAATACGCATTTCAAAAACAAAAAATTGCCCAATTTCATGGCTTCTCTATCTCCTTACGAACAGGGGAACAATCATCCTGACAGCCTATTTCGAATCAATAGTAAATTTTCAATCCTTACTGCCGGAATGACTTACCGTAAAGGGAAAAAAACCAAGTACTTCCTTATGGTTTATGGTAGCCAAAGTCGCATGCAATTTACCGACACCTTCTTTGCCATAGTTCGTACCTTATCTGTGTCGCAAGATTTATCAATTGGTAAAAAACTCACCGTGGGCATGGGAAGCACTTTTACCAGGACTTACCCATCCGTTGATAGTACACAAGCAAATATCCATCAAGCTCGAATCAATTACAAAATCGGCAAATCCACATTGGTAACTTTAAATGGTTTTTCATCGCAATTTTTAAACGGTGCTTATCGCAGAGGCGGCAGCTTCACCGTTTCATCACCAACAGGAAAACATTTGAAAATTTCTATCAAAGCGGGTTACGATCATTACTACAAACTTTGGGGAGTTGATAATAAAGAAGCTTTCTGGGGATTGGGTAAGATAGAATACCTATTTTGATCATTTAATCAAATTTTCATTTACACACTCAAAGGGATAATGTCATTTTTTCAATAAAATGCATACATTTTCTATGTGAATCAATTCTATCCAGTACTTTATTGGGTCCTTTTTTTAGTAAAAATACCATTCGGGAGTAATATCTGGGAAATCATCGGCACTTTCATGAAAGAAACTCAATCATACCTTTGAATTCCACGCAGTTTGTCGGAATTATTCATCTCTTTTGGGAAATTCACGGTAAAAACACGGAATTTTTGGTAATTCCATGGAAAATTGTGGGAATTCGATGGTAATTTAGAGAAAATTCAAGGAAAATCGAGGAAAAACCTATCCAAATGGGTTATTCAACAGTCAAGATCTAATATTTATTACTGTTACACCTGTTACACCTGTAACAGTGTAACAGGTGTAACAGATGTAACAGATGATCATTTTGATTCTAAAATTAACAATCGATGATAATTTCATTGGATCTTTCAGGAACGAATACAAAAGTTGAGAAATTAAGTCCTACGCAATCAGTTACTGCGGATTTCAACCAGGTATATTTCAGAAACCTGGATGATGGTATGATCGTTGGCGACAATGGAGCAGTTTACATTGTTTCCAATGCTTCAGGGAATTTGTTGTGGTATCCGGTAACCGGCGCACCTTCATCAGACATTACCCATGTCTATTCAAATTCTGCCTCAGTAGGGGTTGTTACAATGGGAGGTAAAAAAACGCAAACGACAAACCCTTTTCGTCGCTACAAACTGACTATTCTTCACCGGAACTACTCACAACCCCAAATACCCAATATTACTAGTGTTTAACTCCCTATTATACATCATTGATTTGCCTATACTGAGGGGGTCAATTTCAGTCCGACGAAGAGGGGTATGTTTGTCCGATTATTCCATTTTTCTAACGATTTTTCTTTGTCGTTATTTTCAAAATTATGTTGATTGAATATTGAGTTCACTTTTTTAGTTGAATTGCTTTCCACCAATAAAAAAATGCTTCGGGGTCGGACTTCTTTAACTTCTGCAACCGAGGATTATTAGGTGCTTCAATGGTTGCCTCTGCAATTTGTTTTGGGTCTATGAATTTTTCAATGGTCGTTGCATCGCTTGCAATGAGTTGCGACACGTAGGCAGCTTTTGCCGCATGTGTGATTGCTTTTTCCAAGTAGTATGCCTCTGAAAAAATAAAGCCTCGCACACTTTCAATACCTTTCAACAATGCTCCAAAATCCCCTTTGCCTTCAATGCCTCTTACAGAAATGCAGAGCGAAGTTTGGTAAGTATCTTCCAAAACTTCTGCAGGGTTTGTGCCGTTGATATTGCGGTATTTCATTTCAGTTTTTACAATTTTGTTGTAAGTGGTTTTTATTGTTTTTAAATCGGTTACGACATCCACTAAATTCCCTATGTCGTAAAGCTGTTTAATAATTTCCATTACCATGCTGTTCTCATTGCGTTTGTATGGCACTCCGGTGGTGTTGGGTGCAAAGGCGGTGAGTTTATCTCCTAACAAATCTTCCACTGATGGCATTTGTATTTGTGCCTCTTTTCCGGCGCTAATTACAAACTGCGATTGCAAGCCGTGAGCAGAAACTTTGCTGTAATGGTTTGCTTCAAAAAGTATATCCAACAAAATATAATCATCACCTTTATGTATTTTGTGAATGGGGGTGTAGTAAAATTTATAGTGTGCTTTTTCAATGTTGGATGTCTTCTTTCGTTCCACCAACTTCACTGAGTTGAAGCCTTGTTTTACCGCAAAGGAGTTCAGGATTTCTTCTAAGTTTTTTGGCTCTTTGGAGACGATGATGTCAATGTCAATTGACAATCGTTTTGCTGAGTTTAACAGCAACATCAAAGCCGTACCGCCTTTGAAGATGAAAGGTAATTCTGAATTTGCCAAACCTTCCAAAAGCAGCAAGGCACGAATAACTTTTTCTACCAGAATTTTATCTGCTTTGCGGTTCGACTTGGAAACCGTTTCAATCCATTGAAGTGTTAATGTTTCTTGTTGTATCATATTGCACTATAAAACGGCAGTTAACTTCTCATTCTGCCGAAATTTAGAAACCTTATTTAGGTAATTATCAAAACATTCTTTCTTTCCTCTTCTGTCTGCATATCGAAGCATGCGGCTTTCGTGAATGGTGTATCTGCTGAATCCTTCTTTGAAAATATTTTGCATCTCGCCACCTTGCTGAAAGGCGAAAATTGTTTCGTCACAAAAAATGTCCACCAACATTTTTTCAATTGTTATGGTTTGTACACCGTTTACTTTTTGCATAGGCGCCTCGCTTACCAGGGATTTTACAATGGTGATTTCTTTTTCACCTGATGCATAGCGGCTGAGAATATCAGCAGATGGATTGAGAAAAACATTATGCTTGTTCTCTTTGAGAGAGTAAAACACGTTTTCAATGGCATCTTTTTCTACTTCTATTAAAGTGTAAAATCTGCCCGGCTGGTGCAACATCAATTCATTAAGTACGGCAGTGTGCCAGACACAAATTTTCAAGTAGGGAAACTGCTTATGCAGTTTGGCGTAAATCTTTTTGAGATTGGAAGAAATCTGCGGGACAAAATTTACGCATTCACCCAAAGTAAATTTGCCTCTGCCTATTCGTGAAAGCACTCCGGTTTGAACTAGGTTGTACACTCTCCAGTTGATGTTTGTTTCTGTTAAGGAGGGTTCAAACTCTCTGTAGAAATTCACAATGTCATTGTTTCCAAAGATGCTTTGTTCTTTGAATTGGATTTGCAGTTTGGCGATATTTGTTTTGTCGTTTGCGATGGTATTGTGTAAAATTAGGTACAAAAGTAAGCAAACTATTTTACGGCAGAAAATAAACATTACTGCCGAAATCAAGATTTAAGCAATTGACTGGAAAAAGCGCTGACGATAAACCCTCTTCGTCGCCGCGAACTTACCCATCTCCGCCGGAACCACTCACATCCAAAAACGCCCAACGTGTTCTTGATTTAACACCCCGCCGGTTATTACCTATAATTTGCCTCCACTGCGAGGGTCAATTGCAGTCCGACGGAGCGGGTCAGTTTGTCAGACTATTCCATAACAGCTGCACGCAGAAATTGAAAAGCGAACGGCCTGCATCCTTAATTGTGCAGCATGCTGCTGCACAATTACTAGACTGTAAAAATCAACCTGTTCCAAAGTATTGACTTCACACCTGCTATTTTCTGGGATAACAGCGCAAAGCACTTTGACTGATTAGTGTAAAACACTGAAAACAAATCCTTTGCCACGCACAAATTTCATCCCAGTGCGTCGGGGTGTTTTAACATTAACTATCAATGCCAATTTCATTGCTTGATCAGCCTCTAAATGATTGCACAAGCAACGCCCAACCACCCATCCAATAAATTGTTTAAATCTGCCGATATGTGGATTCGCCAAAATAAATTCAATTTCCCAAAAGTGAATTCGATAAATTCTTTGCTTAAAAAACGACTTAAACAAATTTTTGAGCGTTTTTGAAGTCGAGTAATCAGAGAATCATCATTCAAAAACAAACTTTCATCGATGCAAATCAGCTACCCATCGGAAATCGGAGATCGGACAATTTTGGGCTCAAAAATGGTCAAAATGTTTGAACCATGTTTGAACCGGCCAAAAACAGCAAGGCCCCAAATCTCTCTGAGGCCTTGATTTTACTGGGTCGGGATGGCGAGATTCGAACTCACGACCCCTTGCACCCCATGCAAGTGCGC
>CAZDHC010000166.1:0-5217 GCA_964505225.1 uncultured Bdellovibrio sp. | reverse complement strand
AAAATATTAACTTAGCATCACTAACCTTTTGGTCCAACAACTGGGGAGTATTATACTTGTTAAACAATTGATATTGCTATATGGCAATTTGCTAAAATTTTATAAATAATGTGTGGATTTGTAGGGAGTATTAATTTCGCTCATGACGAAAATATCAAAGCACTTTTGTCTATCGACCATCGTGGTCCGGATGATACAGGGTATTACGAAGAGTTTGGGCTTTTTTTGGGGCACAAACGTTTAGCGATTGTAGATACATCTCAGGCCGGCCATCAACCCATGTTCTCCAATTGCGGAGAGATCGTTATCGTGTTCAATGGCGAGATTTATAATCACATGGACATTAGAGAGAGATTAAAGCATAAATATAATTTTTCCTCTCATAGTGATACTGAAACAATTATATATGGATTTTTGGAATTTGGTGTTGATTTGTTTGATATGTTGAACGGGATTTTTTCGTTTATTATTTTCAACTTGAAAACTAAAGATTTATACCTTGTTAGAGACCATTACGGTGTAAAACCTTTTTATTATTATAACGACAATGAAAACTGGATCTTCGGTTCTGAAATAAAGTCGATGGTTCAGTATTCTGGTTTTAAACGGGAGTTGTCACTAGAGGGACTAGTTAACTATATTAACTTTCTCTGGTCGCCAGGTGAAATGACTCCATTTTTCCATGTAAAAAAGTTATTGCCCGGCCATTATATTCAAGTTAATTTAATGACGCCAGAAAGCTACACAATAACTAAATATTATGATATTACTTTTAACGGAAAATATTCTTTAAATACGGAAGAGGAGTTAATTGATTTATTAGACCAAAAGATGGAACGTGCGGTTAGTCGGCAATTAATGTCCGATGTTCCAGTTGGATATTTTCTTTCTGGAGGTTTAGATTCAAGTCTAGTAGTGGCTTATGCCAGAAAATTGCGAGCAAATGAAGAAATCCACTGCTTCACAATTGATGGAGGAGAAGGGAGTGTTGAGGAAGGTTTTGCTGATGATCTGAATTACGCTAGGCAAGTAGCAACTTTTTTAAACGTAAAACTGCATATTGTTAAGGCTGACATTAATATCGTAAGGGATTTCGATAAAATGATATATCATCTTGATGAGCCACAGGCAGATCCGGCTCCATTAAATGTGTTAAACATTTCGAAAGAGGCAAGGCGGCAGGGGTTTAAGGTCTTATTAGGTGGCACAGCGGGAGATGACTTGTTTTCAGGATACAGAAGGCATCGGGCATTGAGTTTTGAAAAGTTCTATAAATTTATTCCGCCTTCTTGGGGCAGAATGATCAAATTCTGCATTTCTTTTTTATCGTCGCAGAATGCAAGTTTCCGAAGGTTAAAAAAGGCGACAGAAGATATTGATAAGACTAAGTTGACGCGAATGACCGGATACTTCAGCTGGATTCCCCTTGAATTTAACAAATCATTATTCTCTTCTTCTCATCGTCAGAAAATTGGTCAATATAATCCGAATGAATATCTCATTCAATTATTAAACAACATACCAAGTGAAAAGTCGGATTTAAATAAGATGTTATACTGGGAGTGTAAATCATTTTTAGTTGATCATAACCTTAATTACACGGACAAGATGAGTATGGCCGTTGGTTTAGAAACTAGGGTCCCATTTTTAGATAGAGAATTGGTTGATTTTGCAACCCTGATTCATCCAAGTCTCAAACTCAAGGGTACAACTACAAAATACCTGCTCAAAAAGGTTGCTGAAAGATATCTGCCTAATGAAGTTATTTACAGGACTAAAACGGGTTTTGGAGCACCTATACGTAAATGGATTATAGAGGATTTGGCTGAAATGATAGAGGAACGACTTTCAACTGAGAATATTAATAAAATTGGATTATTTGATTCAGTTAAAGTGCAAGAATTAATTAGAAAGAATAAAATAGGTAAAATAGATGCATCATACACAATTTGGTCTCTTTTGGCAATTGATTCATGGTATAACCAGTTTTATAAAAAGTAAATAGTTATAAATGAAACAAATCATACAAAACCTCAAAGACGGTACAACAGTACTAGAAGAAATACCCGCACCAACAGTAAAGCCCGGCGATTTGTTAATTCAAACCACTAGATCTTTGGTTTCTTTAGGTACTGAGCGTATGTTGGTGGAGTTTGGAAAATCGAATTTATTTCAAAAAGCAAAACAACAACCGGATAAAGTTATAGAGGTTATTAATAAGGTAAAGACAGATGGATTGCAGCCAACAATAAAAGCGGTTCTAAATAAATTAGGTCAGCCACTTCCTTTAGGTTATTGCAATGTGGGTAGGGTAATTGCAGTTGGAAAAGGTGTTGAAGGTTTTTCAATTGGTGATCGAGTTGCGTCTAATGGCCCTCATGCAGAATATGTTTCTGTTTCAAAGAATTTAGTGGTTCAAATTCCCGAGGGGGTATCTGATGAGGAAGCATCATTTACAGTAATTGGAGCCATAGGTCTACAAGGAATTCGTTTGGCCAACCCAACACTTGGTGAAACAGTTGTTGTAGTTGGTTTAGGTTTAATTGGGTTAGTAACGGCTCAACTACTAAAAGCGAATGGTTGCAGGGTAATTGGTTTTGACTATGACAATGTCAAGGTTGAATTAGCCCGAAAATTTGGAATAAACGCTGTAAACCCTGGAGAGGGTGTTGACCAAGTTGGTTATGTGCAAAATTTAACTGGCAATATCGGTGCGGATGCTGTAATCATAACTGCCTCGAATAAAAGCAATGAGATTATTTCTCAATCTGCTAAAATGTCTAGGAAAAGAGGAAGAATTATTTTAGTAGGAGTTATCGGATTAGATATTTCAAGAGCAGATTTTTATGAAAAAGAATTGACTTTTCAAGTTTCTTGTTCTTATGGGCCAGGACGATATGACGAACAGTACGAGCAGAAGGGACAAGATTATCCCCTTCCATTTGTTCGTTGGACTGAAAAGCGCAATTTTGAAACTATTTTAAATGCTATTGCGTCAGGTTCAATAGATGTTAAGAGTTTAATTACCGAAAGGATTGCTCTTGACAACTATAATGAGATTTATTCCGATATGAACAATGGAAGATCAATTGCTTCCATTTTAGAATATCCTGAGAAAGAATCAAATGAACCGAATAGGTCAATCAGATTAAACAGTGCTGAGTTCACAAGAGGGCAAGGTGTGGTTGGCATTATTGGCGCCGGTAACTTTACTTCAGCCATGATTTTACCTTGTTTGAAAAAGACTCAAGCTAAGCTTAAGTACATTTCAAGTGCAGGGGGATTGACAGGGACTGTATTGGCAAAAAAATTTAACATAGCCAATTCGACATCAGATAACGGTTCCATCTTTAATGATAACGATGTTGACTTAGTAATGGTGACAACTCGCCACAATTCACACGCATCGTTAGTTGTACAAGCATTAGATCATGGGAAGCATGTATTTGTTGAAAAACCATTAGCCTTAAATCTGGCAGAGCTCGATCAAATTATCGAAGCAACTGAGAAATCAAAGAAAACTGTAACAGTAGGTTTCAATAGACGTTTTGCACCTTTAGCGGTCAAGATGAAAACGCTCTTGGGAAATAGCGGCTCCCCCATGAATATCGTTGCAACTATGAATGCGGGGTTTATACCGAGCAATGTTTGGGTTCATGACATGGAGGTAGGCGGAGGTAGAATCATCGGTGAGGCTTGCCATTTTATTGATTTAATTTCCTTTCTAACCAATTCACATGTTGTTTCAGTATGTATGAATGCTCTGGGTCAGCATCCTATGGATAATTCAGACAATGCAACAATATTGCTGAAATATGAAAATGGAACGAATGCAGTAATCAATTATTTTGCCAATGGATCAAAAGCTTATTCGAAGGAAAGGGTAGAGGTTTATCATCAGGAAAGAACTCTAATTATGGACAATTGGCGTAAGCTAACAGGTTACGGCTTCAAAAACTTTAGTTCAGCGTCTTCTGGACAAGACAAAGGCCACCAAAGTCAATTTGATTTTTTAATAGAGTCCGTTACAAATGGCGGGAAGCAAGTCATACCAGTTGACCAAATCATCAATACGACCAAGGCCAGCTTTGCTGCGATAGAGAGTTTAAGAAGTTCAGAATGGATAACTGTATAAGTAAAAAAACATTATGAATATTTTACCCCCTCCCCTATCTATGATTCGTCAAAATTTAAGGCTTTCAATAAAAGTCTCATCTATACTTTTTGGCTTGAATTTATTGCATTATCTATATAACCCTTATTATTTATTAAGACCTCATCAAATAGAACAGGATAATAATGTAGACCGAATAATTTTAAATGGACCTTCAAATAAAATTGAGAATGTACCTAATGAAGTATATGATCTACTTGATATTGCTAATGCAACTGGGACAAATTTTTCGACAACTAGAGAAACAAGGGTGAAACTTTTTTTACAAGGCATTGGCAATTGCTCGCATCAATCTTCAGGTATGGGTGAAGTTCTTAGTAACGACAATTTCAATTATTCAATTGTTCATTTTTTACCCAAGACAGGTTTATACGAAGGAAATGGTCATACTATTTTAAATGTTATTAGAGATTCAATTTCGTTCCTTGTAGATCCAATTATGAAAATGGTGCCAATTGTTGAAGATGAAATGCACAACAAGCGGTTAATGAATATTCAAGACTTATACAATCGATCAAACATTTACCAAATGAACAGTCATAAGTCTGTCGCTAATTTAAGCAATGAATTTTGGGAACCAAACTTCACAGCTGCATACGCCGAAGTGAGACAATCCGAAATGGAAAAGTATTATAGTTCTGCTGAGTCGTTGCTTCGCCTTTTAGGATTACACGACGATTCCAATTCTAAAAGATTATTGGTAAATGGAGTCATTTTGGTATGCGGGGATTTACCAACATTTAAAGTTAATCAAGATGATTATATTAAATTATGTCGTGCATACCCAAATTTTGTCTTTTTAAAGTATTTGGGGCGGTTTTTTGTGTATAACTTGTATTGCTTGAGTTTGTTGGTATTTATATATGTTGTAAAGTTTAAAATTCTAAGATTGAATTAACGCTCTTTATAGACTAAATTGACCTCTTTGGAAAAAACGCTGAAATTGACCCCCTTTCGTCGGAGTAAATTGACCCCTCTGCGTCGGAGCAAATTGACCCCCTAAAAAAGTGCTAAAACTGAGGTGTTGAACGTGTTGATATTGC
>CAZDHC010000165.1:0-5300 GCA_964505225.1 uncultured Bdellovibrio sp. | reverse complement strand
TTTCTCAACGTGGCCAATCGATGATCACAGCAATGTTGCTGGGATTTGGTATGGCCGGAGTTAGTGGCTTGGTTTTATGGGAAAGCCAGCAGGCCGAGAAAAATCTCAGAATTCCGCGCATTCGTTCTGCTATGTCGGGTGTTGAAGCTAAAGTCAGAATGGCGGCAACCAAGCCACAAACTTACAATTGCACGACAGACTCAACAACAACTGTTGGAGCAACTTGCACGCTGACAATCGTGAACACAGATTTTCAAGAAAATTTCACTGGGGCAAAATGCTCTGGCTCTGGAGCTTGCGGAATTTCGGTGGATCCGTTTACTTTTGTGCCGGCCACAGCGACTACTCCTGCAAAAGTACAAACAAAAATCAGTTATCAAGGCCAAGAGCTTTCAATTAAGCCAATCGATGTGGACATTGAAGTTCCTTTGGATCTAATGCAAAAAAGTTCTGTGAATTGCATCGCGCTTACCGCAGGAGCTCAGCCGATCTTTATGGGCTACCGCCCTGATGGCAGTGTGATTTGCCAGGCATTGCCAGGTGGATGTGGAGCAGGGGAATTTGTAGCAGCAATTGATCCCACAACTTTGAAGCTGACTTGCGGAAAATTTCCCAATTCCGGAAGTTGCGGTGCCAATGAATACATGATTAGATTTGATCCGATGAGCAACACACCGGTGTGTACGGCTCGTGCGAATGCTTTTACAAAATTTGGTGGCAATACCACTTTTAGTTCGACTCGTGGACAAGTCAGCAATCCCGCAAGACCTGGAGCCGACAGTTGTGTGTTGATCACGACGACTTTGCCTCCGACTACAAGTCCACCTCCGACTGTAAGTACAGCGGTGGCATGTGGTTCGGCGCACGGGGGAATTTTTCCAAGCTATCCGACTTCAGGTCTTTGCCAAAATTCAGATTCAACTCTTCGACCTGATTTAATTGATAGTGTTGCATCCGATGGAACTTTTAATTGGGGTTGTTCGTCTGCAGATGGAACCATCGTGCTGAACTGTTCCGCGACCAAGGGTGCTGCAACAACTTCCACGACCTCTGTAACGCCGACAACAGTCGCTACTGGTGGTTGTACAATACGTTGGGCAAACAACGATACGACTAATTGGGCAGGACCATGTTCAGTTACTGGAAATTACTGTTGGCCAAATGGTCAAGGAGTCGATCAGACTTTGACTAAAGTCAACTCGGCGCCTGGTTATACGGGATCATTGACCTATCGAGTTTATGATTCTGTCAATGGACCATTGATTGAAATGGAACGTTATATAATTAGTGCGACTTGCACGCCGGATTCAACGACAACTTTGCCTCCGACAACAACAACAACAACTTTGATCGATACTTCGGTTTGTCCAAAAACACTGTGCAATGGTAATCAAGCGGCCTATGACATTTGTATGCAAAAAAAAGAGAATGATTGCGGAAGCACGCCGTATACCTGTCTTATGCCGTATGTTTATACTCAACCGACGAATATCAATACAAGCAATCAGACATGGACTTGCAACTGCGCTTCTTGCAGTGTTGCGCCGACTACTACTGCGACGACAACAACTCTATTTGTAGTAAATGCAACAAATTGTGCAAATGCTGGTTTTACAAATACGCTGACTTCCAATTCATGTGGGGCGACGTGCGGTGTGCGTGGTCCTTGCGATTACTTAATAGATTCCAGTTGGCCTAATGGTTGTGTAAAAACGCATCATAGAGAATGTCGTAATTAATTTTTCAAAACTCCATATATTCCAATTTAAGAATGCGCTGTTATGCCAAAAAATGACTGACACCGGCAGTCCAGTCTAGGAAAAATTTGCCGTCAAAAAGCTGACTTTAAAAGTCCAGGTCCAAGTCAAAATTTTCCTCGGACTAACCTCATAACCAAACTAGACCACCTTTCAAAATCATTCTAAACGAGATGAAACAGCGACCCCAATCAACGTCCTGTTGGCACTTCTGTTGCTTTAGTTTTCTGTGAGCACGAGTCTGCTATCATCAAGGAGGATGGAGTGGCTGAAGAAAACGCAGCAAAAGAAGCGGCGGCCCCGGCGGCGCCAGCTGAAAGTCCAAGTGGTGGGAATAAATCTCCCGTTCTTTTAATTGCCTTAGCAGTGATCAACATGTTGGTCGTTGCAGGTGTTGGTTTTATGGTTTTTCAAGGCAAGAAAAAAGAAGCCGCTGAACCTAAGATTGAACATGTCATTAAAGGTGAACATGAAGCTCAAGCGCATGAAGCTGGTGAGGAAAAATCCTTCATTGGTAAAGTCATTCCTCTTGAGACATTCATCGTAAATTTGTCGGGCACCAAAGGTCGACGAATTGCCAAAGTCAATATGGAGCTAGAGCTTCAAGGCGAAGCTGTTGCGGCTGAGATTGAAAAACGCAAAGCTCAAATCCGTGACATCATCATCATTATTCTTTCAAGCAAGACTTATGATGAAGTGGCTCAGCGAGAAGGCAAAGATGGTCTTAAAAATGAAATTAAAGACACTTTGAATGCCTTTTTGACCAAAGGAAAAATCGTCAACGTCTATTTCACCGAGTTTATCTACAACTAAGAGGTAGCGGACTATGAATCAGGTCTTATCGCAAAGTGAAGTTGATGCACTCCTCGCCGCGGTTTCCGAAGGCGAGGTTGGCAGTTCTGAACCAGCCGGTGGCGCAAGTGCTGGTGGCGGTGGTGGAGCGACGGCAAAAGGTGGCGCTCAAAAAGAAGACAAAGTTGTCGTTACCTACGATTTAACCAGTCAGGATCGAATCATTCGTGGTCGACTTCCGCAATTGGAAGTTATCTACGAAAAATTCATGCGAGCCTTTCGGGTTTCGTTGTCGTCAGCACTTCGAAAAATCGCTTCATTGACCTTAGCCTCAACTGACTTTTTAAAGTTTGGTGAGTTCATCAATACTTTGCCGATGCCGACTTGTATGACAGTTTTGCGTTTTGCAAATCTACGTGGCTCTGCTCTTTTCGTTATTGAGTCCAAGTTAGCCTACGCTTTGGTGGACAGCTTTTTTGGTGGAGCTGATCGTCCTTATACTAAGATTGAAGGAAAAGATTTTACTCAGATCGAGTTGTCGATTGTTAAAAAGGTTGTCGATCTAGCAATCGACGATATGGAAAATGCCTGGGTTTCAGTTGAAAAAATCGGAGCTTCCTTCGTCAGAACTGAGGTCAACCCACAGTTCGTAGGTATCGTACCCCCAACAGATGTGGTGATCGCATCGACGTTTGACGTGGAATTAGAAAATGCCAACGGAACAATTACGATTGTGATTCCGTACTCGACGATTGAGCCAATCAAGCAAAAGCTTTCTTCAGGATTCCAAGTTGAAAGTGACCAGACGGATAAAAAACTTTGGACCACAATCATCAAAGATCAACTTTTAGAGACAGATATGAATATCAAAGTTGATTTGGGACAAACGGAAATCAAATTGAAAGATTTAATGGGAATGAAAGTCGGAGACGTTATCCCATTGGATCAAGATTCGACTGGTGAATTCAATGTTCAGGTCGAAGGGGTTAACAAATTTAAAGGTTATTACGGAATTCACCACGGCACTGTAGCGATGCAAGTGACCAGAGCGATTGAAAAGGGCGGAGGATAAACCATGTCAGACAGTTTAGATAATTTAGCAGATAAGTTAGCAGCAGAAGCAGAAGCCTCAACCGGCGAAGCTGCGATTTCACCAGAGCAAATGGAAATTGATGCTAACAAAGATCGAAATTTAGCTTTGATCTTAGATATTCCATTAAGGGTCACTGTCGAACTTGGCCGCACTAAAATGCCGGTCAACGAACTTTTGAACTTAGGACAAGGAAGTGTCATCGAATTAAATAAATTGGCCGGTGAGCCAATGGAAGTTTTCGTAAATGACAAGTTGATTGCCCGCGGTGAGGCCGTGGTCGTCAATGAAAAATTTGGTGTTCGATTGACTGATATCATTTCGACCAAAGAGCGCGTTGAACAACTGAAGTAATTGTTTTCTGGATAAGGATTTTAAGATGAAATTGATTTTAATTTTAATGTTGTTGGTATCAAGTTCAGTTTTTGCCGCCGAAAAACAAGGCGCCATTACAACTGAAGATATTGCTGTGGAAGCTGCGGTTGTGGCTCCTGACGCTACTTTGAAAGTCGAAGCAGCTGAAGTGGCAGCTCCAAATACAGTTGCCGGAAACAAGATTGAGAATACAATTTCAGCGACGGCCAACAAAAAAGAAACCGAGATTCCGGTTCAGTTAGAAGCTGAAAAAAAATCAGCTGGAAATGAGCATCCAGTTTTCAAGATCATTTTAAGTCTTGCGATTGTGGGTGTTCTAGGTTGCGCCGGATTTTTGTTCATCCGACGTTATCGCCACTCCAATGTTGGAAAAGGTTCTCAAAAACAGATTAAGGTGCTGCAACAGCACTATCTTGGTCCTAAAAAATCATTGGCTATTATTCGAGTGGCTGGTGAATCGATTTTGATCGGGATCACGGATCAAAATATTTCACTTATTAAGGAATTGAGCCTTCTGGATGATGAAGTTCCTGAAGTGACACCAAAAAACTTCAATTCAGTGTTTTCACAAAAGAATGCGGCGATGGATTTTTCTGACATGGCCAACAATGCCCCTCGCTCTAATTCGGACGAAGCCAACGACGAGTTTTCGATTGCAGGAATAAAGGATTTTGTTTCATCAAAAATGAAAAATATGAGGTCGTTATAATGAAGAGCACCGTCGGAAAACTAGCGAATTGGCTACCAGCTTTTTTTCTGTTTGGCCTATTGTTTGGTTTAAGCCAATCTGCGTTTGCTCAAGTGACTTTGCCAACCGTGAACTTGGGTTTCAAATCGACCGACAATCCAACTGAAGTTGTAAGCGCAATCAAATTGGTCATGATCATGACCGTTTTGACTCTGGCTCCAGCAATTTTGATTATGATGACCAGTTTTACCCGAATCATCATTGTTCTATCATTCTTAAGACAAGCCATGGGTGTTCAGCAAATGCCACCCAATCAGTTGTTGGTGGGACTTGCACTATTTTTAACATTTTTTATTATGGGGCCGGCATTTACAGAGATGAATCAAAAGGGAATACAACCTTATGTAGCTGGAAAGCTTAGCCAAGAACAAGCGCTTGAAAACACTTTGGCGCCTTTGCGAAAATTTATGTTCTCGCAAACTCGTCCGGCAGATCTTTCATTGTTTGTTCGGTTGGCTAAAATTGAAAAACCAAAGACTTTGGCAGAGGTTCCAACAATGGTTTTGGTGCCTTCTTTTATTATTTCTGAACTTAAGAC
>CAZDHC010000164.1:0-5469 GCA_964505225.1 uncultured Bdellovibrio sp. | reverse complement strand
TAAAGCTTTTGTGATGGGAAATTACGACGATCCTGAAAAAGAAAACTTAATGAACGACTCTTGGTCAGAAACTGATATGCAAAAAGTTGTTCAGGATTTAGTGACTAAAATGGTTGGACATCCTTCAATAGCGGCAGCACAAAAAATGCCAATTTTAATGGTGACCAATTTACAGAACAAAACTTCTGAACATATCGACACTCAAAGTATTATGGACATGGTTCGGGTTGAGCTAACGAATTCAGGAAAAGTGGCATTTATTGATAAAGAAGCGCGCCAAGATATATCTGAAGAGTATAATTATCAGAACTCAGGTATGACGAGCCAGGAAACCAAAAAAGGACCAGGAGCTCAAGTGGGTGCGGATTTTATCGTGAATGGTCGTTTAGATTCGATTGTTCAAGAAGTTGGCAAAGAAAAAACAATCTATTATAAAATCACTTTGAATATGACGAATCTTAAGACCAGTGTGATCACTTGGACCGGACAAAAAGAAATTCGTAAGGCCTATAAAAAGAAAGCAATTGGGCTTTAATTTAAAATGAGCAGATTTATGTTTTTAAAATTTAAAAAAAACCTAAGTCTGCTTTTTTGCTCCTTTGTTCTTATATCGTGTGCTTCGTACAAGTCTAAAGTATTTGAAGCACAAAAGATGTTAAAGAATGGTCAGTTCTCAGAAGCTCTTGAGAAATTAAAAACACTCTCCGAAATAGAAGACCGAGATCAGCTATTGTATCTTTTGGATTATGCGACGGCTTTGCAGATTGCTGGAAAATACAAAGAATCAACTCAGATTTTTCAAAAGGCTGATAAATTAGTAGATATGAATGACTATCATTCGGTTTCCAATGTCGCTAGCGCGACATTGGGTGGCGAGGAGATGGTTCAATACAAAGGCGAATCATACGAGAAATTTTTGATCAATACGATGAACGCCATCAATTATTTAATGATGGGCCAGAACGATGGCGCTTTGGTTGAAGCGCGCCGGATCAACGAAAAGATTTTAAAATTGAAAATGGATGGTCGTGATCCATATGAGCAATCTTCATTTGCACGATATTTAGCTGCACTGGTTTGGGAATCTGATAGAAAATTTGACGATGCCTATTTGGAATACGAAGGGGCATATAAATTGGATGGCCGAAATATTTTCTTGCCAGGTGATTTACTAAGAACAAGTAAATTAGCAAGACGGGACGAAACTTACCGGGAATGGAAAAAAGAGTTCCCCAGTGTTTCTGAAAATTCAGCTTGGTATGATAGGAACTTAGGGGAAGTGGTTATTATTCTTCAGCAAGGCTGGGGAGCTCAGAAACAAAACCGGTCAGGGAGTTATAGATTTCCGATGTTAAGGCCTCAGGTAAATGAAACTTTGTCTACAAGGGTCCATATTGCAGGAATGGACTCTATTGAATCAAAAACAGTTTATGATGTTGATCAGGTCGCTATTTCGACTTTGGAAAAAGATTTTGGAGCCTTGGTTGCTCGTCGAGTGGGTGGCATTGCGGCTAAGGCTATTGTTTCCGATCAAATTAGACAAAAGAACCAATTGTTGGGCGACTTAACTTGGATAGCGATGAACTTAGCCGACCGTGCCGATCTAAGACAGTGGTCGACCTTGCCAGCAAGTATTCAAATGGTTCGAGTTTATCTTAAGCCAGGATCTTATCGCATCTCAGCTCAGGGCTTAGACATAGCCGGAGGACCAACTGGGGACACCATGCAAGAACAAGAAGTCAAAGTGACTGCTGGTCGAAAAGTCTTTTTGAATTGGCGTACGCTTAGATAGAAAATAAAAAACCCGAGATTGCTCTCGGGTTTTCTATTTTAACTTTCAAAGTTAATTCAAACAGCTTCTTAGTTATTGAAGTTGTTGTTTGAAGTCGGAAGAGTTGGAGTCTCGTCCTGTTGTGATCCTGGAAGAATAGTTGCTTTTTCAGCAGCTACTTTTGCAGTTGAATCAGCAGCTACTCGCGCAGCAGCAGAAGCAACTCGAGCTTCCAAGTTCTGCTTCAAATCTTCATTTGAAGCGCGCTCAGCTTGAGCAGCTAATGCTGCAGCTTGCTTAAGCATGTAATCCTGAGGAAATGCACCCAATTTTGCTAGGTAGTTAGAAATGCTACCGTTGCCATTTTGGATGATTTCACGAAGTGTGAAAAGAGGAGCATATTGAGATGCTTTCTTTTCTGCTTCAAAAATAATCTGTGTTAAAGTTGCAGCAGTGATGTCGTTTTTCGATTTGTTGTCGATTACCATCACTTCTTCGTTTGTTCTGATCATTTTAGCGATATCGTCCAAAGTCACATAGCAGCTCTGCTGAGTGTCGTAGAGTTTACGATTCTGATAACGCTTAATGATTTTTACCTTACCGTTATTAGTAGTTTTCATACCTGTTACGGTTTCAGTTTGGTTCATCAAAGTAGCCTCCCCCGTTAATTATTCAAAAACTCTTGGGTTTTAGATGAGCGCAACCTAAGCGGGCCGCCACATCTTGTCAAGCAGCCTCGGCTGAAAATATAGGCTAAAGACTCGGTTTGTCACAGGCTGGGTTAAAGTTAACATAAATACCCCTTAAGTTTTTCGCCGAAGTACCGAAAAAGTCTAGACTAGACCTATATCCAGGAGACTTTAAAAGGATGAAAACTGAGAAAAATCAGCATGTTGGATCGATTGGAGTCATTTCTACAGTGTCCTTGTTAGCCATTTGCTTTTTGGCCTTTACTCCGTTCTGGAATAGCAAAAATAATGAAAAAAATGAAAAATCAACGCGGCGAGCCGAGAGCTTAGCGTATCAGATCTTAGAAGCTCAAAGAGTAAGCACAGAGTCTATCTCCAACTCCAGACAGCCTGCTTCTGAGGCAAGCTTAAGTCATCTGACATCAAACCAAGGTGAGGTTGGAAATGATGAGTGGGGTAGACCATTTCAGTTTAAAACCATCCTTGGAAATGACTCAAAAAAGAACGTCATCGTGTGGTCAACGGGAGCGAATGGAAAAAATGAATCCAACTTTGAAGATGCGAACCAGTTTTCAGATGGAAAAGGGGTTCTGTTTTCTGGTGACGATGTTGGAATCGCAATAAGCGTTAAATAGCATTTGAGATCGTCAAATGTGACCAAAGTCCTAATTCCCTTCACAAGTCCGATATTCTCTTAAGCTGGTCTCATTCTGCGCCGAAAAGTCCTTTGTAAGAGGGGGCTTCATGGCTGCCAGATTCTCTGGGGTAATTTTATTAGCTTTGTCGTTTTTGATGTTGGCCTGCGCTTCCTCGTCTCCATTTCCAAACCGAGAAGTCTTTTATGACTCGGCAATGAACGATCACAATCGTGCTCCAGCTTCTATGTCGCCGCCTAGAATGGTTGGTGATTCGGTTGATAATTTGGACCCAATGTATATGCGCACTCAAGCGGATTACTATTTCTCAATGGGAGAAGCGCAAAGTTTAGACGGAAATCATCAAAAGGCAGTGGAAAGCTTCAAACTGGTTCTGGTGTATGACCCATCTTCTCCTCAAGTTCGCCTTCGATTAGCGGCAGAGTATGTAAAGTTAGGAATGGTCACTGAAGCTCTAGAGCAAGCAGAACTATCGGTTGAAAAAAATCCTCGTTATATTGATGGCCGACTTTTGCTAGGTGGATTGTATTCAACTTTGAAAGTGTATGAGAAAGCAATTTCACAATATGAAACTGTTTTAAATATCGATCGCGAAAATGCAGAAGCTCCAATGTATCTGGGAGCGGTGTATGCCGAGTTGAAACAATACGATAAAGCGATCAAGTATTTTGAGAAGCTAGCGAATAATGAAGACTATGGAACTCCCCATTTAGCCTGGTACTATGTGGGCCGAATTCATGGTGAACAGGCAGGTGCTGCACATTTGAAGGCTGCAGAGTCTGCGTATAAAAAAGCCTTGAATGTAAAGCCTGAGCACTTAGAGTCGATTTTGGCACTAGGTCAACTTTACACAAAATCAAATCAAGAGAAGCGAGCCTTTGAATTGTATAAAACATATCAAAGAGAACGCGGACCAAGTCCAAAGCTCGCGGAAATATTAGCTCAATCCTTTTTAGAGCAAGAGAGATATGACGAGGCTTATGAGCAGTTTGAGATCTTAGAGAGATACTCAGATGATGCATTAAATGCCAAAGTCAAAATGGCCTTGGTATTAATTGAGCAAAAGAAATTTGACCCAGCTATCGAGAAATTAAAGGAAGTTTTACATCAGGTCCCCGATAGCGACAAAATTCGATTCTATCTTGCTGCTATTTACGAAGAAATGGGCAAAGGAAACGAAGCCATTGAGCAGTTCAGAAAAATTCCCAAAGACAGCCAGTACTTTGGTGAATCCATGGTTCATGCTGCGTATTTGCTAAAGCAATCAAAAAAGTCCGATGATGCCATGAAGATGATTGTTTCAGCCCTGGAAAAACGAAATGACATTCCACAGTTTTATGCAATCCATGCTTCTTTGTTGGATGAGGCAGAAAAATTTCCGGAAGCGGCTGAGGTTTTGAAAAAAGGAATTGAAAAATTTCCTGAAAATATTCAGTTGCAGTTCTTTTTAGGTACGATCAGCGATCGCCTAGGTAAAAAGGAAGATGTGTTGGCGCACATGCACAAGGTCATTGAAATGGATCCAAATCATGTTCAAGGATTAAACTATCTTGCCTTTGTTTATGCCGAGTCCAATCTCAAATTAGATGAGGCCGAGCAATTGGTTCGAAGGGCGTTGGCTTTAGAACCAAATGATGGATTCATTATGGATACTTTAGGTTGGATTCTTTATAAAAAAGGAAAATTTAGTGAATCCATTAAAGTCTTAGAAGCAGCCTATAAGGCTCAACCAGAGGAAAGCATCATTGCAGAACACTTGGGTGATGCCTATAGCAAACACCAATTAGTGGAAAAAGCTCGCAAGATGTATCAGCATGCTGCCGAGTCAGAAATCGATGACCGAAAAGCAAACTTGATCCGGCAAAAGATTACGAGTTTGGAAAAACAAGAAGCTAAGTCTTCAAATCGGCAGCCTGCCTCATTTGAGCCAGGCAAATAGATTCAAATCACGAATATTTACAAATTTAACGTTGCCACTTTGTTGGCAACGCTTGCAAAATCGATGATATGCAAATGGCAAGGTTTGGGCTTTTGATTTTATCTATTGGGTTTCTTTTTGGGTGTACTTCGACTCCGGTTGCCTTCAATTCTGCAAAACGAGAGGGGCGCTGGGATGCCAAAGCCCAAATCAGAGATCTAGAAAAAGGCACCAGTCATAATGTGAGCCTAGATGTGGCATCTCAACTTTCACAGGCGATGCGTCTGGAAGTCACAGGCACTTTGGGCGTTCATATCGCGAGCGTATTGTTAAAAGGGGAACAAATCTCCTATGCAGTTCATCCAAAAAAGCGATTTGTCTACGGAGAAGTTTCTGAAACGTCGTTGGCATCTTTGCTAAAAGTAAACTTAGACC
>CAZDHC010000163.1:0-5567 GCA_964505225.1 uncultured Bdellovibrio sp. | reverse complement strand
ATGGAATCAAATGAGCTAAATATAAAAATCGATCAAGAAATCCAAAGCATCAAATCCATGCAAAATGTGATCGCGTTTGAAGACTTGATTGCGGGCTTCCATGAAATGTTTGCCGACGCCTTTGCCACCCTAGATCAACTCAACCCCAAATTAATGAGTCTGGCTCTTTCAAACCCCATTGACCCCAAAAATGAACAGGCCAGTGAAACTGAAAGACAAGAAATTGCTGATCGAGATTATAGCTTTGTCCCCGATCCTATGACTTGGAACCGCTCCGAGTCTCACCTCATCTTTACTCCGGCATTGGCATTTTGGTGGCAAACACTTTCCAAGAAAGGGCCGCTACAAAATCTAAATCAAAAACAAGAACTGCGAGCTCTTTACCAGATCATATTAAGTGAAATCACAGAGCGCTCTAAGAACAACGACCTTTGGAACCTGACTCCAGCTGAATCAAATCAACGAATCATCGAAAAAATTCGGAAATTGAAATAACCTTTAATTATCTATCTGCAATTGGGACTTCTATTTCTTCAAACAAAGATCACATTTGCCACAGGTTTTTCCGTCGGCAACATTATGACCAAAATATTCATAAACTGAATTCAGGCGACAGCCTTCGGTCATTTGCGCCAACCGCACCATTTCTAACAATTTGGAATTCTGAGTTTTCAACCTCGCCACAACCGCCGCCCGATCCAGCTGCTCTTCGGTCGGCTCGCTCGTCACATTGTAGCCGATTCTAGATTCTGCAGGCTTTAGACAGCCCCACCTCTCCAGAACGTTGACGGCAGTTTCGACCCGAAAATCTCGCTTATTATAAAAGTTCATTTGCGCCCGCAGAAAATCAATTCCGTCATTGGCCAATCCCGGCCCACCCGCTTCGATCAAGCGATAGACCTTCAAAATAAAATCAGGCTCAGGGTTCGCCCATTTGATAAACTCCATTTGAATCGACACATCTTCTTGGTCGTAAAAAAGATGGCACTGACTTGGTAAACCATCTCGGCCCGCACGCCCGACTTCTTGGTAATAGGACTCAACCGAGTTTGGCATTTCGGCATGAATCAAAAGACGAACATCTTTTTTGTCCACTCCCAAACCAAATGCCGGAGTCGCCAACATCAACTTTCCGTGGCCCTCTAAAAAACTTCTTTGATTTCTTTTTCTTTCTTTTGCATCCAACTGCCCGTGATAAATTTCATGCCCAATTCCCAATTGAGCCAGCCCTGCCGATACTTTATAAAGAGTTTGAATTAAGGAAAAGTAGATGATCCCAGATCCTGGATTTTGAAAGCGCAATCCAACAATGCCGCGAATTTTCTCATCCATTCCATAAACATCATGCACATTTAACGAAAGATTGGGGCGTTCAATCCCCGCATGAAATATTGGAGCCTCCTCAATCCGAAGCTCCCGCAAAATATCTTTTTGCACGGGCGAGGTTGCCGTGGCCGTCAAAGCCAAGGTTACCGGATTGCCTAAAATTTCCCGAAACTCGCCTAATCTAGAATAATCCGGTCTAAAATCATGCCCCCACTGGGAAATACAATGGGCCTCGTCGACCGCTAGCAAACTGATTTTGATTTTAGCGATTTCAGCCAAAAACTCGGGCTTTCGAAATCGCTCTGGGGTAACGTAAATCAGTTGATATCGACCCTGACCAATTTCAACATGCCGCTTTTCCCGCTCTTCACGGGTTAGGGTCGAAGACAAAAAGGTCGCCGGCAAACCCTGAGCCCTGGCCTTATCGACTTGGTCCTGCATCAAGGCAATTAAGGGGGAAATCACCACCGTAGCCCCCGGCAGAACCACCGCAGGCAACTGAAAGCACAAAGACTTACCCATTCCGGTCGGCATCAAGGCCAATGCGCTTTGACCGGCCAAAATGGATTGGATCACGGGCAGTTGCTCACCTCGAAACTGGGTAAATCCAAAGCGCTCTGCCAAAACTTTCAGCAAATCTTGCTCGCTCACTTCATTTTTCCCAGAACCAAAATCGGACGAGTTCAACCAGCCCCCAATATGATAATTTTTGCACCGCGTATTTTCGGCGTATTTGCACTATTCTGCAAGCCATGATAGCTCATACCGTCTTTAGATAAAAACAAAATAGCAATAAGGATTACTATGGCTAAAAATTGGGACATTAAGACGGTCAGAAATATCGGAATTTCCGCCCATATCGATTCAGGTAAGACAACTTTATCTGAGCGTATTCTTTACTACGGTGGAAAAATCCATGCGATCCACGAAGTTAAAGGAAAAGACGGAGTCGGCGCAACAATGGATTCGATGGACCTTGAGCGAGAAAAAGGTATCACCATCCAGTCAGCAGCGACTCAGGTTGAGTGGAAAGATTTTACTATTAATCTAATCGACACCCCGGGGCACGTGGACTTTACAGTTGAAGTGGAACGTTCACTTCGAGTTCTTGACGGAGCTATCTTGGTTCTTTGCGGTGTTGCCGGTGTTCAGTCTCAGTCAATCACCGTTGACCGTCAGATGAAACGTTACGGTGTTCCTCGTTTGGCATTCGTCAACAAATTGGACCGTCAAGGTGCCAATCCATTCCGAGTTGCTGAAGCATTAGTGGAAAAATTACGTTTGAACGCAACTTTGTTCCAAATTCCAATTGGTCTTGAAGAAAACCACAAAGGAATCGTGGACCTAGTGACAATGAAAGCCTACATCAACGAAGGCGACAGCGGAGAAACTGTAACTGAAATTCCAGTTCCAGAAGACTTGAAAGCTCAGGCGGCTGAATACCGTCAAAAAATGATCGAGAAATTAGCCGATGTTGACGAATCTATCGGTGACAAGTTCTTGATGGGCGAAGAAGTCTCTATTGATGAAATCAAAGCTGCAACTCGAAAAGCTGTTATTGGTCTTAAACTAGTTCCAGTATTTTGCGGTTCTGCTTTCAAAAACAAGAACGTTCAACATTTGTTGGATGCAGTGACTTATTACCTTCCAACTCCTGAAGAGAAAAAAGAGCACGCTCTTGACCTTGATAAAGGTGAAGAGAAATTTGAACTTTTCCCAGACAACAACAAGCAACTTTGTGCTTTGGCATTTAAGTTGGCGGTAACTCCATTTGGACAGTTAACTTACATGCGTATTTACCAAGGTAAGATGTCTAAAGGTGATTTCATTGTGAACACTTCGAACAAAGAGCGAATTAAGATTCCTCGCATGGTTCGTATGAACTCAGACAAAATGACGGATATCGATACAGCTTATGCTGGTGATATCATCGCGATGTTTGGTATCGACTGTGCTTCTGGAGACACTTTCGCAACTGAAGGCTACAACGTATCTATGCAGTCAATGCACATTGCAGATGCGGTTATCTCTTTGGCGATTTCTCCAAAAGAAAAATCTGGAGCGAACAACTTTTCAAAAGCTCTTCAAAAATTCCGTAAAGAAGATCCAACTTTCCGCGTTCACCGTGACGAGGAATCAGCTGAGACGATCATTTCTGGAATGGGTGAGCTTCACTTGGAAATTTACGTTGAGCGTATGAAGCGTGAGTTCAATTGTGAAGTTGTTGTTGGTAAGCCACAAGTTGCCTACCGTGAAACAATCGGACAAGAAGCAACTTATGACTACACTCACAAGAAACAAACGGGTGGTTCTGGTCAATTCGCAAAAGTTGTTGGAAAAATCCGACCATTGCCTCCTCAAGAAGATGGCAAGACTTTCAAATTCAACAATGAAGTTGTGGGCGGACGTATTCCTCGTGAATTTATCCCAGCTGTTGAAGAGGGATTTTCTGAGCAATGTGCGAAGGGTCCTTTGATAGGTTTCCCAATCGTTGGAGTTGAAGTTGATCTTGATGACGGTGCTTACCATGATGTCGACTCTAGCTATATGGCCTTCAAAATTGCGGCAATGGCAGCAATGCGTGAAGTTTATCAAAAAGCTAAACCGACAGTTCTTGAGCCAATCATGAAGCTTGAAACAACTGTTCCTGACGAATATCAGGGCGCCGGTGTTGGTCAAATCAATCAACGTCGTGGTGTGATCGTGAACACAACTGCTTTCGAAGGCAACGCCGTGATCGAAGCAGAAGTGCCTCTAACTGAAATGTTTGGTTATTCGACTGATCTACGATCTGCAACTAAAGGTAAAGGCGAATTCTCAATGGAATTTGCAAAATACCAAGCTGCTCCTCGTAACATTCAAGAAGAATTAGCTAAGAAGTACCAAGAGAAGCGTGCTGCCGAAAACAAATAATCGGTTCACCCTTTTGTTGAACTCCGTTTCAATATTTAAAAAGCCAGACTTCGGTCTGGCTTTTTTTTTGATCTAAATGACATTGCTGCAGTCCATCGCGCCATTACGGACTACCGCTACAATACCTGAAATTTAGGTGTTATTATTTTCAAACACAAATGACCACAATTCTGATCCTTGCAGTTACAATCATTTTAGTTTCTTTTTTCTGCTCACTTTTCGAAGCAGTGTTTTTGTCAATATCACCTTCTTATATTGCCATTCTGATTAAAGAAGAAAAACGCAGCGGAAAACTTCTAGAGCATTTGAAAGAAAATATCGACAGACCCATTTCTGCCATTTTAACTTTAAACACTATTTCTCACACACTAGGCTCTGCAGCCATCGCAACAAAAGTTCACGAACAATTTGGAAACACAGCCGTCACCATCAGCTCAGTCATTTTAACTTTTGGAATTCTTATTTTCTCAGAAATTTTCCCTAAAATCATAGGCGCCACTCACTGGAAAGCCCTGGCGCCATTTACGGCCTTTTCTGTACAGGCGATGATTTTTCTTTTGTTTCCGATTGTTCGACTTTCTGAATTTTTGGGTAAACTATTTCACCGCCCAGATGAAGCTTCTGTCACGCGAGAAGAAATGGTCGTAAATGCCGAAATTGGAGTTGAAGAAGGCACTTTACAAAAGAAAGAGTCCAACATTATTCGCAATTTGCTGGCTCTCAATAGCATGTTTGTTTCGGATATCATGACCCCGAGGTCAGTGATGTTTGCGCTAGAAGCCGACGATACCGTTGAGGATGTCGCCGCCAAATTTAAGCCAATTCGTTTTTCGCGAATCCCGGTATACGACAGTAACATGGACAATATTATTGGCCTGACTCATCGTTATAAAATTTTGGAAATGCTTTCGAACGATCATCATGACACGAAAATTCGCAACATCACTGCCGAAATCAATTCTGTTCCCGAGCGCATGACAGTCGCATCAGTCATCGATTTATTTGTAAAACGAAAAGAACATTTAGCTTTGGCCGTAGACGAGTACGGAATCGTCACTGGCATTGTCACCTTAGAAGATGCAATCGAGACTTTGCTCGGCGTGGAAATCATGGACGAGTTCGATCAGATTTCAGACATGCGACAATATGCGCTTGAGCAATGGCAAATCCGAAAAAGTCAGCTCCGCAAGCCCAGCACTTAAATTATTTTTGACTATTTAGTGGCACTTTCCACCGTAGGTGGGGCTTTAATAGACGATGGTGTCATAGTTGCCCACCTAAGGCCCACAACAAAAATGGCAGTCAAACCCGCTAAAATTAGGAATATA
>CAZDHC010000162.1:0-5603 GCA_964505225.1 uncultured Bdellovibrio sp. | reverse complement strand
CACAACAGCAACCTCGCCCAGCGCCTCCACAACAAGGTGCGCCTCCACCACAACAGCAACCTCGCCCAGCGCCTCCACAACAAGGTGCGCCTCCACCACAACAACAGCCGGCGACCGCTGAAGTGACCCAAAATCAAATCACAAAAAATAATACGATTACAAGAACTCAGTTTCTTCCTGAAAATGGTCAAGCAGCAAGCCCACAAGTCACTCCACAATTAGCCCCCGAACCAACACCTGCAGGAAAGAAAGTCGAACCCGTTTCACCTCAGCAGGTGCAAATTGATCCAAGCACACCTGCGATTTATCATTACGAAAAAATGGAATACAAAGCCAAAATTCAAACCTGGAAATACCCGTACTTTTCACTCAGCAATCGAGTTCAGGGGCCTTCCACGACTGTTCTTGAGTTTGATTGTACCAGCTTTGGCGTCATTATGAAGTTTACTGCTCAATTTGATTTCGATGCTGCTGACTATGTTGATCCAATTGGACAACCTGGAGTCGTCAAGACAGCACGATTTAAGATCAAAGATTTTATGGCCAAGAAAGCATAACAAGTTCGATTAAGGATCGAACTCGTTACCATGACCAGCGGCAATAGTTGTACAATTCTGTCCACCACCGCTGCCGCCACCTAACATTATATTTGAAATTTCCGGATCCGCAAAATAAACCCTAGCAACACCATTGTTTTTGTAAACCTGCTCCATGTTGTTTTGAAAAATAGCCGGGGCACCTCCAACAATACCAATGTTGTCACCCGTTTTAGGACTAATTCCACCAACCATATTGAGCATATTATAGAGATTTGCTTTGCCATCCAATGTTGGTACTTCGATCGCACCTGGAACACGTTGAACTTTATATCCAGCATCTTCTAATTTTTTCGCACTTGCATCCGACAAAGCTTGAGCAGTTGTCAGTCTGTAAGAACTAGAATTTTCATCAACTCGCGACAACAAGCTCTTTGTTTGATCTTCTGACCAACCGTTGGCCTTTGCTTCTTCAAGTATATGTTGTTTTGTCAAATTGGCTCCAAGACTTGGGTCATTGACCAAAATCACACCCGACGGAGTCGGAACAACTGTCATGTCGACGTGAAATTCACCTGCAGCTCCAGGTAGCGCCACAATTCTTGAAACTCCTAAATCTGCGGCAATTTTTTGAGTCGCCTCTTCCTTGGAAATATTTAACATCGCAGCTGTTCCATAAACTGCATCCATGCCGACTATAGCTGTGCCATCACCCAAATTTCTTGTATTTCCACCTTCTACAAAGGATTGCATTTGCACCACATTAGCCATTTGTTCTTTTGCGATTGCCCTAACACCATTTGTTGCATCTGAATCCATAAAGCTAACCCCAGGAAAGGTCATTCCACCTGGCGCGCTGTTAGGCCTTTGAAGTCCGGCTGGATCTATCAATACGTAATTGGGGTCAAAGGGAATTCCAAGCTCTTTCCAGGTTTCTTCCCGACCTTTTTGAACTGCATCTTGATACTTTTGTCCGTCAGCACCAGCCCTAGGAACTATGTGAACAGTTCCATCCATACTAGTTATACTTGGATCCCGAGCCCAAAGATCACCGGCAAAAGTTGCATTTCTATAGACTTGAACATTTCCCTCTGTAATTGTTGGACCAGCTTGATCAACAGCAAAATAGTTAACTGAAACACCTTCTATATCAGAAATTTGTTTATACATTTTCAAAAGAGGATTTTGTGGTCCCGCTCCAAGCCCCAAAGGATCACTGACATCCAGAACATTCATCACCTTACCAAAAGTAGGAGTCGCTTGATCCATATTCATGAGTGATGGATTTTTCCTTGTATCCGCACTTCCTAGATCACTCTCATCGCCATCAACAAGTTTGACTGGTTGAACTTTAAAACTTTTAGCAGCGACTGGCAGTTCATCATCGACGACCGCTTGTGGCTGAGTGGATTCACTTGAAACCGTCTGCGTAGAAGCCGAAGGGGTTGCCGGAGTCACTTTCAACAATGACCCAGCTAAAACATTTCCTCCGCCAAACGTTGAGGGCATTTCACCTGAAAATGATCCTTCTTCTTCGTCCTCAAAAGTCTCAAACTCTCCATCGCCTTCAGGAATTGGACCATTCATTTTTTCTAATTCAAGTTTCGCCGCCTCAACATATTCTTCAGTCACATCTTTTGTTTGTAGACTTGTAGCAACACCATTAGACCCTAATATGGCCCCACTTTGAATGACTTTTCCCTCTTCCGTCACGGTGTTGCTGATCAGTGCCGATGCATAAGTACCATCTGCAGATACGATCTCACTAAACGTCGAAATCGACTCCTCAGATCCATCCACATTTTTTGTGCTGGAAATAATTTGCGTCGTCGTTTGCTTCAAAACCAAATCGTCACTGCTTTCATCATCAGAAAGCCCATATTCTCGACTTACAGTTTGCACGACACCTTTTTGGTCCAAAGTGAAATCCGTAGTCACTTCACTTAAGTGAGTTCCATCGCTTGTACTCATTACAGTTGTATTTGTATTCATCCCTTTTTGAGTGACGACTTCAGAATGAACGGTCATCAGTGGACCCACTTTATCCTTATCCTCATAGTCAAATACTGGATTGACAGTATAGGAAATGGAACCGCCATCATCATTTTTTAATTTATAAGTGACACTTCCATCACCGTTGTTTTGTTTTTCTCCATCTCCTTGTGCCAAAAGACTATTTAGCGTGTCCACCATCTGAGAGCCGACATTTACAGGTTCTCCAGATGCCTCACTAATTGTTGAAATCGAACTTGCATCCGCATTGAAATCAACGGGCGTTAATCCCGCCAAACTATTTTCTTCGATATTGATAGTTGAATCGTCGACGACATTTAAATTTAGATCCGCTAATTGATCATTGGCATTTAAATCAGAACCAGCACCCCAATCATCGAAAAATAAATCACCAGACCAATCCCCTGACCAATCATCAGTTACACTTGGAGACCAAAAGCTATCATCCATGCTGCTGTAACTTGTTGAATCGTAGGAGTATGCCCAACCACTAGAACCATCGCTTCCATCCCAATCATCATCTAACAAAAAATAATTTGATAAAAAGCGCATAGGTTCCCCTTGTAGTTTAGCAACCTAAACTCATCGGAAACCTAGCCAAAAGGCTGTAGGTTTTTCTCAATTTGAAACAATGATTTCGATTTTTTTATCGGCCCGTAGAACCAAAACCACCGGCACCGCGATCTGTTTGCCCCAGATCTTCGACAATTTGAAACTCGGCCTGAACCACTGGAGCCAGCACGAGCTGGCATATGCGCTCTTGATCTTTGATCTCAAAAGGCTCAGCACCTAAATTAATTAAAATCACTTTCACTTCACCACGATAATCGGCATCGATGGTTCCTGGAGTGTTCACGATTGAAATGCCGTGCTTTGCCGCCAAACCACTTCTAGGGCGAGCCTGAATTTCAAATCCAGGCGGAATTTCAAAACTAAGTCCTGTCGCCACCATAGTTCGTTCAGTTGGCATAATCACCACTGGTTGAGACAACTGCGCGCGAACATCAAAGCCACTGGCTAAAGAGGATTGGTAGCCCGGCAATTCACCTTTGTAATGAGCTAATTTTTTTATTTTTAATGGAACTTTTGGCATCAATGACATTTTCGACTCCTAAAACTTAAATTCTAAAAACCATTCTTTGAGCTCTTCTGCTCCGCCACCCATCAACACTGCACCCATATTGTTAAAATCAAAATACTTATTTAGGTATTGTCTGACTGACTTAACAGTGACTTGATTGATCTCTTCAATGATCTCATCCACCGGTTTGTATTTTCCAAAAACCATTTCATTCACAGCTATCGACTGCATACGATTGTCGACATCATCTGCACCCAATAATAATCCACCAGTGACTTGAGTTTTAAATAAATCCAAATCACCTTGAGAAATTCCGTTTTTAACCAATCTTCTAAGCTCTGCTGCTACGGTTTTAACGACCGCTTTCATATTGTCTTTTTCACAGCTCGCATAAACATTGATCACACCAAAATCTTCAAAAGTGTTCAGTGCAGAATAGATGGTGTAAACCAAACCTTTTTTCTCGCGCACACTTTGATACAGTTTCGAGGTCATTCCCCCGCCCAACATGGCGTTGACAATAAAGGCCTCAAAGCGCTGTTTGTCTTTAAAGCTGGAACAAGGCATGCCTAACAACAAATGCAACTGTTCGGATTTTTTCTCGACGACAGTTCTAAAAGGCCGATGATTTGGCTTGGTTCTTGGAAACTGAAGTTTCCTTTTGGCTTTTTGGCCTAAAAGTTTCTCAACTGCCTCAACCAATTCCGAGTGATCAATATTGCCGCTCGCCGAGATAATGAGGTGATTTCCCGAATAGCGTTCTTGATAATATTTATTGATCTGTTTTTGAGTCATCGCCGCGATGGACTCATTATTTCCTAAAATTGGACGACCCAGTGGATGCTTTGGAAAACAGCGCGAGAAATACTCGTCGTAAACGACTTCTTCTAGATTATCGTCGGTCATCGAAATTTCTTGCTGGATCACCGATTTTTCGAGCTGAAAATCTTCGCGATTCAAAGCCATATTGCTGACCAAATCCGAAAGAACATCAAGCCCCTTCAACCAATGATCACGCAGCACAAAAGCATGATAGCAGGTGTATTCCCGAGTGGTGAAAGCATTCAATTCCCCACCTAATTGTTCCAATGATTTTGCAATTTGATAGGCCGACCGATTCTTGGTCGCCTTAAACACAAGATGCTCCAGGAAATGAGAAATTCCCTCATCTCCCTTGGCTTCATCTCGGGTTCCGGTGGTCACCCAAATCCCCATGGAAACAGCTCGGGATTGTGGGTGAACTTCACTCACAACCCGTATGCCATTTTTCAAGGTCGTCTTTTTAAAACGAACCACAGACTAGTGTGCAGCTTTCTCTAGCAAAGCTTTACGAGACAACTTAATGCGGCCAGCACGGTCCACATCAAGAACCTTTACTTCAATTTCTTCGCCCTCTGAAAGAACATCAGAAACCTGACGGATTCGATCATGAGCAATTTCAGAAATGTGCAACAAACCTTGAGTGTTCGGCAAAATTTCAACAAAAGCACCAAAGTCCGCAATCTTCATCACTTTACCTTTGTAGGTCTTTCCGACTTCGGCTTCAGCACAAATATCGTTGATGATCGCAATTGCTTTTTTAGTAGCCAGTGGATCCGCAGAAGCGATGTGAATTGTTCCATCGTCTTCGATCTCAATTTTCACACCAGTAGACTCTGTGATTCCACGGATCACTTTACCGCCTGAACCGATCACTTCTCGGATCTTATCAGGGTGAATTTTGATGGTTTCAATTCTTGGAGCAAATTCAGAAATTTGACCACGAGGCACTTTCATCACTTTTTCCATCTCATTTAGGATGTGATTACGGCCTTCTTTAGCTTGATTCAATGCTGTTTCCATAACTTGGAAGCTCACAGAGTCAATTTTGATATCCATCTGAACTGCAGTGATTCCTTGAGGAGTTCCCGCAACTTTAAAGTCCATGTCCCCTAAGTGATCTTCGTCACCCAAGATGTCCGTCAATACAGCAA
>CAZDHC010000161.1:0-5730 GCA_964505225.1 uncultured Bdellovibrio sp. | reverse complement strand
GAAAAAACATTTCAAGTGTTAATCAATAGTGGATATATTATGGCCAAGGATGATTTTAGCTTTTCAATAGAAAATAAAGAAGAGCTGAAGGCAGCTATTCGAATTTTTGTTCGCGCTACAAATGATACAACTAAAAATCATTTTTTTGAGGCTCCTAAGGTCACAATAGATTTAGTTCAAAATCTTCAACAATTTTGTAAATCCAATAAGGTCGGCAATCAAGATAAGAAATGTTTTAGCTTACAAAAGTGGATGCAGTATTGTTCTGATAAAGGAATTAAATTTGACGACATGTCATTTGTTCAACTTTCTAAGCTAGACCTGGGGCTAGATAAAAAGCCAGCCAGTCAGCCAGATCAAGGTGTTCAGTTGTGTTTGCATATAAGCGAAATTCAGGCTCTGAAGGGTTTTCTATCTTTGAATAATGAATTGAGATCTCAATTTTCCTAGACGTTCGTCAAACAGGGAAGCGGTAAATCTTTAAAATTCGCCTCACAGTGGGGCGAATTGATTGGAAATTTGTTACGATAATTAAAATTATGATGAGATCCGGCAAATCCAAGGTGGGAAAGGATTTGCGGTTTTGCGTAACGATAAAAACCGGACTTTAAAACCAGACTCATATCTTGGAAAATAAATGTCGTAAGGTAGTTATGACGACATTTAAAAGATTTTCCCATTTCAAAAATATTTTATTAACCAGCAACTTCCGCAGAATATTAGGAGTATCGGTTTCGATATTCTTTATAGTTGGTTGTCAAAAAGTCAGTTACACGCCTGCAGAAGTTCAAAATATTGTCCAGAAAACTCCAGCCGCTGATTGCAATGTGGAGCCAACAGTATTTGAGGTTCCTTCAAAAGCAGTTGTCCTTCAAGAGTTTCTGATGACTTTCAACAGAGACAATGTTCGTTGGCGTTTGACTCACAATGGGGAGAGAGTTTTTTTTGATGGCCCAGTTGTAAAAGTCACTTTAGATAAAATTGGATCCTACACGGGTTTAGTGACGGGTGACGATGGTTGCGGAAATGTGGAAACACGAGAGTTCGAAATTCTAGTAGAGGACGCTCCTGCAACCACAACCACGACGACGTTGCCTCCGACGACAACGACAACAATGCCACCGACAACGACTACGACGACGTTGCCTCCGACGACAACGACAACAATGCCGCCTACAACGACTACAACATCTACGACCACCTCAACTACGACTACCACGTTGCCGGCACCTGTGATTTCCAGTGGAATTTGTACGGATCATCAACCCTTAACGGCTTGTATGAACTGTGAAAATCCAGGGATTCCGGTTTGGAATCCTTCGACCAAAGCGGAAAAGTTGGCGCAGATGATGTTTATGTCATGTGGAATTCAAAATGCGAGCGATCCTGGAAGCTATTCGCCAACTCAGCATGATATTTATGAGATTCGGTCCAAACTCCAGGCGTGTACTGCGGAAGCTTTGCCCGAGACTCCTCTTAAGAAAGATGAGTTGGTCACGATCAATAAAATGTTAGATAAGAATGATGCCTCGATGAGAAATAAAATTTATCGTGGGCTTTATTATAGGCCACCTTTTACGGATCACTTTGAAACCTATTTTGGAGTTGAGACTCAAACAATTCGGCAGATACTGTGTTACGACGCAAGCTCATCTGGTTTAAATGGATTCGATTACACTTCCGAATACGCCAAAGCTTGTGGTGGTGGCGGTGAAGGGGACAGCTGTGGTCGATGGGAAAGAGACCCCGCGGCACAGGCAAGATGGAATGCTGTTCAAAATATTCGAGCTCAATTAAGAGATTGTGTAAATAGAAGTTTGCATCTGCCACCAATACAGCCGCCAACTCAGCCAATCTGTTACTGGCGTACCTTTGAGGGCTACTATCAATTGGGTGGAGCTAGCGAGTTCGCGAGTATGCAGTCGAACGGATATGATCATATCTCTGTTGAGTACAAAAATGCATGCTACAATCCGCAAAATTTGAGCACGCTTCCAGTGATCACTTCTGGATTGGTAAAGATATCAGGTTACTTTTGTAAGTAGTCTGATATCAACAGTCGAGCTGAGCTTAATGCAATAAACTTTCACTTTCCGGCAGGTTGGGGCTTAAATTCAGAATGTAGGCCTCTAATATATTATTGATCAGTGCGTCCTTCCAGTTTTCGCCATGAAGCCCCTCATATTTAAAAAGAAATTCGGCCGTAAAGATGGTGTGCTCTCGGTAAAGACAATCAATGTGCATGGCAGGCTCTCCATTTTTGACGACTAAGTGAATTTCAGCGCTCGCATGTTCTGGCAGCATTTCATCCAAAGAGTCCATAAATAGCTCCAAATTTACAGCGGCCTTTTGGTCTTGTATTTTAAGTGCTGGGCTAGCATGGACTTTCATCTTGCGCTCCTTTTGTAGTGTCGCTGGAACATAAGTCTATTCCTGATTAATTGTAGAAGTATTGGTATCTCGTTGTGAAATCGCGATAAAAGTGTCTAGCTTTTGGATATTGGTCTGGTCTCGTTTTGAGATCGCTTTTATCTAAAGCAAATATTTACCTGATCCTAATGCAAAGGTTTAGCAAATTTGCCGATAACATGGCATGGGAATATTGATTATAGAAGACGACTTTGGAACATCGGAAATTTGTAAGGCTGCGATCTCTCAGTTTGGAACGGCTTGGGTTGCTTCAAGTTTGTCCGAAGCTAAAAAGATTTTGCAAACTCAACATGTTGAATTGATTGTTTTAGATATTTTATTGCCAGACGGCAATGGAGTTGATTTTTACAATCAAATCTCAACTGAGAATCCAAATCCACCACAGGTGGTATTTTTGACTTCCAAAGATGAAGTTTACTCTAAGGTGACTGCCTTTTCGATTGGTGCGATTGATTATATTTCGAAACCATTTAATGCAATCGAATTTCAAGCACGAGTCAAGTCACATTACAATCGACTGAAAAAGCCAACACGCAATTTTGAGTGGAATGTCTATCGAGCTGAGCCTGAATCCATGCGAGCATTTGTTTCCAAAGATGGCTTAGTTCAGCAGATTGAATGCACCAGTATTGAGTTCAAAGTTTTAGTTTCATTTTTGGGGGCTCCGACTAAAATATTTTCTCGGGATGAATTGATTGATCGAGTGTGGGGAAATGGAACCCACATCTCAGAAAGAAATATTGACTCCCATATTGCTCGCCTTAGGAAAAAGCTGACTCAATTTGGTGGTGGTATCGATTCGATTCGGGGGGCGGGTTACCGACTTTCTGAAGTTAGCAAAAATGAAAAAAAGACTGGCTAAATGATGATTAAGACGTTCAATAAACTTGAAGCAAAGTTTGTGATGGGCGTTTTGGTAATCGCTTTTGTGATCGCTTGCGTTGGTACATTTACGGCATTCGTTATTGATACGACAAATATTCGGGGAGAATTAGCCAGTAAGATTTCTGCCCTGGAACAGGGATATATTCCCGCTATCGAGTTTGCTGTTTGGGGTTTTGATCACGATCAAATTCGGGGAATTACTAAAAATTTAATGGTCAATGACTTCATCGAAGAAGTTGAAATTGTATCAGGTACCAGCGAAGAGTCTAAGACCTTACTTTTAAACGAGAAAAAAAATGCAAGTAGCGGACATTTGCAAAGTACAACCGCCACTTTGTATCATGAAAAAAATCCGATTGGTTCAATTACCATTAAGTATGATGACGAAAAGCTATTGGCGGGCGCTCGTAGAAGTTTGGCCGCAAACATAGTTTTACAGTCAATTTTAATCGTGATTGTGGCGATGGCCGTTTTATATTTGGTGAAATCGATGGTCATCACGCATTTACAAAAAATAAATGCTTTCCTTAAAAAGTATCCAATTCCCAATCGAGATATGGATCTACTCAGTGCGGGTTCCAATAAGTGGTATGACAGTGATGAAATCAACCACGTGATCGGCGCCATCAATTCCATCTATGCGGAAACCTTGCAGTATCAAGATGATTTGATTAAAGCTAAAAACGAAGCTGAAAAAGCCAATCGTTTGAAGTCGTTGTTTCTAGCTTCTATGAGCCACGAACTGCGAACTCCGCTCAATGTAATTTTGGGTGCGACTGAAGTAGTTGGTGATGATGACCTAAGTGAAGAGGGGCGAAAGTATCTAGGGTTGCAAGTCAGTGCTGGTGAACATCTTCGTCACCTGATTGATGATATCTTGGATCTTTCGAAAGCTGAAGCCGGCGAGCTTCATTTGCTGAATGCGCCCTTCGATTTGCGACAATTATTGCAGACTTCCACCGGAATGTTGCGTGATCGGGCTAAAGAGGGTGGTAATGAGTTGGTTTTGTTCACCGATCCAAGTGTGCCTCAGTATGTGGATGGAGATTCCAATCGTATCATGCAGATCATTTTTAATATTTTGGGAAATTCATGTAAGTTCACCAAAAACGGAAAAATCATGCTTTCAGCTTCAATGTCTGGTGATCAAGTGGTTTTGGTTTTTTATGACAATGGCGTGGGAATTCCGGAAGATAAAATCAATTCCATATTTTTGCCGTTCCGCCAGGTTGATGAAGATCGTAAATTAAACAATTCCGGCTCGGGAATTGGTCTGGCAGTTTGTTTGGGTTTAGTGAAAGTCATGGGCGGTACGATCAAAGTTGAAAGTGAAAGAAATCGAGGCACCTCATTTGTCGTCACGTTGCCGCTCAAATTGGCGCAGGCTCCGGCTGTAGTTGAAAATCCGTCCAGTTTTCAATTGACACGTGGTTCTAATAAAAATATGGTTCCAAGTAAAAAGCGAATATTGGTTGCAGAAGATACCGAAGAAAATGTCATGGTCTTAATGGCCTTTCTAAAAAAACATCCTTATGAGGTGACTGTTGTCACCGATGGTGAAAAAGCAGTTGAAGCGGCGAAGGCCGGCCGTTATGATTTGATCTTAATGGATTTGCAAATGCCAAGATTAGATGGTTATGAAGCAACCCGAGCCATTCGACAGTATGAAGTGCACACACGGCAAACGCCGACGCCAATTGTAGCGCTGACGGCCTATGCGGCAGCTAATGATTTAAAGAAATGTTTGGATGCAGGCTGTGATAACTATTTAACAAAGCCCTTCAAGCGAGACGCATTATTACGGACAATCGCGTCCTATTTGCCTCATGTAAATTCGCCTGCTGCCTAATTTCACGAAGTATCTAATTCATAATTTTGAAAGAAATATTCACATTACGCAGATTTTGGTGTTTTGGAATCGGCGTAGACTTTGCGACAAAAGATTCTCAAATCTTTTGATTGTTGTTGGTTTAATCCCACCAACTCAAATTGAATATAGTAATAACCGTCATTGCCTTTTTTGCAATCAAGCACCCGAGTGTGACAACCATTGATTCCGGCTTCTTCAAGAATCGGGGCAAACACATTGGTGGTTTCCTTTAGAGGCAGTGGAAACTTACTTCGATAGGTTAAAGACACCTCATTGATTGAAATCAATTCAGCCGGTGTATTGAAGAATCCTTTTGTAAAATCATTAGAGGGGATTGAGACTTCGCCCCAGTCACTTTTTTGATTTGTTAAAAGCTGCGATACTTTCTTTTTTAAAATATCCGCATCCACTGGCTTTACTAAATAGTCCTTCGCGCCAGATTTAATGGCTGCACCAACATCGTTTTTATCTTTTTTTCCGCTGACAACCATAACAGGGATATGGCTGATGGCTGGCGTTTCTTTGATTCTTCCTAAAGTAGCCAT
>CAZDHC010000160.1:0-5839 GCA_964505225.1 uncultured Bdellovibrio sp. | reverse complement strand
GAGCAAGCGGCTGTTAACCGCTGGGTCGGGGGTTCGAGTCCCTCCTTCTGAGCCAATTTTTCTTTATTCACACAATTTTTAATTAAAATTCGGATTAAATCTTTTGATTAAATCTTTGGCTTAGCTGACTAAACCAATTTCCCGTCGACCAATTGAATTTGAATATCGGCCAACTGAGCATAGTCTTTGTCGTGGGTGACGTAGACAACTGTTGTACCTTCGGTGCGAGTAAAATCTTTTAAAATTTTCATGACGATGTCGCCATTGATCGAATCCAAATTTCCAGTGGGTTCATCGGCAAACACAAATCGAGGATTCATGATCAGTGATCTGGCGATGGCAACACGCTGTTGTTCGCCGCCCGACAACTGTTTTGGAAAGTTATCGAACTTGTTGTCCAAACCAAATTGGGCCAGCAAATCTTTGGCTCTTTTTTCTTTTTTAATCTGCAAACCTTGTCGCCTGGTCGGCATCAAGACATTCTCGAGGGCGCTGAGCTCGGGCAGTAGGTAATGAAACTGGAAAATAAATCCCATTTTTTCGTTTCGAAATTGATGTATGTCTTTGTCGTTCATCAGTGAAGTGTCGATCTGATCAAAAAACACTTTCCCTTGGCTGGGTTGATCCAAAGTGCTCATCGAATACAGCAAAGTACTTTTGCCCGATCCCGAACGTCCGGTGATGGAAACAAATTTATCATCAGGAATAGTAAAACTAATTCCTTTTAGAATTTCTATTGGAGGTTCGCCGAAGCTTTTGTGAAGGTCTTGAACTTTGATCATCTACTCACCCGACCTAATAATATCAATTGGCTTTAGTTTTCCGGCAGCTCTCGCAGGCAGCACACTTGAAATAATCGAAGCGCCCATGGCCATGGCAAAACCACTTAAATAAATTGTGGGATCCTGACTGATGATCATTGTGTCCATCATCCCGCCCGCCGGGAAAAATGAAATGATTAAACTCATCAAATAACCAAAGCCCAAGCCAAGTACGCCGCCAGTAAAGCCTAAAACTAAACCTTGGATTAAAAACAAACGAACCACTTCGGATGAATCAAAGCCCATGCTTCGCAAAATTCCTATGTCTTTGCGTTTTTGAGTCACCAGAATATTCAAAATATTATAAATTCCGAAAGAAGCGACCACCATAATTGAGATCGTAATAAATCTTCGAATAAAATCTTGCAGTGAAAATACGCTTAAAATGCTGGCGTTGGATTGATCCCAACTTAAAACTTTATCTTGAGTCAAAGTGTTATAGGTGTCGGCGACGTTTCTGGCCTCGTCCACGTTGTTCAAGCGAATGGCGATGTCAGTGATCTCACTGGGACGATAGGACGCTTGTTGTGCATCATTTAAGTGCGCAAAAGCAGAGCCCTCATCGACTGTGTGAATTCCAAATTTGAAAACTCCAGTGATTTTAAAAGGCGTCGGTTGTCCCAGGCCTGTGGACACCATGACAGTGTCACCCATTTGAGCGCCAATTTTTTGCATTAATCCTTCGCCAACAACGATTCGTTGTCCTGCGCTGGATAGAGACTGAAATTTTCCCGAAACCATATATTTTTCGACGTTTGTGACTTTCAATTGTTGAAGTGCCAACACTCCCGTCAGTCGACCGCCTTGAGTGGTTCCGCCCCTGGAGAAAATAACTTGAGTGGTCAGCTGGGGAGCATATGCAAACACACGTGGATCTGATTTCAATCTTTCAAACCAACCCAGTGGATACAAAATTTTGGTGCTGCCCTGTCTGCTATTTGGAGTGTTCAGCCATTTTGTTAAAACCGAGTCTGCAAAAATCAAATCGCTAAGTTCGTTTGGCGTCAGCAATTTATCTTGGGCTTGAATCCGAACATGGGCATCGTTATTAACCAACTGATCGATGATGAAAGTTTGAAATCCCAGCATGATCGCCGAGAAGGTAACAAAGGCACCCGTTCCCAACGCAACACCAAGCAATGTCAAAATAGTTTGACGTTTTCTGCTGATCAAATGTCGAAAGGCTAAAAAATACATTTGAAATCTCGATCTGTTATTTAACTACGATTACCTTGGCACAATAATCTGGTCTTGATCTAAAAGTTCACCCGAGGTTACTTCGGCCCATTCGTTGTCCATGGCACCTAACTCAAGTTTGATTTTCTTTTTTTTGCCATCTCTTAAGACGGTGACCATGCCAGACGAAATGCTTTTCACTGGCACCTGCAGGACGTTTTCTTTTTCGGCAACAATGATGGCCACATCGGAAGTCATTGCCGGAATGATTTCGGTCGGCAAATTTTCAACTTCAATTTGAGAAACAAACTGTGAATTTTTTGGGATGATGGAAATCAATTTACCCGTAAAAATTTTTGAGCGAATACTTTCAAAGCTTAAATTCACAGCCATTCCAGGTTTGACTCGCAAAGCACCCTGTTGTTCTAAGCTAGCCGTGACATAACGATCTTTTAAATCTTCTACAGTTATAAGTGGAACTTCGGGACCAGTGTTTTCACCCGCAAAATAAGGAAGTTGGGTTACCGAACCGGCAAAAGGTGATTTTAAAACCATACCGTCAGAAAGCTTCAATAAATTTTGTCCCTTTTGAACCGAATCGCCTTCTTTTACGTAGACGGCTTCGATCGTTTTGATGATCCCAACTTTAAAGGAAAATCGATGTCTGGCTTGTACGGTTCCGATGCCATAGATGGCTTCTTTCATTGCCGCCTTGCGAATTGGAACTAAGTCATATGAGGGTTTTTTAAATTGCCAAAAATAGAGGGCCACGCCAATCAAGACGACAGCAGCCGCACTGTATCCAATCCATACTTTTCGTCCATTGATAGACATCTTTACCTCAACTTATGAAAGGACTTAAAGGACAGTTCCTTCGATCGCCAACAATTTGGTTTTATTTTTTAAGCCACCAGAATATCCACCCAATTTTCCATTGGCAGCGATGACCCGGTGACAAGGAATAATGATGCAAACAGGATTTTTTCCGTTTGCCGTTCCAACGGCGCGAAATGATTTTTTGCTTTTTAGCTTCGAAGCAACATCCTTATAAGAAACAGTTTTTCCGTATGGAATGCGGGCCAAAATTTTCCAAACTTCGATTTGAAAATCAGTTCCCATTAAATCCAAAGGCAAATCAAAACCCGTTCGTTTCAAATCAAAATATTCATTCAATTGCTTTACCACTAAGGCCAAATTTTTGATGGCTGGATTGGAGCCTTTAAGAGTTTTTACGAAGGTCGTGCTTTGCTTTTTCCAATTGATGCTTTGAAGACCGTGCTCAGAAGCCACAAGAAAAAGATCTCCAACTGGAGACGGCATTTTCCATTGCAATGATTCGGATTGATCTGACTTGGTGGATTTTTTCATAAAGGCCTTTCGTTTTGAACTGGCCAACTTACTAACATGTTGAATTTACAACGACAACCAAGGGCTTTGATGTATTTAAAATCGACACCTGAGCGGGCTCCAGCTGGAAATTACGAGGCACTGAGTTCGAATTGAATGGTCTTAAATTTGTAATAGCCAGCCCTGGCTGCTTTTGGCTCAATTGATAAGGATTTTTATGCGTCTTTTTAAGTTTGTTGCTGCGTTTCTTTTTATGAGTTCAATTTCTATTGGTGGGCTAAGTACTGCTTCTGGTGCAACCAATCTAAATGTCGGTCCATCATTGCCCCCGGTCACAAATACCAATTCGGTTAAGAGCTATCGGGAATGGAAAGGCGAAAAGGTTCAATCAGCAACAGCTCAATTGATTTCGATTCGTTCACTAGTTCAAAAGGCAAAATCTGAAAACAACTCTAAGTCCCTTGATTCACTAGAAAAACATCAGTCACAGATGCAGTGGAATTTAGAAGTCGCCAATGATCTTTCTGTGGCGGACTACTTTGTATTATATCTTTCTCAACAGAATCAGACCGACCGATTTCAACAAGCAGCTCAAAAATTAACCACCAGCGAGGTTGCTGAACTTTTAGAGGCCTATTCGGGTGTCATCAGCGGTGGTTCCACAGAGTCAGCCAAGTTGCCACAACAGGCCATACAAATTCGAGATCAAATCAAATAAGAGCCTGAAAGCCGCTGGGGGTAAGGATTTAATGCCCGATGGTGGTCTAAGCTTTGGAATTTGTTAAATTTTCTGTTATGACCTTGACACTTTAGTAAGGGATTCCATATTCAGAACGCTTTGAAATAACAATCAATACCTTAACGGGAGGTCTTAAATGTCTAAGAATGAACTTGGTGTACGTCCATTGCACGATAGAATTTTAGTTCGTCGTATGGCGGAAGAAGAAAAAACAGCTGGTGGATTATTTATTCCTGACACAGCAAAAGAAAAGCCTCAAAAAGGCGAAATCGTAGCGACTGGAAAAGGTCGAGTAACTGAAGATGGTAAAACTCTTCCGTTAGAAGTTAAGTCTGGCGACAAAGTTTTATTTTCTAAATACGCTGGCACTGAACTTAAATTGAATGGCGAAGAATATTTGATGATGCGTGAAGAAGATATTCTTGGCGTTTTCCACTAAGTGGAAAATAGCCTTAACGGCGCACTAACTTTTAATTTTACAAACAATTAAATCTTTTAAATTAAGGGTCGACTGCAAAACAGTGACCCAAATAAAAACTAGGAGACAAAATGTCTAAAGAACTTCTCTTCTCAGAAAACGCACGATCAAGCATCCTAAAAGGTGTTACGATCCTTGCGAACGCAGTAAAAGTAACTCTTGGCCCTAAAGGTCGTAACGTTGTAATCGAAAAATCTTTCGGTTCACCTTTGATCACTAAAGACGGTGTGACTGTTGCTAAAGAAATCGAATTGGAAAACAAATTCGAAAACATGGGCGCACAGATGGTTAAAGAAGTTGCTTCTAAAACCAACGACCAAGCTGGTGACGGAACAACAACTGCAACTGTACTTGCTCAAGCAATCTACCGTGAAGGTGTTAAACTAGTTTCTGCTGGTCACAACCCAACTGCTTTAAAGCGTGGTATCGACAAAGCAGTAGCTCAAGTTGTTGCTGAATTGAAAAACCTTTCTAAGCCAGTTAAAGGCTCTAACGAAGTTGCTCAAGTTGGAACCATTTCAGCTAACAACGACGCTGAAATTGGAAAAATGTTGGCAGATGCGATGGATAAAGTTGGCCGTGAAGGCGTTATCACTATCGAAGAATCAAAAACTGCTAAAACTGAAGTAACAGTTGTTGAAGGTATGCAATTTGACCGTGGTTATCTTTCTCCATACTTCGTAACAAATGCAGAGCGAATGGAAGCAGTTCTAGAGAACGCTTTTGTTTTGGTATACGACAAAAAGATTTCCAACATGAAAGACATGATTGGTGTTCTAGAAGCAGTAGCTAAATCTGGACGTCCTTTGTTGATCATCGCTGAAGACGTTGAAGGCGAAGCATTGGCAACTTTGGTTGTTAATAAATTGCGTGGAACATTGCACGTAGCGGCTGTTAAAGCTCCAGGCTTTGGCGATCGTCGTAAAGCTATGTTGGAAGACATCGCTATTTTGACTAATGCAAAAGTGATCTCTGAAGATCTTGGCCGTAAGTTGGAACAAGCGACTCAGGCTGATCTTGGTGTTGCTAAACGTGTCGTAATCGACAAAGACAACACAACTATCATTGATGGCGCTGGTAAAAAAGCGGACATCCAAGCTCGTGTTGCTCAGATCAAAGCTCAGGTTGAAGAAACTTCTTCTGACTATGACAAAGAGAAACTAAAAGAGCGTTTGGCTAAACTTTCTGGTGGTGTTGCTATCGTTCACGTTGGTGCGCCTTCTGAAGTTGAAATGAAAGAAAAGAAAGCTCGTGTTGAAGATGCATTGAATGCAACTC
>CAZDHC010000159.1:0-6226 GCA_964505225.1 uncultured Bdellovibrio sp. | reverse complement strand
AAATTGCTGGTGGCGCGGATTCAACTGAACTGAAGAGTTCCCTTTCTAGAAAAATCAAAGTGGCAACTGTTGATGGCGAAAAACAAGTGGCCGTATTAGATGTCGCTAAAAGCATCATGAAAGCTGATCAGACAACTAAAGAGATCAATCGCAATGACCTTACCGCTGAAGGAAAGTCTCACCTAGAACTAGTAGAAGAGGCAGTTAAGGTTTCTTCCGAGTTTTTGACATTGGCAAATCGTACTTCTGATATGTCTGCATCTACAAATGAACTAGCAAAGCAAGCCAGCCAAGCTTTGAACAAACAAATTGCCTTAATTCCTGAAATGTTAACTAAGATGGATACGGCTGATTTGAAAGGTCATGTTGAAGTGATGAAAAAAGCAATCCAATCCAGAACTTCTCCTAGCATGAATGGCGACCAGGCCTATTTAGCAGCATTGAAAACTGAAGGTATGTCTGCTGAAAAATTGAAAGAAAAATTAGAAGAAATTATCGGTTGTATTTAATCTGTCTCTTGATTTTTTAAAACTGAAAAAGGGTAGCTGAAAAGCTGCCCTTTTTTTATTCTTCTAATGACCTATTGACGATCAATATTTCAATCCTGCGATTTTTTGTTCGATTTTCTTCGCTATCATTTGGCGCAATTGGCCTTTGATCAGCATATGAAGTTGCTGCAAGTTTTCCCGCATCCACTTGATGGTATTTAATTAAGTAACGAACCACGCTTGTGGCCCTTAGGCCTGCGAGCTCCCAATTCGAATCGAGGGTTCCACCGACGACTGCAAGATCATCAGTATGACCTTCGATGACCACATTGCGATTGGAAGCTTTCAAAATTGTCGCGATTTTGTCTAAAGACCTCAATGCCGGTAATCTAATTTTAGACGATCCGATTGGAAAGAAAGTCGAGGCCGCAAGACTGATTCGCACACCCACATTGTCATGGCGAATTCCCGCGATCGTCTCTTGTCTTTCTTGGGCCGTCATATTTTTTTGTAGAAGTCTTTCAATCGAATCTTCAAGTTCGCCGTTTCCAATCTCTCGCTTCCGAATTGTTTCAATTGGATCGATGATTGGACCAAAGAGCCCACCTGAACTGTTGGGACTATCTCCAATTCCGCCAGCCAATTTGAAACTAGTCCGAACCGACTGTTCGAACTTTTTTTCTTTTTCTTCGTTTTGACTTGAGGTCGCATACAAAACTACGAAGAAAGCAAAGAGCAAAGTGATGAAGTCGGCGTAGGAAACCAACCATCTTTCATGATTCTCGGCCTCTTCGTGTTTGCGAGCTCGCATTAGGGTGCCTCATCTAAAAACGGTTTCAATTTAACTTCGGTAATTGCGGGATTCAGACCTGCTTGAATGCAAAGGCCGCCCTCTAAAATCATTTCTTTAATCAAGACCTCGTGTTCCACCCATTTCTTAAGCTTTGAACCCAGGGGCAAAAAGAAAAGATTGGCTAGGCCCACACCGTAAATTGTCGCCACAAATGCCACCGCGATACCAGAACCCAATTTACTAGTATCTGTTAAATTTCCCATGACATGAATCAAACCTAAGACGGCTCCAATGATTCCGATCGTTGGCGAATAGCCTCCAGCCTCAGTCCAGATTTTAGCTCCGCCCAAAAGACGATTTTCTTCGATAGTGATTTGCTTTTCGAAAAGATCACGAACAAGTTTCGGATCAACACCGTCCACAACTGCTCTCATGACATTTTGCATGAACGGGTCTTTCATTTGTTTGATTCGATTCTCGATGGCCAGAACAGATTCTTTTCGAGCTAAACGTGAGCACTCGATAATTTCATTTAAAATCTCATAGCCGGTGCTTTCTTTCTCTTTTTGAAATGCACGTTTGAACATCTGCAATCCAATTCGCAAATCTTGACGCTTGGACGAAACGATGACCGCCCCAAGAGTTCCACACAAAACAATCACCGCCGCTGCGCCTTGGGCAAGTGAACCGACATGACCACCCTCTAAAACATTACCTAAGATGATGCCGCCAACACCCAACAGCAATCCAAATATTGTTGTTATTTCCATAATAAAAATCACCTCACTGGTGCCCTAATTGTGCCACAGTTTAAGTGCGAAGCTAAAAGGTCAAAGTGACTCTGATCCTTTGTCGAGTCTGATGCCAATCCTATTTGATGAATCAAACTAGACTAATAGTCTGTTTCCTGGGAAAGTAATTCTGAAACTGAAGGGATTGGCAAATGGCGAAGGTTTTGATCACTGGTGCAAATGGTTTCTTGGGCAGCTGGCTCGTCAAAAAGCTTCTAACCGAACAACACCAAGTTTTCTGCTTGGTTAGAAAATCCAGCGACCTATCTGAACTGAAAGGTCTACACGTTGAATACTTGTTTGGTGATGTTACAGATCTTGGCAGCTTGCAATCTGCTTTCAAAAATATGGATTCGATCTTTCACCTTGCAGGGTTAATTGCTTACAAAAAATCAGAACGAAATAAAATGAATTTGGTGAACGTTGAAGGAACTAGAAACGTCATTCAGGCTAGCATTGACTGCAAAATAAGACGACTAGTTCATCTCAGTTCGGTCGTGGCAATTGGCTCTGGATTTACGGAAAAAGAAGTTCTAACCGAGTCCTCAGCATTCAATGTGCACCATTTAAATCTGGGGTATTTTGAAACAAAATTTGAAGCCGAGAAGTTGGTTATCGATGCTTGCAAGAATGGTCTTTTAGATGCAGTCATTTTAAATCCCAGCACCATTTATGGACCAGGGGATGCCAAAAAAGGCAGCCGCAAAACACAACTCAAAGTGGCTCAGGGAAAATTTAAATTTTACACCTCGGGCGGTGTCAACGTGGTTTATGTCGCAGACGCAGTTGAGGGAATCGTCTCCGCATGGAAAAAAGGTCGAAAAGGTGAACGATATATTCTGGCAGGAGAAAATATAACAATTAAAAACCTATTCGCTATGATTGCAAAGGCAGCTGGTCAAAACGCCCCTGAAATTAAAATTCCAAATTTTCTACTGCACTTATTGGGAATAATTGGCGATGTTTTGGGCATGCTGGGATTCAGGTCTTCACTGAGTCGAGAAAATGCTTGGACGGCGACCATGTTCCATTGGTTTGACTCAAGCAAAGCTCAGCGTGAGCTTGACTTTCATCCCCAGCCTGCGCAAATTGCAATCGCTGAAAGTGTAAAGTGGATTAAAGAAAATCATCTGCTAGAAAAAAACCGTGAACAGTAGCCCAAGAAATACAACCGCATCTTTATTTTGGATTTCCTATAAAACAATGGCTTTAGGCTTAAAGGTGTTCTTTTTATTTCTTTTTCTATCAGTATTTGTTGTTTTTTGGGGCTTTTCACAGATCCCATCTGACAAGGAAATTAAAAGCTGTTTTACCACTAAGATGTATCATGTTCATCTTTGCCCCAATTCTGGCAACTATGTCAGACTTTCTCAAATTTCGAATTATCTACAAAAATCAGTTGTACTTTCTGAAGACTCCAGCTTTTGGAATCATCAAGGTTTCGACCTTCAAGAAATGCAAAATAGCTTTAAAAAGAATCTCGAAAAGGGAAAGTTTGCCAGAGGTGGCTCAACGATCACTCAGCAATTGGCTAAAAATCTTTTTTTACATAAAGAGAAAACTTTAAGTCGAAAAGCTTTAGAAGCCATCATCACAGTACGTCTCGAGAAAGTTTTGACTAAAAAAGAAATTTTAGAAAAATATTTGAATGTCGTTCAATTTGGAAAAGATATATTTGGAGTCCACCAGGCCGCTCGCTTTTATTTCAAAAAATCTGCTGAGGACTTAGATGTTGTTGAGTCTGCATTTCTGACGTTTTTGTTGCCAAGTCCAGAAGTCTATTCCAAGTCCTATTTTAAAAAACAACTGACACCTTTCGCGGAAGCAAGACTAAGACAAATTGTCGATCGACTATATCAATATGACCGAATCACTGAAAGTGAATACCTTTCAGCTGTTGCTCAGATGGACTATTTTCTTAAAGGAAAAGAAGTTCCTATTATCGATCCAACTTTTGATGACGTCAGCGAAGAAGATGCAGAAACAGATTAGTTAGTCTATTGAATTAGCCTACGTCGAATTCTGATCGTCGCCCAGCGAGTCAGCCCCACTGAAAATACAATTAGAATGAATATATGGATCAAAATTTGCCACCATGGAATTCCACCCAACAAACATCCCCGAACCGCAGAGACCGTGTGGCGCAATGGCATCAGAAATGAAAGATGCTGAAGGCCAAATGGCATTTCGGTTAACGGAAAATACGTTCCGCTCAATAGTGACATTGGGATAATTATTCCAGAAGTAGGATATATTATTTGGTCATAATTTTTAACATAGGACGTGATCAAAAATCCAAGTGCCGAAAACATGAATGATGAAATGAATAGAATAATAATGGCAGGAAGTATCATCCACGTATTCAAGTGACCAAACAAACCTGCGACTACAGCAACCCCGATGGCGCTAAAGGTCCCTTTAGTTGCAGCCCATAGGATTTCACCCCAGACAATTTGCTCGGGATCTATAGGTGCCAACATCATAGTGCTGTAGGTTTTTTGATAGGTTAATTTTGCGAAATTTCCATAGGTGCTTTCAAAAAACGCCACCATCATTGAACTGATACAAAGCAGGGCTGGAAAAAAGAATTCGGCATATGAAACCCCACCAATATTTGAAATATAGGATCCAAGGCCGTAACCTATCGCAATCAATACGATCAACGGCTCTAGCACAATCCAAAAAAGATTGATCAGCCAGAACCTTCTGAAAAGTAAAAAATTTCTTCGCCACACATTGCGAACGCAAACTAATTTTGATGGCAGGCGAATCGATTCTGCTCTCATACCGGCTCATCCCTTAAGTCATGTCCCGCCAGTTTAATAAATACGTCTTGCAAGGTCGGATTGCGAACCGTGACTCGCATCCCTTGCACCAATGCCAAAACATCGTTTGCATTTTCATGTTCACTTAAATGAACATTTATATTCTCTTCGATGATCTGATATTTGAAATGCTTAGAAGTCAGTCGACTTGCATAATAATGTAAATCCAATTTAGGAATAGAAACTTCGACAACTTGAGTTCCGATATGTTCAGCAATCAAATTTTTCGGGTTACCAATTGCGAGGACTTTTCCTTTGTCCATAATCGCAATGCGATCACAGATCTGCTCGGCTTCTTCCATATAATGGGTCGTCATGATGATCGTACCCATTTCAGATTTCACTTGTCGTAAAAAATTCCAAATCCAAATTCGCGCCTGAGGATCCAAACCAGTCGTTGGTTCGTCCAAAATCAATAGATCTGGATGATTGATCATGCCTCGAGCAATGGCTAGACGACGCTTCAGTCCACCACTGAGCTCGTGGACAAAGTCATCTCCGTACTCTTCCAATCTCATCAATTTCAATAGATCTTCAGTTCTTCGAAAGCCCACATCAGAAATAACCCCTTGGTAGGCACTGAAAACCAAAAGGTTTTCGCGAACTGACATTTCGTTTTCTAGGCCGTCCTCTTGGGGAACAACACCAATTCGTGCACGAATTTCGCGGCCATTGGATTTTGAATTCAAACCTAAAATAAATAGTTCACCATGCTCAATTGAAGCTGCACCATACATCATTCTTAATGTTGTGGATTTTCCAGCACCGTTTGGGCCTAAAATGCCAAAGCATTCGCCTTGATGAACTTCGAAACTAAGTCCACCCACGATCACGCGGTCATTAAATTTTTTTGAAAGGCTTTTAGCCTCAACGACGACTTTGTTCCCCATCCGAAGTCAATTTTGACTTAGAATGGGGCCAATCTCAAATTAATCTTTAGTCTGCTGAAGAAGTACGACGACGTTTGTGCGGGTCTAGCTCGCGGCAACGAAGACGGATGTGATTTGGAGTGACCTCGATCAAATCATCATCAGAAATCCATTCCATCGCCTGTTCCAAAGTCAGAGGCTTAACTGGAACTAGACGAATAGCCTCGTCACTTCCAGACGCTCGAACGTTGGTTAATTTTTTCTCACGGCAAATGTTAACAACTAGATCATTTTCTTTTGCGTGCTCACCAACAATCATACCTTCGTAAACTTCAGTTTGTGGAGTCACAATCATCACGCCACGCTCTTGTAGATTCCAGATAGCATAAGCTACTGCAACCCCTTTACGGTCTGAAATCATGGAACCGTTTTTACGAGTCACGATTTCACCACGGTAATC
>CAZDHC010000158.1:0-6298 GCA_964505225.1 uncultured Bdellovibrio sp. | reverse complement strand
TTCATGCTCATCTTTCTTGACTCATTGCCTTATGCAGACAACCGGGAAGAACCCAATACAATCAATTAAGCATACTCTAACAGTAATTTTATTTCTCCACCCATTATAATTTCGGAAAAACTTCCTTTAACCCATTGATTAAAAACTGAACTGAAATTGCAGCCAGCACAATACCCATGACACGACTAAATGTATGCATACCTATTTTTCCAAAAACCCTTTCGATAGATTGCGAGGAACGCAGTATCAACCATGAAGCAAACATAGTAACCGCAATCGACATTATGACAGAGAATTGCTCTAAGAGAGAATCGGCACTGTTCATTAAAATGAAAACCGAAACAACAGCTCCTGGTCCCGCCAAAAGAGGTATGGCCAATGGAAAAACTGCGACATCTTCCTTGTGGGCACTTTCTTGTTCTTCTTCGCTAGTCTGCTTAGTACCCATTGGACGTGCGTAAATCATATCGAATGCCACCAAAAAAAGTAAAACTCCTCCGGCAATCTGAAATGCGGGCAATGTTATTCCAAATACTTTCAACAACCCTTCGCCTACAATTGCACATACAAACAAAACAACAGTTGAAATCACAATTGCTCTGTTTACAGTTTGCTTTCTTTGAGAAACTGTTTGATTAGCAGTCATTGACAAAAAAATTCCCACTAATGTAATCGGATCCACGATTGCGAACAATGTTCCAACTGAAATCAAAAATTTTTCCAACAATTTAATTCTCCTCTTCTGCACTTTTCAATCAATTCCACTAGCTCTTCCGGCGTACCCATTGACAAGGATTCGTCAACTGGCAAACACTTAAATTTTTTACCTTTTTCAATCAAATTTTGAATCAAGTCGGAAATATAGATTTCACTTTTCTCACTCTTCAAATTTTCGACTCCTTTGATAAAAGTTTCCGCGTTTTTAAAAGCATAAACTCCAACCATAGCGAAATCAGAAATTGCATTCTTTTCCGAAACTTTAATAGCGAGTCCAACTCGATCAATCTGTACAAACGAATATCTAGAGCTCTTTGCTTTGAAATATAAGATCAAACCATCAACTGAGCCATGAGCTAATTCTGACAAACACCGCGACCATTGATCAGATTGAAATGCCAAATCACAATCACAAAATATTACGGGCCCCTCAACTGCTCCATTTTTTTTTAATGCTAAGTGCGCTGACTCCAGAGGCCCACCGGTTCTTTTTTCTAAAAAGATAGGTTCGATTCTGAATTTCTGAATGGCATTTTGGCCTAACAAATTTTTGTGAAACGAATCTTCTCGGCAAAATACAAAATTAATACGAACCAATTCACTTTTACATATTTTTAGAAGTTCTTTCATGACCGACTTTAAGGCCCACAAATACAATGGCTGGTTTTTAAACTCTATCATAGGCTTCGGGTCACTAAATTCAGCCTTTGAAAATCGCTCTCCTTTTCCCGCCATCAAAACAAATAAATTAAACAAGCCTCCTCCAAGGAATCTCTTCAATAGAGGTTTGTTTTCCTTTCAAATTTCGCTTCGGACTGAACACAATTTGACACAACAGATCCCATCCAACCTTCCACTGATTTACTGTCGACTTTTCATCGGTGGACATCCAAGTAATTGGGACAAATTTAATTGCCACTTTTTTTTCCAAAAGATTTCTCAAAATAAAAAAATCAAAGTCTATGTCGTCAGGCAATGCCACGATTTCTTGAATTGGAACAACCCTTAATGGATAGAGATTTAAACCAGATCCAAGGTCGTAGATTTTTTTTCGAAACTTCAAACTAGCTAGAACATTTAACACAATGTTCCCAATATTTCTTATAGCTGAATAACCAATTAGTTTTGCTCTAGGATGAAAGCGGGCCCCCAAAAGCACCGTGTCTGATTTTCTACTATTTTTTAATCTTTTCAGTTCTTCCAGAAAATCACTGGGGTTCCCTTGATCATCTCCATGCAATATCATCATGTAGTCGAAATCCAATTCTAAAAAGTACTTCCATGCATTTTTAAAACTATGTCCCAATCCGAAATTATCGTCGTTTCGAAAGTAAAAATAGTTATTCTTAGATTTTTCCATTAAAAAATTAACCACTTTATTCTGATGGTCCTCTTTGCTGCAATTATCGACTACAATTGTCTGATCAATGACTCCCTCAGGCAAATCATCTAGTTTTTTTAAAACTCTTAAAACCTGATCCGAGCAGTTGTAGCAAGGTATGAATAAGCCTATTCTAGTCATTGCTTTGATTTTATTTAGATTTATGCTGAAATACAATTCAGAATAGGACTAGCAAATGAAACCGGTTAGAATTTTTGACATTCAATTCGACAAAAAGGCCCGAGACGAATTCTATTCCTATTGTGAACAAATTTTTTCTGAAGGCTATCTGACTAACCACACATTTGTGAAAAAGGCTGAAGAATTGTATTCAAGCCTTTTTATGCAACAAAATGCCATTGCTGTTAACAATGGAACGTCCGCGCTTCTTGCGGCCTTTCTTGCGATCGACATTGCCGGTTATGAAGTTATCATGCCCACGAACACCTTTATCGCGTGTTGGCTAGCTGTTGTTCAAGCGGGTGGCATTCCAGTATTAGTTGACATGGACCCTAAACACCTTGGTCTAGACTTAAGTCAAGTTAGATCGCTCATTACAAAAAAAACCAAAGCAATTCTCACAGTACATATTGGTGGCATTATTTCTCCCGAAATTGCGGAGCTTCAAGAACTTTGCAAAACCAACAAACTTGTATTGGTCGAAGATTGCGCCCATGCATCTGGAAGTACCCTTAATGGTCTACATGCGGGAAAGTTTGGTGCCATTGCTTGTTTCAGCTTCCATTTAACAAAAACTATCACCAGTGGTGAAGGCGGACTCGTCACCACAGATTCTACATCTTTAGCAAAAAAAGTACTCTCTATTCGGCAGTTTGGAAAGTCAGAGGGCAATCCTCACATGTTCGAAAATTTTGGCGGGAATTTTAAACTCAGCGAACTGCAAGCAGCTCTCATGTTAACCGATTTGAATCGATCAAAGATTCGAATTGCTCAGCGCCAAAAAATTGCCTTTAAATATATTCAAAGCCTTGACTCAAATTTTTGGAATTTTATAAAACCAACTCCTGGAGCTGAAAGTTCATTTTATAAAGTCATGTGCCGCCCGAACACTTCAAGATCTAAGCTAGCTGATTTTTTGAAAAAATTTGAAATTCAACTCCCGAATGGCGTCTATTACACACCCCTCCATAATCAACCCATTGTTAAAACCTATGGCCTCACTAGTGCTCCATTTTTGGAGGCCGATAAATTCAGCGAAAAACACGTCTGCCTTCCCTGCTATCCCGAACTACAAGAAGATCAGATTAACTATACAATCGATTGTTTAAAAAATTTTGAAAAGGAAAATTCTTAGTGTCGAATCCTTTTTCAAAAATCACATATTTAATGTTGGAATTAAACTCGCAGTGCAATCTTCGATGCGGAAGCTGCACTAGAGATTCATTGGCAAAAGAAGGCTTAAGAAGTCCTAAACATATGTCACGTGAAGAGTTAATAGATATTTTAGAACAACTCAAACCTTGCCCAATAGATACGATAAAAATCGAAGGTCTTTCCGAGCCCATGCTTTTCTCAGGCTTCGCCCAACATACTAAATTAATTCGAAGCTACTTCCCGAAAGCTCACATTATAGTAATTACCAATCTTCAATATAATGCAGGCGACTCACCACTAATTGAATCCCTTAATGAAATCGATGCTATCTATCTTTCGATAGATGGAACCGAATCAACCTACGAAAAGCTTCGCCCACCAGGAAAATATTCGCGTTTTATTAAAAATTTAGAATTTCTTCATAAAAATTTGGATTCAAATATAATGAGCCGAAAAGTCTACCTGAACTTCACTGCTTCCGAGGTAAATTACCAAGAGTTACCTAAAATTTATGAATTAAAATCCCAATTCAATCTTGCCGGTGTTCGAATAAATCTTATTCAAAACTGGTCACCATCAGAGGCGGGCAAGAACTACTATTCTTCCGAGCTCCTAGAGTTTTTAAAGGATTTTCGCTCTGACTTAAAAGGTGTACCTAGCTGGCAGTTCAATCAATGTTTTTGGCCCTACAACGGGCTTGTCATCGACGTTGAAGGCAACCTCAGGCAGTGTGTTCTGAACACAACCCAAAAACCTTTTGGAAACGCCATTCGCTCAGACCTCATGACTCAGTACAACAATTCTTTGGTTTTAAACGAAGCCCGAGACCTTCTTCAATCCAACAAAGCTCCCACCCAGTGTAAAAACTGCGACTACAAATTTTTAGGACTACCTCTTGCCAAAGTTTTTGAAAACTACCATTCAGCACCGACTTCTAGAAAGATTTTAAAGTGAAAAAAAACAATCCCTTTACAGACGCCACAGTCATTCGTGACATGTCAGGTGGATCAGGAGCAAATACTTGGTTGATGGAAGATTTTAACCATAACCTTTTCGTAAGAAAATGGGGACATGGTTCGGTAGGTAAGAAAATATTAGACCAAGCCACTTGGCTAAGTGAAAATAACAGAAAAATTCTATGCCCTACCGTGTTGAACACAGGTTCATTTGAACAAAGACATTGGGTAGATCTTGAATTTGTGCATAATTCAAACACCAGCTTTGAACAGGTTCATGCTGAACACAACTTGATTCAAAGCCATAAGATAATTTCAACTCTAAATTCATTTGTTTCATCTGCAGAATTAACTGCGGCGAATGAAGACTCCCGTCAATACTACTTTCGAAACAAGTTCATTTCGAACATTGAAAGTGCTTCTTTAAACAACCCAGAAATTCAAATCATTCTCAATTCTAAAAAATTAAAAATAAATCAAATTACCTATTCGGGAATTAAATCAATTTTAAAGAGTGAAAAAATACAATCGACTCTTAAACTTTTTTCTAAAGAACCGGAAAATAAAGGCGGCCATGGAGACCTGACTCTTTCCAACCTACTTTGGAGTCCACAGGGCATTTTTTTTATTGACCCCAATAAAACATCGGAAAAAATTACTTCCACTCAAGAACTCGGAAAAATTTTGCAATCCTCATTGACTCAATATGAACTGATACACCAAGGCACTTCCGTAGACGATAACTTCTTTAGTTCCAAACCATCATTCACACCTGAATCTAGAAGCTGGCAATTAACACTCTGCCAAAGTGAAAACGTAAAAAACTTTAATTTTGACCTTAAAAACAGTCTTTTATTTAAGGGCTATGAATTGGATTTAATCGAGCTTCAGTGTTTGATTCATTTAGCGCGAATGCTACCTTATATTGACAGTCGAAAGTCGTGGCTAGCAACAACCTATGTTATTCTAATTGCTGTTGCTTTAAATGCTATCGAGACAAAACAACCAACTGCCGAGGCGTTGAGATTAGTCTGCAAATACAACTGAACATTTTCTTTTCAATTGAATGCTTTTTGCTTTAGCTTCAATGACCTTCCCAATAATCGCAGAACCAACACTATCATTCATTGATTCTGGATGAAATTGAACCAATAGACCTTTTCCATTCTTAAATTCTAAAGCCTCTACAATTCCATCTTCACCAATGGCAGCTAACTCCAAGGGGCCTCCTGGCCTATATCGAACCGCCTGGTGATGAAAGCTGTTTACTCTGACGGGCGCCCTCATCTGCTCTGAAAAATTTGAAATCGCTGAGCTTAAAATAGAATTTGTTGTAGGCCGTACTTTCAGTGAATGCTCACTGTTCGTATGGTCTTTCTCGCTAAAAGTTAGGTTAGAGATGTCTTGAATTAATTGATATCCCAATGCCACCGAAGAGATTTGATGTCCTCTGCAAATACCAAGAAGAAAACCTTTGGCCTTTTTCACATAACTTTGGATTAGGGAAATTTCAAAACGATCACGACTTAATATGGTGTTTTTGGAAAATGTACTTTGCTTTCCATACAACTCCGGATCAACATCCTCTCCTCCCATGGCAACCAAGAGAGGAAATTTTTCGGCAATTATATCTCTTAATTCTCTCTTTTCACTTAATCCCAATCCTAAATCAGCGTTCATTGGTAAAATTAAAATCTTTGTTTTGTTTTTCAAGAAAACACTTTTAAATTGATTCAGTCGCTTACTTAAAACCGTAAAGTCATAACTGTTATTTGCTATCAAAAGTGCAGAGAAATTTATTTCATTCTCTGAAAGATTTTGTGATCTGCCAGAGGGTAACTCTGGCGGAACTCCTGTCTAGCTTTTTTCTATCCGGAAGTTTGACGCAATAATTTAGTGTAGGGTTTTC
>CAZDHC010000157.1:0-6331 GCA_964505225.1 uncultured Bdellovibrio sp. | reverse complement strand
CGATTCCCGCAACGTTGGCTTTAACAGGAACACCTGCATCCAAAAGCGCCATCAAACCAGAACATACTGTTCCCATTGATGATGAACCATTGCTTTCCAAAACTTCAGAAACGATTCGGATAGTGTAAGGGAATTTTTCAAAATCTGGCAATACAGCTTTGATCGCACGTTCAGCCAAGTTTCCGTGACCAACTTCACGTCGGCTCTGAAAACCAACTCGGCCCACTTCGCCAACTGAAAACGGAGGGAAATTGTAATGCAACATGAACTTACGTTTTTGAGTTCCCAACAATGAGTCAATCATTTGCTCATCATCGCCAGTTCCCAAAGTCACAGTTCCTAAAACTTGCGTTTCACCACGAGTGAAAAGTCCTGAACCGTGAGCTCTTGGCAAAATTCCAACTTCATTTGCAATTGGACGAACTGTTTTTGTGTCACGTCCGTCGATTCGAACACCTTTAGACAAAATCATTTCTCGAGAAAGTTTGTATTTCAAATCTTCAGAGATTGTTTTCAATTCTTTTTCACGTTGAGATTTTAATTTGTCATCAGTGATTGTCGACACCAATGCCGCTTTTGCTTCAGCTTCAGCCGAAGAATACGCATTGTATCGCTCCAATTTTTCACGGATCGATTGAGCTTTTTCAATTTTAGGAGAAAGCATTTTTTCAACTTGGCTGCGGAATTCAGCGTCGATTGTCGCTGGAGTAAAGCTACGTTTAGCTTTTGATCCTGCTTTTTCACGAAGCTCATCTTGCGCATTCAACAGTGGCATCAAAGCTTGGTGTCCAAACTTAAGAGCTGCCAACATATCACCTTCAGAAACAAACTTACATTCACCTTCAACCATCAACAAACCATTGCGAGTTCCCGCAACGATGATATCAAAATCAGATTTCTCCATTTGTTGTGGAGTTGGGTTCGCGATCAACTGACCATCCACTCGACCAACTTGCAAAGCTGCGGTTGGGCCATTGAATGGAATATCACTGATGTGAAGAGCTGCAGAAGCTCCTAAACTTGCTAAAATTTCAATTGGAAATGCACCGTCAGCTGACAACACGGTTGCAACAACCTGAGTTTCATAACGGTAGCCTTCAGGAAACGAAGGACGAATTGGTCGGTCAATCAAACGAGCTGTTAAAACTGCATCGTTGGTTGGCTTACCTTCACGCTTAAAATATCCACCTGGAATTTTTCCAGTGGCATAAAACTTTTCGATGTACTCGACTGTGAGTGGGAAAAAATCCAAAGTGGATTCTTTTTTAGAGGAAACCGCAGTCACCAAAACCATATTATTTCCACATGAAACGATAACGGAACCATCCGCTTGTTTGGCCATTCTGCCCGTTTCAATTGTGATCTGCTTATCTCCCACAAGAGTTGTCACAGTTGTCTTCATCTTTTTCTCCTAATTTCTTTTTCGAGTTACTCTCGAATTCCTTGAACTTTCATCGTCAAGGTTTGGGCCAGTGGTTCTTCTTTTTCCACCAGCAGTTATTGTGATCCATAAATCTCTCAGCAGACGAGCAAAGAGACAAACAAAAAAGGTCCCTTTCGGGACCTTTTTTTAGGTTATTTTCTGATATCTAGAGCTTTGATCAAACCATCATATTTCTTAGAATCTGTGCGCTTAAGGTAATCCAACAACTTACGTCGCTGATTAACTGCTTTCACCAATCCACGACGACCGTGGTTGTCTTTTTTGTGAGTGGTGAAGTGAACAGTCATATCGTTGATACGAGCTGTAAGAAGAGCGATTTGCACTTCTGAGCTACCAGTATCAAGATCTGCTCTTTGAAATTTTTTGATGATGCCTTCTGTTTGTGCTTTAGTGACGGCCATTAACGTCCTCCATGGTAAAAATGTTTTTACTTTTTCATTTGGCTAAAAATTAGCCTACTCAAAGCCCATAAGTTCGTTATGGCTAGCGAACCCCGAGCGATGATTGGAAAAGGTTGTATGACGCTGGTTGAAAAAGGTCAATAAGTCTTTGAAAAAACTCAGGATTTTAGCAGCAACAATCGGAAATCGAACGATCCGTTATTCTTTAATGTTTTCAGATGGTTATAGACTTCAAATCACTGATAACGAAAAACTCGGCGGATCACAAAACCTTTGTTCGGCTCTAAGCCAACTAGGGCCAACAATTCACCTGTAGCTTGAGAAACTATTTTAATCGGCACTTCGGCGGACTCAGGTCTAAAAACACCAATCAACATGTTTTTTAAATCATGAGAAATTAAACCATTTCCCATCATCACTTGATCTTGACCCTTGATGCGAATCAAGGGGGCTCCAGGAAGACAAGCAATCATGGGCACAAAGCCCTTCATGGTATCTGTTTTTTCACAGGCCTCAAGCTCTTCAAAAGTGACCGCTTGATCCAAGCGATAAGGCATTGACTCCACTCGCTCAAGTGCGCTCATGACAGCTCCGACTTTTACGACTTCGCCCAGTTTTTGAATCCAGGCTCGGATAAAGGAACCTTTTGAACATCTTAAAAACATCGAAATAGAGTCCGAATCCTGATGTTCCAATTTCAAATCAAAAAAGGTCATTTTCTTTATTGGAACTTCAACTGGCTTATCTTCGCGGGCGTATTCGTAAAGTTTTTTGCCATCAATTTTAGTCGCCGAGAATATCGGCACTGGAAGATCTAACTCACCTTTTAAATTCAAAGCTGCACTTAAAACTTCGCCGACTTGCGGCCTTTGATCCGTCGAAGTTAAAATCTTCCCTGTCGTATCAAAAGTGTCGGTCGTTTGGCCTAATCTTGCGGTCAAACGATAAGCTTTGTTTTGCTCTAAAATATAATGACTTAACTTTGTGCCCTCACCAATCAAAAGCACCATTAAGCCACTGGCAATGGGATCCAAAGTGCCAGCATGGCCCACAGATTTAGTATTTAGAATCCTTCGAACACGAGCCACAACGTCGTGGCTGGTGATACCCGAAGGTTTATTTATCAGTAAGAGTCCGTGAAGCATTTTGAATCGATTCTAAAAGGATAACACTTGAAAAAATAGACACCGGAATGGTCACCAAAATGCCGACCAAAAAGCAAATGGCACCAACGATATTTAAAAGCGCCAAGGCCAACACAAACCCCAAATATTTAAACCAATGTGGACGTATGATCTCGATTGATTTTTTTACTGAAGCGATCGCATCGCCACCATAAAGAATATAGTGGGTACTTGAAAGATAGGTCGCGATGGCCCACCAAACTCCAGGAATCACCAACAGCAAAGTTCCAACCATTGTTCCCATAAATACAATAATATTGAGCAAAGCCAATTGCGCCAAGCGATTCAAATCTAAAAATCCCCAAAAGAAATCCTGATAAGAGATCGTTTCAGACTTTCGGATTTTCAATAAACACTGAATATAACCGGCCATCATAGGCCCCGTTGCGATCCAACCTGCGAAGGGAATTAAGTTCATAACCCAAACACCAAAGGTGTAAACCAAAGTCAGGCCTGCAACAAAGGCAACGTTACTTTTAATTGAGTCCCAAGATTTCTGAAAGATCTCAGAAATTGTCCAGTTTGCTTCCATCGCCAATTCCTTAAATTAAAGTTACTTATTCTTCAGATTCGTCGGCATCATCTTGAACAAGCTCAAGATTTGATTTTGTCTGTGAATTTATCTTTGAATTTGCTTTATTTTGATCTAACTCGTGCAAAATTCGATCAATTTTCATCACGTGCTCGGTTGTGTCATCTTTGTAAAAAGTGAGCTTTGGGCAAAATCGCATTCGCAATTCTTTGCCTATAAAATTTTGCACATCATAGGCTTGTTCTTGCAAAGTCTCGATAGTCGTTTCGCGATCTTCATCAGATCCTAAAACACTGACATAAACTTTGGCGGTTCGTAAATCACCAGGCATGACGACTCTTGAAACAGTCACCAGCCCTTTTAATGGATAACGAAATCCAGAAATTAAAAATTGGGCGATCGTCTTTTGAATCTCTTGTTCAACTCGAGATACTCGTCGATGATCGCCATCATTTTTTTTCATGTCTTAAACCTTTACGCTTCTGCGCTCGTAGTTCCCAATTTTAGTTCGCGAGCGACCTCTTCCTTAATAAAGGCCTCGATCACATCACCAACTTTAACGTCATTGTAGTTCTCAATTCCGATACCACACTCGAAACCTTGCGCCACTTCTTTCGCGTCGTCTTTAAATCGCTTCAACGAAGTGATCTTTCCTTCGTACACAATCTTTCCTTCGCGAATCAAACGAGCCATATTGCTTCGAATGATCTTACCATCCGACACATGACATCCCGCAATTGTTCCAATTTTTGGCACAGTAAAGATATTTCGAACCTCAGCACGCCCAGAAACTTTCTCAACGATATCCGGAGTCAACAATCCAGCCATGGCCTTCTTCATTTCATCCATCAATTCGTAAACGATCGAGTAAGATCGAATATCAACACCTAAGCGTTTTGCTGCTGCAATCGCACCCGTGTCAGGACGTACGTTGAAACCAACGACGATACCTTTTGAAGTTGAAGCCAATAGAACGTCGCTTTCATTCACTCCACCAACGGCCGAATGAATCACTCGCAACTTCACTTCTGGAGTCACAAGCTTAGAGAACATTCCGTTGATGGCTTCCATAGAACCCATCACATCGGCTTTCAAAATAACGGCAAGTTCTTTAACATCACCTTGTTTCACTTTAGCAAAAATATCTTCAAGTGAAACCTTCGCCTGTGGAGCGGCATTTTTAATAGCCTGCTCACGTCGAATTTGAACCACTTGCTCCGCAATTCGATCGTCTTGAACGATGTCAAATTTGTCGCCGGCAGAAGGAGTTCCGTTCAAACCTAAAACTTCCACTGGCATACCAGGGCCGGCTTCTTGAACTTTTTCACCTTTATCATTAGTTAAACTTCGAACACGACCAATCACTGTTCCTGCAACAATGTCTTGTCCAATTCGAACGGTTCCATCCTGAACCAAGATTGTCGCGACATTTCCTCGACCTTTTTCAAGTCGGGCTTCGATCACAATACCAGTTCCAGATTTTTTTGGATTTGCTTTTAACTCGCCCACTTCAGCGATCAAATTGATCTGCTCAAGAAGCTCCTTAATTCCGGTTTTCTTAAGTGCAGAAACGCCAACAAACATCGTTGTACCGCCCCACTCTTCAGGAACCACTTCATACTCGGTCAACTGTTGCTTAATCTTATCAGGATTCGCACCAGGCTTATCCATCTTGTTGATCGCAACGATCATTGGCACACCGGCAGCTTTAGCGTGATTAATCGCCTCGGCTGTTTGTGGCATCACACCGTCATCTGCTGCAACCACGATGATCGCAATATCCGTACAGTTCGCACCACGAGCACGCATCGCCGTGAAAGCTTCGTGGCCCGGAGTATCTAGGAATGTGATCACATGACCATCTTCAGTTTTAACTTGGTAAGCACCAATGTGCTGAGTGATTCCACCGGCCTCACCTGAAGCCACATTGGCATTGCGGATACAATCCAACAAAGAAGTTTTACCATGGTCAACGTGACCCATGATTGTCACCACTGGAGGCCGAACAACGCTTTCAGCTTTTAGATCACCAAACGCAGTTTCTAAAATCACTTCGTCGGCAGATTTAAATGCGTTTTGCGCTTCAAATCCAAACTCGGGAGCAATCAAAGCGATGGTATCAAAATCTAAGCTGGTGTTGATCGTGGCCATTACGCCATCTTTCATTAATTTTTTGATCAACTCAGGAACTTTAGTTCCCATCTCATTTGCAAGATCAACAACCTTCATCGTCTGATTGACTTTCACCACACGCTTCGAAGCTTTTGGTGTTGTAATCTGAGTCTGCATCGCAGGACGAGCCAACATGCCCTTTTTCTTTTTAGGCTGGAACACCATTTCACGCTTACGAAATTCGGCCGCGTCGAAATGTTGTACTTGCGCTCCTTCTTCAGCCGCTTTCGCGGTAGCACTTTCAACTGAACCACCACCTGGCTTTTGCCGGCGACGATCATCCTTTTTGTGACTAAAATCATCAACTGGAACAACCGGAGCCACTGGGGCCTGTTGAATAAATCCAGTTCTTAAATTTCCTTTAGGTCTTGGAGGCCCACCTTGATTGTTACCAAAAGCTGGACGCTGTCCGCCCTGACCACCACCAAAAGAAGGTCGTGGAGGTCCACTGTTTCCTTGAGGAGAAGTCACTCGACTTAAATCCATGCGACCAATAATATTTCGTCTTGGAGCTGCTTGGCTGGCAACACCCGAGTTTCCAATGGCCACTTCTTTTTTACGAGAAGGCCCCATTTTTCTCTCAGCAGAATCCTCTGTC
>CAZDHC010000156.1:0-6441 GCA_964505225.1 uncultured Bdellovibrio sp. | reverse complement strand
ACCACCCTGTGAGGCCTGGAACAAAAACAGGCCAGGCTCCCCATGCAATTGAAACTGACGATCTGTCGCCATAAAATCCATCTGACGATCTCCTGTCATCTGAAACAGCATCGTGAGCTGATCCGCAGCTTCACCAGTGAGCTTAAATTGCATTCGACGATTAGAAGGATCCATTGCCACTAAGGCCGATCTATTTAAGACAAACTGACACTGCTGTTTGTATTCACCACACACCATATTGAACTCTCGTCCTGGAGAAACGATGCTTTTTCCTTTACCAAGCATTCCATCCTGAATCGGAACGTTCATAAATTTAAATAACTCCACCGAGTCCGAATCTGAAACCCCGTCAGCTGCTTGGGGAGTCACAACTAACATCGCATTTTGATTGCCCGGAAAAAACTGAAAGCGGCTCGCAGCCTGTGATGTCTGAACCAAAAGTGTTAAAATTGAAATGAGAGTCAGTGTTTTGAGCATGTGATTTTGTGTTTTCATGACCTAAGTATGGTGGGATTTTTAAAATCAGACAAGAACTTCGTGTCAATTTTCGCTCAATCACTTCAAATTTTGACTCTGAACGCCGACAAGTAAAGGCATGCAAGAAAGAAGAGATCGCCTTAAAACCAGCATCCTTGACAAGGCCTTTATCACATCAAAGGAAGCGGATATTTTTTCTAGCGATGGCACAAAGATTAACAATCTATTGGATTTTAGAAATGTCATACTCAATGGTCAAAACCTTGAAGACCTGGCCGAGATCTTTTGGGATTTACACCAAGATTGTAACGGAATCCAAATCGCTGGTTTAGAAATCGGCGCCATTCCAATATTGACCGCCATTGTCTACAAGGGGACTCAACTTAATAAGGATGTCCGCGGCCTAATTATTAGAAAATCTAAAAAAAAATATGGCTTACAAAAAATAATTGAAGGCGATATCAAACCGGATCAACCAGACATTGTGGTGGATGACACCTTCAACTCGGGCACCAGTTTAGATCGAAGTATTTCCGCCTTGGCCGATCATGGTTTAAAAACCAAATCGTGTTTTGTCGTCGTTGACTTTCACTCGTTGCGGGGCGACCAGTGGAAAGCCAAAGGTCTACCAATCAAATCCATCTATCGCCTGTCCGAGTTTGATAAATTTGAAATCAAGGGCCCTACTCGCCCCTTAAAAAACACCACCAACTTTGAAATTCAGTGGCAATTTAAAAGTCCTGGCAAAGCGGATTTATTCAATATTTTTTCACGTAGCAACCCAACCGTGATTGATGATTTAGTTCTTTTTGCACCTTCAACTGGAAACGTTCACGCCTTAAAGCTTTCAAGCGGGGAACTGATTTGGAGCTATTCACTTCGATCCACAAATCCAAAGCAAATTTCAGCGACACCCGCAAAGTATAAGGATCAAATTTTAATTGGTGGCTACAACGGTGACCTTGCTTGTTTGGAAACAAAAACTGGCGTTGAAAAATGGCGGATGCCTTTGGCCGAATACATTGGTTCATCAGCAGAGGTGGATGAAAAAAATGGCAGAGCCTTTGTCGGCTTAGAGTTCGAAATCCCCGGCAGACAAGGGGGAATTGCATGTGTCGATGCCGAAACTGGAAAAACAATTTGGCTGACTTATTTGCCAAAATATCAACATGCGACCCCGACTTACATTCCTAATTTAAATTGGCTTGCCTTTGGCACCAACGATCACTTCTTTATTATTTTGGATGCCGAAACCGGAAAAGAACTGCATCGGTTTCCCTTGGCCGGCGAAGTGAAGCAGAAAGGATTTTTGGATCCAAAACGAAATCTTTTTGCTGTCAGCACTATGGCCGGTACAACCCACGTTTTTCAATTGGACCAACTGAAAGAAATTGCAGTCCAGAAATCCATCACCGGAAACTATGCTTCACCGCTGATTGTCGAGAAAAGACTTCTCGTCACTAGCACCGATAAGTGTCTGTATAATTTCGATATCGAAAAAAACATTTTGGATAGCAAAACCAAAACTCGTTCCAGAATATTTTCAGCCCCAACATTTGTAGGCAGTTCGATTTTTTTTGGCAACAATGCGGGTCAGCTGATGGAGGTCAATCCTTTGAGCATGACTTTGCGTGGACATTTTCAATTGCCTGATCGAATTGTATCGGAAGTCGTTTTTGACCCAAAATCTCAATTTTTCCTGGTTCACTTAAGCGACGGTCGAATTTTCTGTTTAAGGAAAATCAAGGCTTCTTAAATAAAGGAACTGCCTTTTCCAAAAACGAATCAAATGAGGTCGGATCTATTCCTGCCGTCAATAAATCATTGGAAACATAAGAAGCTGCACCACTAGAAATAAAATCGATTGCGATTTCAATTTCTGCCATCTGATTTTCAGGAATTGGATATTGCGACAAGGCATTGATGATCAAATCTTTTGGAATATCCTGATAGCCAACCGTGTATCCCAATAATGTCCCAATTTTATGAGCCACTTCAAAATACGTATAGGCTTTGGTTCCGGTGAAAATATATTGTTTGCCCCAATCATTTTGTATCATGATATTTAAAATTGCGGCGGCAACGTTGCCAACATCCACAAAAGCGATTGGCTGATTGTTGCTTGAGGACTGGAACAAAGATTTTTCGCGAATATCCGAAGCAAATGGTAAAATCGTTTGCATCAAAACATTAGTTTTAATCATCGTGATCTGAAAGCCAAATTGTCCAATATCCGATTCAATAGGTGTGTTCATCCATTGAGAGCCATTAAAATTTCCCAAATTTAGCTCACAGAATCGAATGACTTTTTCGACGCCGAACTTTTTTGCTGTCGACAACATTTGAAATTCTTTTTGATAAGCGTCCGCACCACGAAATGCGGGGTATATTAATGTTTTAACATCCTGAAAGTATTCAGCGCCCCAGTTGGCATAATGAAATGAACCTTCGACAATACTGATGTTTTGGGCGACGTCAGCTGGAACCTTGTTTCGATCTGCCACGACAATACGAAGCGGGACTCCTCGTGCGAAAATTCCTCGAAATAGCTGTAAATTTAATACGGACTCAACATCTGTTAAAAGAATCACACTGACCTCCAGGAAACAGTCGCAACTATAGCTTTCATTGCTAGCTTTGATCGCTCAAACCTAACTAGATGCTATTGTGGCAAAATTATGACTTATTGATAATCAAGATCTTGTATTTCAAAAGCGGTCTAGACGTTTGTCGACAGCCTCCATTTTTTGTATCCGGCAAAATCGGTTCCCTTATCACAAATAAAATGCGAGACTGCCGCCCATGAGCCAATCCCCAAGCCAAAGACCCCAAGATAAAGTTCAAAATGCAGTTTTAATCGGAATTCAACTTCCAAAGATGACCATTGAAGAACTCAACAATTCGTTGGCCGAGTTGACTCGCCTTGTAACAACATTAGGTTACAATGTTGTAGGTCAAGTGACCCAAAAGCGAGGGTCCCAACGATCAACCGCCCTCCTTGGCGATGGAAAATTACAGGAATTGGCCCATTGGACCGGCGGAACTGGCAAAGTCGCAGCCATGGTCGAACACAAACTTTCAAAAGCTGCTCAAAAATGGGCCGATGAAGAAAACGAAAAAAATCAACCTGAAGATTTAGATGACGAGTCAGTCGAAGATGATGACCAAGTCGCAAATGAAGAGACCGAAACTTCAGCTGTCGCTATTGAAAATCACAAAACCGCTCAGATCGTTATTGCCGATTGTGATCTTTCTCCATCTCAACTTCGAAATCTTGAAAGTGCCACCGGCGTCACAGTTTTAGATCGAACCGGTGTGATCATCGAAATTTTTAGCCGACACGCAAAAACGAAGGCAGCCAGACTGCAAGTGGAAATTGCTCGTCTGACATACGTAGCCCCAAGACTTAGGGAAACTGGTGGCGGCGAAGACCGCGGTGGCGGAGGCGTTGGCGGCAAAGGCGCTGGTGAAACTTCTTTAGAGCTTGATAAACGAAAAATTCGCGATCGCATTAAAGAACTAAAAACAGAACTTGCAGCCATAGGAAATGAACATCAAGTTCGCAGAGCCCGACGAGAGCAAGAAATCAGTGTGGCCTTGGTGGGTTACACCAACGCCGGAAAATCTTCTTTGATGCGAGCCATGACTGGCAGTGAAGTTTTGGTCGCTGATAAATTGTTTGCGACCTTAGACACCACCATCCGCCCTATTTATCCCGAGACTCGCCCAAAAGTTTTAATGTCTGACACCGTCGGCTTTATTAAAAAATTGCCCCATGACTTGGTGGCTTCTTTTAAATCAACCTTGGATGAAGCCCTTCATGCTTCGCTGCTATTGTTTGTTGTCGATTCGTCTGATCCCAGCTTTCGTTCACAACTTGAAGTCACCCAATCCGTGTTAAAAGAAGTTGGCGCCACAGAGGTCCCTCATCTTCTAATTTTAAATAAACGAGATCGCCTTACAACTGAGCAAATCGAAAGTTTAAAAGCCGAATATCCAGAAGCGATTTCGATTTCAACCAGAAATAAAGATGACTTAAAAATGCTTCGCGACAAAATCATGAGCTATTTCGAGAGCCATATGGTCGATGAAGATCTTTTTATTCCCTACACAACTCAAGGTATCATCGGCGAAATTCGCGCCAAGATGCGTGTCCTTTCAGAAAGTTATGACGGCAACGGCGTAACATTAAAAGTTCGCACCTCCCCTGAAAACCTGAGCCATATTAAGAAAAAATTGAACGTTTAAAAAATCAATTATTTACCTCGAAAAGAACTTCAGCTATGCATGAGGCATGAAAGCATTTTGGTGGTTTAAAGATAATGAAATTGCAGGCATGGGCCGTCCAGGCTTTAACAAAGCTCACTGGTTTGATCATCCTTTTGAAGAAGGGGTCATCCTAGGTTGGTTGGGTCGCTATTCTTGCGGCAGTTATAAGCTCCAAGATTTCTATGACCACACGGCACATTATGCTCCAAGAATTTTTAAATTTTACGGCCTGACGGAATCTTCTGGCCAACAGGCCTTAACTGCTCTGCAAACAGATCAAGGAATAATCGACAATTTAAAAAAGCTAAATGCCCGCACTGAGATTTACAAAGACTTTCAAATTGCAAACGGTCATATCGAAATCCAGCTCAACAAAAAAAGACTTCAAGAAGAAATTCAAATTATGAAATCAAAGGGTGTTCGCCAAATCGTCACGCTGACCGAACATCACAATCAAAAAGAAGAACTCACTGATCATTTTGATTCTCATCACATCAGCATCGAAGATTTAAATGCTCCAAAGCGTGAGCAGGTTTTAGTCTTGGCTGATATTTTAAAACAGGCCAAGCAAAAAAACGAGATCGTCGCAGTCCATTGCTTGGCCGGAATCGGCCGAACTTCGACGATGTTGATGGCGGCCTCTATGCACTTGGGTGAAGATGCCAACAAACTAGAAGCCTTGTTAAAAGAACGAAATCCCACTTACACTTTGACTGGCCCGCAGGGCGATTTTATTCGAAGTTTGCAAAAGGGAAATCCGCGTACTAGTCCTTGATCACAGTTATTTTGATTTCATCAGCATTCAAATGTTTTTTCAAAATTGCCGCAAACTGTTTGCTTTTGCGAACCTTTTCAATCAAATTTTTCCACTCGGAAAGCTGTTCTGAATTAAATCTTTTTCTAGAAAACACAAAGCAACCTAGATTTTCAGTCGTTTCCCAATCTTTGATAACGACTTGGTCCTTCAGCTTTAGTTGCTCTAACAAACTGGGATAAACGAGAGAAGCCCCAAACATCATTTGGATGCTGCCTTTAACAAAAGCCTGCCCCACATCTTCTACCGAAACAAATTCAGAGACCTTACCTAGTTTTGTTTCGCTTTCCAAAAAAGCATCGATTTTTTCGCCGTGCTTGAACGACCTGACCACACCAACTCGGGTTCGACCTTCTGCTTTTTGAAACTCCTCAAATGAGTTTACTTTTTTAAATTTTTTATCAATAAGTACAACGTTTTTACTGCGCACATAGGGAACGAAAAAACCATATTGTTCCCGCTCGGGATTGGAAATCCCCGCCGTCGCCAAATCGGTTCCTCCAGCCGACAATTCAAGCCAAATTCGCGCACGAGGCTTTACTTGAATTTCAAACTGGCAGCCACTTTCATCCTGAAGAAGTTTAACTAAATCTTTATCAACTCCAGCATCTTTGTCTTTTGAATATAGTTTTCCAAAATCAAACAACGAGACCTTAATGGGCTCAAGACAACCAAATTTAGACTTAGTTGGAAATTTAACTTCGTCACCAAAGGCCAACGGGCCCAACAAGAATAGAAACGATATCGATAGAATCGAAAAATAATTGAAACTCATTGCCTATGCTGACCGAATTTATTTTGAATTTCAAGGTTGTAAAGAAAACTAGGGTTCTTCCCGGTTGTCTGCATAAGGCAATGAGTCAAGAAAGATGAGCATGAAG
>CAZDHC010000155.1:0-6525 GCA_964505225.1 uncultured Bdellovibrio sp. | reverse complement strand
GGATAGGGCGCTGGCCGCTTACAACTGGGGCGTCGGCAATGTGCGCAAAAAGGGCATTGCAAATGCGCCACAGGAAACCCGCAATTACTTTTCGCAAATCATGGCTGATATAGGACTCGCCTAACATGAAACTAGACCAACTATTAACCGTCGGCCTGGCTGGCGTCGCGCTCTACATGATCTATAAAGTCACAAAAACCGCCACGCCGGCCATGAGCGGGAGCAATGTCACGCTTGGCAAGCCGCAAGGGCAGTTCGGCATCAGCGAGATATTCACCAACGCCACCGGCGATCAACCTGGGGCCGGCTGGCGTTACTTCAATGATGGCACCGTGATTGATCCGTCAGGCGCCTATTACTTTCAAGGCGTCAAGCTGACATGAGGCTCGCCGGGGAAGCGCAAGCCGAGCTAATCAAGCTCGCCGCCATCGGCGCCGCCGTCGTGGTCGCGGGAGTCATGATTAAGCGATCAATTGATGGCATGGGCGCCAAGGTGCCAGCCATGCCGTCGCTCGCGGATCTGCGCAAATCAGCGTATGACGCCGTGATTGTGCCAGTCGTCAATTCGCCCATTCAAGCCGCCGCACAGGTGTCACCGGTCAGCGGAAGCAATGTCGGGGTAGTCGCCGGGGCATATCTCGCACTGGAAAAGCTCGCGCTCGATGCCGGCGAACGAATCCGCCAATTCTGGCAAAACTAGAAGAAGGGAAAAACCCATGAACACCGTAATCAGTCGCATCAAAGAACCCAGCACGCATGCAGGCATTAGCGCGCTGGCACAGTTGGTCAAGGTCTTTGCGCCGCAATGGGGCGCCGTGCTGGATGTAGTCGCCATGCTCACCGCATCGCTCGCCGTCGCCATGCCCGAGCAAAAGGCCGCGTAATGTCGCCAGATTTTCTCCTGCAAGTATTCATAGCGCTATCCAGTGCGGCAGGAGTCTATGCAGGCATCAAGAGCGATTTGACGCGCTCGATACTGCTAGCTGAAGAGGCACTGAAGCACGCCGTTGAGGCGCGCAGTGATGCAAAAACCGCGCACGTCAGGATGAGTGCGCACGTTGAAAACTTTCACGCGAGGGAATCATGAAAAAACGCAAAACACCGCCGCGCAAGGCCAACGGCCAGTTCAAGCGCAGCAAATAAGCTTTCCGGGTCGCGGGGTCGTGGCCGTCGCGTAAGCGGGAAAGAGAAAAGCCGGCCTAGTGCCGGCTTTTTGTTGCTCAGTCGCGGAAGCCAGCCACAGGGGGCCAGCGTCCGGCCTGTTTGGCGCGGGATATTTTCTCGGCAATCGAATAGCCGACGATGTAGCCGGCGGCGCGGTGGCCATCGGGGTCAATGTGTGGCGCGTAAGTCGTCAGCCACAGGCGCACGTCATCAGCGCTCACGGCCATGAAATTAAACAAGGGGGTATCGTGAGGCGCCTTCGCTGGCCAGCGGCCTTTCGGGCGATCAGGCCACGCGGCGAGGCTGGCCACGCGGTCGAGGGTGGCTTTTGACGGCTTACGCATGGCCAAGTGAGCCGGCAAAGCGCGCCGGCGGGACGTTTTCGGAGGGGTACAGGGGAGTTTTTTTGTAATAATTTCCATGTTTATCGTGTAGTAAAAACAATGACAGCGTGTAGTCAAAACTATGACAAAACGCGACTGCGATTCTGCACTGATAGCGGAATAAAAACATCCCTAAAATTAGCGAGTTGAGTGCGGTGTACTTCGCATAATTGGCATTATCCGACAAATAAAAAGAGACCATTCCCACGCCATAAAAAAGGTCGTTTTGCGAAAAAAAGAGGGGAGCAAAACACAGCCACAGTGACACGGCGAATAGGGAGAATAGGGCGGCTTGCGGATCGCTCTTAATGCGGCGAAGCACCGAAGCAAAAACGGCGGAAACCTCGGATTTTCCGGCCTTCGCGGCGCGTTCGGCCTGAATTTCTATAAGCACGTCCTCGGGCGGGACTTTCAAAATGCACGCCAATTCTAGGCACCGTTCATCGCTCAATCCGGTCAATCCTGATCGGTAATGCGCAATGCGCTGGCGGGTAACGCCAAAGTGCGCCGCAAGCTGATTGTCAGATGTTATGTCAAGTGCCTTCTTCGCCTCGTCAAGGAGGCGATTAGTCGCGGATGTCATGTAGTAATTCCTATCAGGCCGGGGGGTGGCTAATGCAAGCATAGGACACCAATTGACATTGCGCAATGGTGTCAAGAACACTTGACGCGGTTATGGTGGCGCTTTACATTTCGCACCGTCAGGCAAGCGGCGATCTCGTCAAGGTCGCCGCCCCTGATACCTACAACCTTGACAGGGGCGAAACATGAGCAGGACAGCAATGCGGTTTTTGAAGTGGATCAGGGAAGAAGGCGCGGAGCGTCACAGCTATATGCAAGGCTGGACAGATGGAGCAATAAACGAGGTCAGCTTGGCGCCGTGGGAAAGTCTTTACGTTGAAAACATCCGCCGTGCAGTGCGCCGGGGCATCAGCGCATGAGCGATAGCGCGGAAAGTCAGCAAGTGCGCGAAGCAAAGCGCATTGCGTCGATATTCGTCAAGCAAGACGAAGCGCTAAAGCCGTTCAATGACTTATTCGGCTTGCATGAGAGGCTATCAGGTGCCGCCTTTGCCTTTGCGGCAATGGGCAAAGAGGAGGGCGCCGCAATCCTATCAATCGAAGCCGAGAAGGCGCGCAGAGCATTCAGGGGAAATTTGTGCTGACGTGGCGCCGTGTTGGATCGCATGGCATGGCTAGCGAGTGCGGAACGTACCGCTGCGGAAAAGTCTATATCGAAGGTTGCACGCTGTATGAGCTATGGCGCGGCGAGCGCTTGATTGCCACGTGTAATGACTTCGCAGAAGTGATGGGTGCAGCCGAGTTAGCAGAGCGGGGGCTTTTGCCATGAATCAGGCCGCGCAGAGGTTCTTTTCATCGCCATTGGTGGCGAAATTCCGCGCGCCGGTTGAGCAGGCCAAAGCCGAGAAGTGGGCGGCTATGTCGCCACGCTTCCGCCGTTTTTTGGCAAGGGCAGCGGGTTTATCGCCGGAGGTTGGAGAGCAAAGCTGGCAGCAATTGAGCGATGCGCAGCGGTCTAGCATGTTCGTGGAATTGTCGCGCTTTCGTCGCTCATGCGAGCAGGCCAGCGAGGTGTTCAATGCGTAATTTTCTGCTGGTTGATTATGTCGCCATGCTATTGATGGTTGTGCTCTGGCTGGGTGCCGATAGCATCGTTGCGTGGGTGGTTTGTCTGTGATTCGTGCGCATGATCCGATTCGCTGGCGCGATGACCGATTGCTTGCCTTGCCGCAACCGTGGGCGCGTCGCGCACTAAAGGGGCACGACAAGCGCGGAGGCGTGTGGTCGCGTGAGGCGAATTCATGGTTGCTCGACATGGCCGAGCGCATGGAAGGCCTGCGAATTCCGATTGATGCCGATGACGCGGAAATCTGCGCCTTGGCGGAAAAGTGCGCACGCGAAGCGATGAATCTGGCCGATGGGCCGGTTCCGCTTACCGTTACAGGCTACCGGGAGCGCTTGGCGCGCTACTGTGCCGGCTATGGCATCAATCAGCCGCCCGTTACCGTTACCGATACAGGCGCAATTCGCCGTATGACTAACGCTATCTGGTGGCGCCGCAAGCTGCGCACCGAGCAAGGCCGCTTGCTGGAAGGGGAAGCGATACGGCTAGGCTTAGTGCATCGCAAGGGGGAAATCTACGCCAGCAACGCCACGATACAGCGCCGCCAGAAGCAAAAGCAACGCAACGCTAAAACGCTGGAAAGCACCGAAGCGGTAAATCTCACCACGGGCGAGATTTACAACCTTTCGCAGTTGGTCGAGAAGTGCAACAGCAACCCGAGAATCAGGCGCGGGGAGTTGATGACGCGCATCGGCGGATTTGAGGTAGTAGCGAAGGGGTGCGGACATGTGGCTGAGTTCGTCACGCTCACCACGCCAAGCAAATTTCACCCGAAAAAAACCACGGCAAGCGGTCACGTTATCGACAATCCGAAATTCAACGGCAGCACGCCAAAGCAGGCGAGCCAGTATCTGGGCAAGGTATGGTCGCTGTGCCGTTCGGCCTTGGCACGCTATGGCGTCAGAATTTACGGGTTCAGGATTGCCGAGCCGCACCACGATGGCACGCCGCATTGGCACTGCCTGTTTTTCATGCCGGAATGGTTCAGCAAGGGGCGCCGCATGGTGCCGCGATTCCGCGCGATCGTGCGCCGCTATTTTCTGCGCATGGATGCCAGCGAAGCCGGAGCAAAAAAGCGCCGGGTGGAGTTCGAGGCCATTGATTGGGCCAAGGGTAGCGCCGTCGGATATATCGCCAAGTACGTCAGCAAAAACATTGACGGCTATCAGGTGCAAGAGGATTTTGAAGCTGGGAAAGATGCCATTGTCACGGCGCCGCGCGTGGAAGCATGGGCCAGTACATGGGGGATTCGCCAGTTTCAGCAGATCGGCGGGGCGCCGGTTGGTGTGTGGCGCGAATTGCGCCGCATGGAAGTGGCCGACGATCAGAGCAAAACGCTACAACAGGCCATTACCGCCGCCGATACGGGCGGCATCAATCGCGCGCCGGGATCACGTCCAGAGGGGGCCGGGGTGTATTGGGCGGAATACACGCGCATTCAGGGCGGCGCGATGGTGGAGCGAAAAAACCTGCGCCTGCGTGCCGCCTATACCGACAAGGGCAGCAAGTGGGATGCCACGCAATGGGCGCAAGTTGAAGCGCGTAATTGCTATGAGGAGCCAGCCGCCGCTACCTGCTACGGGGTGCGCGATGTGCTGGCATATAGGGTGCATGTTTCGCGGATTTATTCATGGGAAATCAGGCGAGGCAAAAGCGGTAGCACAGGGGTTTTAGGTGTTGGGGTTGCGCCGGTTTCATCGGCGCCTTGGACTGGTGTCAATAACTGTACGCAGGGGATAGAAAATGACTTTCACAGAGAGGGCGCTGGCCCTGAAATACCGGGCGGAGAAGCTCCGATTCTCGCTAACGATGGCGGCAGGGCAGGAGTCAATCGAGATCATCAAGCAAGTAGTGGCATTGCTGTGCGATATGGCGGCGAAAATCGAATCAGACAGTAAGCCGTAGTGGATTAGGCCGCGCGGGGCCGGCTGAAAATAGCACCCGCATCCCATAAAACCAAAAATAAAGGGGTAGCAATGAGCAAGGAAATTCTCGGGCGTATGTCGTGCCCATGTTGCGGTTTTGCCGATGGCGTGCGCGTCACGCCAGATCGGAATAATCAGCCGTTTGGATTCTGCGAAGAGTGCGGTTTTCAGATGCGCATTGGTGGCAGCTTGCCGAGGGTGCGAGCGTTTTACAAGCGGCATCCACAGGTAAAGCAAATTGGCGAGGTGGAAGTCAGCCAGGACAAACCAAAGCCAGCGGAAAAGCAAGCGCCAAAGCCAGCAGAGCCAGTGGAAGAAGTCAAGACAGAGGCGCCGCCAGCGCCACGCCATGCGCCAATCGAAAAGCCGGGCGTGTTGCCGAAGCAAAAGCCGGCTAAAACAGGTAACGCACTACTGGACATCATGTGGGGTGCAGCATGAGCGCCGCCAAAGAAGCCGCCGCCATGAGCGCGGAGCAGTTGGCCGATTTGGCCGCATTGGAGCAATCAGCCAGCGGAGCGCCGATAGTGCCGGGATCACCGGAAGCCATTGCCGCCGAAGCCGAAGCAAACAGGCCAGACTTGGCGCAGGAAATAGCCGGAATGGCAAACGCATTTATCGCCATTACCGGGCCGATGTTCCCCAGCCTGCGCACGATCTACACAGAGGAAACAACATCAGCAGCAGCGCAATCGCTGGCAGCTTTATGTAATAAACATGGATGGCTTCAGGGTGGGGTAATGGGAGAATATAGCGAAGAAATTACCGCGCTAATTGTCTGTGGGCCGTTGGCAATAGCAACTTATAGCGGAATTCAGGCCGACATTGCCGCACGCAAGCCAGCCGTCAAAAAAGTCAGCCACCAAGCCACGGCGCAGCCAGCGCAAAGCATTGCCGACGATGGAACGGTAAATCAAAAAACCGTGATTATCGGCGCACCGATACCGATGGAAGTGGCGAGCGATGCAAACCAATGACGGGCGGCTTTATGTCGTGGGGGGAGCGTCACGCTCAGGGAAAACCGCATGGGTACGCCAGCAGGTAAAGCGCGCGCCGAGGATTCTGGCATGGGATCCAGAGGATCAATGGTCAGCATTGCCGGGGTATCAGCGCATCACGTCACGGCGCGAATACCTTGCCGCCATGCAAAAGCCGGGGCCGCTGAAGTTGGCCTATGTCGCAGGAGGAAAGCTGGCGGAGGAGTTCGACTTCTGGGCCGGGTGCGTCATGTACGCCGGGCGCTATGTCGGGGCGCTAGTGGCCATTGCGGAAGAATTGGCCGATGTGACCACGCCAAGCAAAGCGCCGGGTAATTGGGGGATATTGCTGCGACGGGGCTTGAAGCGCGGAATTGATATTTTCGCTATCTCGCAACGCTGGCAAGAGGCAGACAAGACCGCAATGGGTAA
>CAZDHC010000154.1:0-6682 GCA_964505225.1 uncultured Bdellovibrio sp. | reverse complement strand
AAAATGGTGGCTCGCGATGGATTCGAACCATCGACCCCTTCATTAAAAGTGAAGTGCTCTACCAGCTGAGCTAGCGAACCACTTTAAAAAACCGAAGCAGCAATTTCTGGGATTTTGGTCTTTTAGTCAACCCGATTTTAAAGAATTAATGAAACTCTTTTCGTCGGCCATCAACTTGGACTGTATTTGCTCTTAAGCAGAGCAAAAACGCCAGAAACAGCTCAAAACTTATGCAAATAGTGGTTTAACCCACAATGTCTGTTCGCGGCCAGGCCCTACAGAAATGACATCAATCGGGGTTCCAATCTGGTTTCCGATGAAATCAATGTAGTTATGGGCAGCTCTTGGAAGGTCTTTAAGAGCCGTGATTCGGCTCAAATCTTCTTTCCAGCCAGGCATATACTCAAATACAGGCTCGATTTTTTCCAACTCGTAAGCTGATGTCGGAAATTCGGTCAAAAGCTCGCCATTGATTTTGTAACCAGTGCAAACTCCGATTTTATCAAACCCAGTTAAGATATCTAATTTCATTAATGCCAAATTTGTGATTCCGCTTAAGCGAATCGCGTATTTCAAAGCCACTAGATCCAACCAGCCACAACGGCGAGGTCTTCCTGTGGTCGAACCAAACTCATGACCTTCTTTTTGAATTCTTTCGCCAACTTCGTCTTTTAGTTCAGTTGGAAAAGGGCCACTGCCGACGCGGGTCGTGTAGGCCTTAAAAATGCCCAACACTTGATTGATGGCTGTTGGACCAACTCCTGAGCCAATGCAAGCAGAACCTGCAATGGTAGAGCTAGAGGTCACATATGGATAGGTGCCATGAAGAAGGTCCAACAAAGTCCCCTGAGCGCCTTCAAACAGGACGCGGCGGTTGTTCTTAAGTTGCTTGTGGATGATCGAAGAAACATCTTTGCAGCGATACGGTGCTAATACGTCCGCAAGCTTTAAAAGATTTTTGTAAAGCTCGTCGATATCAAAACCTTTTTCACCGTAAACTTTTTCAAGAAGTGCATTTTTTTCTGATAAAGAAAGTTCCAGTCGGCTGCGTAAAATATCTTTGTCAAAAAGGTCACCAAAAACCAAAGCACGGCGAGAGGCGCGGTCTTCGTAAGCTGGGCCGATGCCTTTGCCAGTGGTGCCGATTTTTTGATCCGATAAAGACTTTTCTCGGGCGGCATCTAGGGCTTTATGGTAAGGCAAAATCATCGTGCATGAGTCCGAGATCAAAAGCTGCTTTGGATTTTGTAAGTAGTTGTTTGCTTTTAATTTTGAAATTTCATTTGCAACACCTTCTGGATCTAAAACAACACCCGGTGCGATCACGCAAGTGGTTTCGGGGTGTAAAATTCCTGAAGGGATTAGGTGAAGGACCGTCTTGGTGCCGTTGACAACTAGGGTGTGGCCCGCGTTGGCTCCGCCTTGGTAGCGAACAACCATGTCCGCTTTTGCTGCGAACACATCAACTACTTTACCTTTTCCTTCGTCGCCCCATTGAGCGCCTACGACCACGATTCCTGACATGCAATTCCCCAATCTAAATTTAAATATTAGAAGAATAGTTTTTTAGAAGCAGGAAATGTAGCGGGCAAGGCGAGAATTGACAAGAAAATGGAAGGCTATTCTAAATTCTTCCAGGTCGGAACTGCGCCGTACCATGGGGCTTTAGGGGGCAGTGTGTCTGAGGTCGATGAATCTTGGAAAAATCGGATTAACTTTAAGGCAGCTTGCTCGCTGGCTTTGGCAAAAGCATCGGTGGTGTTGGCACCACAATGGGGAGTTAGCACCACATTGGGGTATTGAAGTAGTTTGGAAGATTTTGGCAGGGGCTCTTTCTCGAATACATCTAAACCCACGGCGGCGATAAGATTATTATCAAGAGCTTCGCAAAGGTCGACTTCGTTAATGACTGAGCCGCGGCTGGTGTTGGTCAAAATAATGCCTCTATGAATGTATTCAAATTGGGGTCGACCAAGCATGTGCAAAGTCTCCGAGGTCTTTGGCACATGGAAGCTTAGGATGTCAGAAGTTTTTAAAATTTCCTCATAGCTGACGCGATCTACGCCAGCATGTTTAAAAGTGGCTTCATCGCAATATGGATCATAGGCTACCACATTCATGCCAAAGGCATGGGCGATCTCGGCAACTTTTTTACCAATGCGACCAAGTCCCACAATTCCATAGGTCTTTTTATTCAGCTCGATTCCGGTTAGGGCCTCGCGATTCCAATCGCCAGTCGTCATCATTGTCTTTGCAGCTGTGATTTTGCTGGCGCAAGCCAAATTCAGTGCCCAGGTCAGTTGCGAGGCGCTTTCAATGTTGGCCTCGGGGGTGAACATGACGGTGACGCCCCATTTTTCGGCGGCCGCTAAATCGATGTGATCAAAGCCACTGGTGGCGGTCACGATGACTTGCAAGTTTTTAGCTCTTAAGAAAACGTCTTCATCAATGATGGTGCGGCTGCGAATGGCAAGGCCTGCGACTTTAGATAAATCTGTGTTGTGCAGCTGGGGAGAAGGAGTTTTCTCGACTTCAAAAAAAGGTTGCTGACTTAAAGTGAGGTAAGCTTCCTGAGAGAAACGATCAGTGATGAGAATCTTTTTTCTGTCAGTACTCATTTTAATCTTAGCCTTATTTAGGATTGGCTCCAAAAAGTTTGCATTTCAGTTTCTAGTGATTTCATTTGGGCCGGGCTGCAAATTGAATTGTCGGCCTGATTTAAAACCTCGCCTAATTTCATCATCAGTGTGATCATCTGTTTTGGTTGAATGTAGCCCATGTGGCCAATACGCAAAATCTTACCCTTGGCTTGATCTTGTCCACCCATAACCGTGATTTGAAATTTTTCTTCTAGCTGAGTGCGAATTTTTTGGCTGTCGATATTATTTGGTAGCAAAAGGGCCGTCAGTGAAGATGAGGGGCTTTTTGCATACAAGTGAAGTCCCATTTTCTGTCCGAAGTGTCTGGTAAAATGGGCGCGTTTCTCAATTTCAGCAAATAGCTGATCTAATCCTTTTTCAAAAATTAAATCTAAGACGACATTTAAAGCGCGAATGAGGGTCACGTTAGAGCTAAAAAAGGTTTCGCCTTTTTCATTCGCTTTTTTTTCTTTGCGGACGTCAAAATAAAATCGTGGCATCGGATTTTTTTCGATCTTGGCCCAAGCCTTTTTTGAAAACGAAAACAATGTCAATCCAGTTGGCAACATAAAGGCTTTTTGTGAGCCGCCGACAAGGCCATCGATATGCCATTGATCCATTTTCAAAGGCATGGCGCCAAGTGCGGTGATGCCGTCGACTAAAAATAAAGTATTTGGGAATTTTGAAATGACTTCGCCGATTTTTTCAATTGGATGAACCACGCCTGATGATGTTTCGCAGGCTTGGCAAAGTACGATCTTGGTTTCGGGATTTTCTTTGAGATGCTTTTCCACGGCAGCAGGATCAGCCGCTTTTCCCCAGTCGATTTTCATGCGATCCAGTTTGCCGCCAAAGGTTTCCACCATTTCGCACCAACGTTCACCAAATTTTCCCGAATCAATGCCCAATACGGTGTCGCCTTTTTCCAAAGTGTTGACGAGTAGGGCTTCCATGCCGCCGGAGCCGGTGGAAGATAAAACGAATACCGGTTGTTCCGTTTGAAAAACCAACTTCAAGCGACTTAAAACTTGCGACAGGATGCGATCAAATTCGGGAGTCCGATGGTGGATCATTGGCAAAGCCAAAGTTTCCTGGACTCTTGGATGGAGATTCACTGGACCTGGCGCCAAAACATTGTATTCTATGCCCATGAAGAGATTGTATCCCTCTTTTTTTAGCCTGTCTCTGTTGTTTGTTGCGGTTTTCGCAACAGGCTGTGCCTATCACCTGGGCAGTCCCGATCGCAGTTTGCCAGGGGGCTATCGTCAGGTATTTATTCCGATTTTTAAAAATAAATCACAAGAGCCCAGCATTGAGGTGGCCTTTACCAACGCTTTGATTCAAGAATTTGAACGAGCCCGAATCGGTCGAGTGGTCGAAGCCAGTCAAGCCGAAGTTGTGGCTGAAGGAACGATTGAGACTGTGACTTATACCGCCGGTGGTATAAGTGCTCAAAGTTCAGGCTCTATTTTGGCCTCTCAGTATCAAATTCTAGTTCAAGTCAACTTGGTATTGCGAAGGAATTCGGACAAATCAATTTTGTGGACGGGTGTGTTTAACGGTGAGCGAACTTATGTGGCTCCGCAGGTAACTGCAACCGGAGTTAACACGGTGAATCCACTTTACAATCTTTCAGCCAGAAGGCAAAACATTGAGGTCGTAGCCGGCAATATGATGTCTGAGGCTCACGATCGTTTGACGGAAAATTTTTAAATGCAATTAGAGTCACAGCAACTTTACACCCAGATTGAAAAAGATTTTGAAGCTCAAAGCTTCAAGCCTCTTTATTTTTTCTGTGGTGATGAGCCGTATTTAATTTCTCAGGCTGTGAATTATTTAAAAGTTTGTGCCCTTCATGATGGCGCTGCGGATTTCAATTACTCGTCTTATTACGCCAGTGATGCCGATGTTTCTCAGGTTCGTGACGAAGTTGAAACTTTGCCGATGATGGCATCTCGCCGAGTCGTGATTTTACGGGAAGTTCAAGACTTAACTGACAAAGAGTGGACAGCGCTTGAGCCTTTGATTGAAACTCCGGTGGATAGCACCGTTTTTATTTTAGTTGGTGGAAAGATCGACAAGCGAAAGAAGTTTTTTAAAAGACTTCAAGAACAGTCGGTTTATGTTGAATTTAAAAAGCCCTATGAAAATCAAATTCCGGGTTGGATTCGCCACATTTGCAAGGGGCATGGTCTGACGATCAGCGACGAGGGCATCCAGTTGGTGCACCGTTTGGTTGGCAATCAGTTGACTGAAATTGAATCTGAAATTGTGAAGTTGAAAGATTTTATCGGTGAGCGAACTCATGTTGATTTAGAAGATGTGGCTCAATGTGTTTCTAAAAAGCGTGAAGAAAATGTTTTTGATTTAACCGAATGCCTGGGCGAAGGGGATCGGGTTCAATCCTTGGTTCACTTAGTTCAGCTTTTAGATCAAGGTCAGAATGAAGTTGGAATTGTTTCTTTAGTGGCCAGACATATGCGAATTCTTTTGCTGATCCGAAGTGGAATGCAGCAAGGATTAAACGGTCAAAAGCTTGCGACCTTTGCTCAAGTTCCAAGTTATTATTTGCAAGACTATGTCGAACAAGCGCGCAGATGGACAGATAAAAAATTAGAAAGCTGTCTTCTTTTGCTTGCGGAAACCGATAGAGCTTTAAAGTCATCTCCGGTGTCAGCCCATATTTGGCTTGAAAATTTAGTCATTAAGGCTTGCGCTACCCAGAATGCGCAAAGAAAAGATCTTTCAAAAGGCGCTCGGCTTTTCTAGTTTTTTCCCACGCCGATTATGGCATCGCCTCGTATTTTCGATCGATTTTTTTTGAAAAACCATCTTTGGTAATCGATCTCATGGCGGCTTCCATTTTCTTTAAAAGCGATGGATCCAAGTTTTTATTGCAGGCCATATACAGAAAACTTTTCTTAAAGGTGAAAAGTTGAACAATTTGTCTTTCATAGCCCTTCTTTTTCAAGATTTGATCAGCACCAAATTTTCCCGAAGCCCAAAAATCAAATCGACCATTGATTAATTTTTCAGGATTAGATGAATCGTTGCTCACGGACTGAATGTTGTAACCTTGGCTTTTTAAGTATTGTTCAACTGCATCTTGATTGTAAGTTCCGATTTTGGCGTCTTTTAGGTCTTCTAGTTTTTTTGGTTTGTTCTTAGTTTCTTTTAAGCCATAAATTGCCCATTCAGAAAATGAAAGGGGGCCAACCCAAGTGAACAAAGATTCGCGTTCTTCTGTGCGGCTTGCCGTGAAGACACAAGAATCCACTTCGGTTAGTGCATTGTTGTAGGCCCTTGCCCAAGGTGTCAGTTCAACCGTGTAGGGAATTTTTGCTCGCTTCATGATTTCAAAAACTTTGTCAGCATTAATTCCAATGATAGTTTTTCCATCAGCCGCAAACATATTGTGAGGTGGAGAATCTTCGGTGAAAAGTTTGACTGAAGTTGGTTCGCCAAAAGAGGACAAAGGAAATAGTTGAAAAGAAAAAAGCAGAATCGAGAATAAGGTGATTTTTTTCATATGGTCGTTATTTTAACGATAGAGCTGAGATCGTTGAAGCTAAAACAGTCGCCTAGACGTTGGTCGCAAGAAAAAAGTCTCGTTTATAGATTATTCTGAAATTCCGATATCAATGTATGAGTCAAAGAGTCGAATCTTTCAAAAGAAAATTTCCAAGACGTAACTTCTTTCGTGCAGTGGGCTGCTTATGTGCTGGAGAGTATTTTGTAGGTTCGGGTGTTGAGATCGGTGAGGGCGGAATCGCCTTCAATTTAGGGCATGATTTCACTTTGGGCCAAGAGGTCGTCATTAGTTTTCAAATTCCTGGCGGAAGTTTTGTTTGTGTGCGAGCAGAATTGAAAAATTCGGCCGAGTCACAAATACCAGGGCATTTTACCGTTGGATGTCTTTTTCAAAATCTAAAATTTGAGCAAAAACGAGAGATTCGATCTTTTGTATCTGCTCGTTCCGAAGAAGAACACTAGCTTAATTTTCAAAAACTTAGTGAGCTAAAATGTCGGTCCAAACCGCGTGC
>CAZDHC010000153.1:0-6694 GCA_964505225.1 uncultured Bdellovibrio sp. | reverse complement strand
CGTAGGCGATTGCGAAGGCTTCGGGCTTGGTAGCCTTGAAACCGAACACGTTGAGGCTCCGAATGTAATCGCCGAAGTCATAGGGATTACGCACTTGCTCAGTCTTCGTGATCTGCGAAGCGAACGTGAATGCCGACTTGTGGCCAGCAACCAGCAGACGACGAGCGGCGGTATGTGTAGCACCGGTCGTTTCCGAACCATCACCAGAGGTCATGGCAGCGGCGGCTGCGCCTTTCGGCAGGTTGTTCGAGACGTAGGTCGTGAAGCGGTCGATCATACCGATCTTGCCGTTACGAACCATCGACTGGCTGTCTCCCATAAACTGCGCCTGAGCCAGATTCGACTGCATGAGCAGGTTGCGGGTGTAGGGGTCGATAATCAGGAAACGGTCAGTCTCAGGAACGTTCTGTTCATCGAGAACACCGGAGAAGCTGGTGAGCATCGACAGGACGTTGGAGCCCGTCAGGGTAACCGGAGCGGTGTTCGTGCCGAGGTTGTAGGCGCCTGACTTGGTGCCGGCGGTGGCGCCGGAGTTACCAGTAGCGGGAGTGCCGTATGACGAGTTCAGAGACAGATTGAACAAGCAGGTCGAATCAACCTTGATCTTCATCTGCATGCCTGCGTCGTCAGAGAACGTGCTCATCAGATTCGGCTTGGCCTGATACTCCAGAACGTCGTTCACTTGGAACGCGAAATAGAGACCTTGGTCAATCGTCAGCTCGATGGTGGACGGGGTCGGGACCTCGTACGTCAGGCCTTGGCCGACAACATACTTGTTGACGGTGAGCGTAGGTACGGAGTTGATGATGACCTTGTCGCCCATACCCTTCAGTTCGCCGGACCAGTCGGTATTGGCGATTTCAGAGAAGACGGTAGCAGTGTAGAACTTCTGCTGCATCTTGGCCGACCAGAGGGTCGGGATAAAAGTGCCGGAATAAGCGGTGCTTGTTGCAAACGCACCACCAACCGGGGTAACAACACCAGAGGTTACGGTAGCCATGTGAAGCTCCTAAATAAAAATGTAAGCATGAATGTCCCCTTACGCCCGATTACCAACGCACGCGACCTTCCGCAGCCGCTCGGTCAGCTTCTGCAACAAGCCTAGAGGCCTCTTGCGCGCCCAACCGTTTCACGTTGCGAACGTCGTATGCTGCTGAGAAATCTTCCGCTGACCAGATACGCTCTCCGGGGTTAACCGGGGTACTGGCCCGCGAGGCACTTGGGGTAACCTGTCGTTGAAGCTCGTCTTGGACCTGTGCTTGTTTAACTGTAGCCGCCGGCACACCAGTATCGGACTTCCACTTCTTGACAAGGGCGGCGATCTTCTGCGCATTGCGCTTCTGAATAGCCTTCCCAGCCATTTCGCGGTATGTGTCCTCGCCAAATTCGGGGGTTGAATTCAACCACTCGACCCAGCTAGGGTCGTTATCAATCTGCTTCCATTCAGGGACTAGGGCCATAACCCCCGTCCAGAACTTATCGGATTCAGACATAACAACCTGCTCGGACACGAATCCTACTTGGTCCTGCATGGCGCCAAACTCCTTGCGGAGCGAGGCAATTTCTTGCGCTACAGCATCACGGACGACGCTAGTGGAAATAGTCGTAACCATCTCAACCATGTCACCGCCATAGTCCTCAACAAACTTTTCGTGCGCTTTCGGCTTATCCTTGGGCTCGGGTTGGCTCTGTTTCTCATCGAGTGCGGCTTTGAGCTGGTTAAGCTGGGCTGCTTGCTCTTTGAGTTGCTGGTGTAGCGTTGGCACTTCTGCGTCAAACTTACCACGCAGCGTGTCAAAACGGGATTTCCAGTAATCAACAGTTTCTTCCCGGGCCGGCTGAGGAGTAGGCTCCGGCGCGGCCTGCGGTTTCGGAAGTTCCACGACATTAGACGGCTGCTCCGCTACAGGCTCCGGCGCAGGCTGCTCCGCTTCTGCGGGCGCTGTATCAACCGGGTACAACTGCTGCTGGAGAGTATCAGCTTGGTCAACTTGGTCTTGGATCACTTTCGGTAGTGCAGACATATGGTCTTTTCCTTTCACGCCGACTGAGCTTTGCCGCCTATTGGTATGGCTACGCTTTTACGGTCTGTGGGTAGTAAATAGGGCGTTAGCCCCGCTTCTTGTCAAGGACGCTTGGGGCATCCTCGATCAAATTCAAAATCCTTGTCAACATCCGTGCCTCGCCTTGTAGTATTTTTACTACGCGGTCGTCGGCATCTTCGAGGTGATCTCGGGTTTTCTCACGCTCAGCCTCCAGCCACCCCTTAAACGGCGCGAGTTGCGGTTCGTTTCGGAGTCGGAGGGCAACCTCGTGGATGTGCTTTATTTCCATTGCTGCCTTATACCGGCTTGTTTTCGCCTTGTCAAGAGCTGCGTAACCAAAACAACCATTTCCTCGTCAGACGGATTGGCAACACCTTGTGCATGCAGATTGTTTTTGGTTGTGGTGTATGCAGCTACACCATGTAGTTCAACCTCGCATCCTCCTAACGCCTCCGCCTCGCTGTAAGTAGTGCTGCACAGAAGAGGACCAAAGGACCAGCCAGAATCAGCGCAAGCGTCGACAGGCCCATACTCCGTAGCTGCACGGACCGCCTCCAAGGTGGCGTAGCCATTCGCAGAGAAATCATAGAACGCCCTTGTAGTGGTGTTGGCTCGCTGGAGTGTTAACGTTGCAGTCGAATCAGCGGAGAACGACACCTCTCCACACAGGGTTCTGCACTTCTGCGGAAACAACACCTGCTCGGCATCGTGGACTGGCTCCCACTTGATGTTGTTAGCAAGGTTACGTGCAACGCCTTGAGATGTGTTCCAAGTCTCATCTACGGGGATGTCGCCCCAGCTTGCCCCCCAGCTACCAGCGGCCCAACCAACCCAGTAGCCTGTCACGCTGGACCCCAAGGATCAGCAAGTGTGCCGGTTCCCGTGAGCGAGACGTTATTGACCTTCCTGATGTCAGCATGAATCGGCGTCGTCTGTGCGGCGACGAGGGTGGCGGATGGAACATTACTGACGGCAGTCAAGACCGTCGATATATCCCCGGTAATCGCGTAGGTTCCAGTCGTCTGGTAGGCTACGACGTGATCTGGTGCTAGGAAGATATTGCCCGTCGAGCCAGCAGTATCAACAATGTCCTTGCTCAATCCACTCGTTGAATCACGCCCATATCCACCCGTCACCATCAGATCAGTAGCAGATGTGTTGCGGATCTTCATCCCGCTGAACAAGTAATTGGCCGTGTCGGGTGCATCGACGTAGGTGAAGTCGTTGGCGATACCCGTTGCCGTGAAGTTCCAATAGACGAAGCAAGCGTAGATGGTCGGGTAGGTCACTGAACCACCACCTATGTTGCAATTCACTAGGTCCGTGGCAGCGTCGGTGAAGGTGATGCCTGACGTAGCGTAGATGCTGGGGCCGTCAATGGCGTTGCTGTTGTAGGTGGTGTCGTTGGTTTGGCTGACGATATACGCCACATCCGGCGCGGTAGAAGTGATGCTACCGATACTCGCCTCAATGAAGTTCTTGGCACTGGTTCCGCTAACGTAGGACACCCGCAGCCTGATCGCCCTATCTACCGAGTAAGTTTCGGAATAGACAAGGGTGGTCGCACCAACCACTGCGTTGTAGAGTTCGACGCTGTTGGTCGTGTCATACAATTGCACCCTAGAGCCTGACGTCAGTCCTGACAGCGATACCGTGGCAGCAGGAGGCGGCGCGTAAGTCGTCCCGTTGTCAGCAGTGAAGAGGTCGAAGTCAGGATGCAGCGTGGTTCCGTCGTTCTGATAGACCAGCACACCCTTGGTCGTTGCCGTTCCATAAACGACGCCATTGACGGTCTTGAACTTCGTGCCGTTGGTGCGTACCAGATCATGCCAGTTGAAGGCATCCTCTGACTGGAATGCCCCACCCGTTTCAAACCAGTACCGCAGCCAGCGCAGGATTCCAGTCCCGGTGTTAGCCGTTGCACCATCGACGATCTTGACGCTGAACGTCTTGCCGTCTTCCGTGTAAGTTCCTTGCGTGATTGTCGGTGCGGTAGCCAACGAAGGATCACCTGTCGCCACCCCGTTCGCGGTAGGAGCAAGGCCGACGACGTAGAGTTGATCCTCAAGGTTGCCGTAGGTTGTGACTACGTTAGCCTCTGCTTGGTCGTAGCCCATCTCCTGAACCTTCAGGACGAGGTAGCCGCGATAATCGAAGTTGCCATGACTTGCACCGCCATATACCTGTACCAGTTCATCCATGTCACCAGATGAAATAACGGCGTCAACTGTCGTTCCTGCATCAGACTGCTGATACCGAACACGCGCACCGGAAGGCACACCAGAGGTCAGGATCGCTGCCCAGATCGCTGTCGCTGTTCCACCCGTATCAACATACCGCAGGCCGTCGCGGAATAACAGAGACAGTGAAGTGTTACTGATGCCCGTTCCTGCTGTGGTGAATCCACGCGCCTCCCATCCGCTTCCGAAGGTGATCGAGGAAGGACCGTTACTTGAGAATGGGAACGCCGTGTTCTTCAAGGATGCTTGCGCGATCCATGATTCAATCAGGAATGAATACAGGTTCTGAACGGTAGTCGCCACGCTCCATGTGACGATCTTTGTCCCGACTGTGATCGTGCAGTTGGTCGTGTAGGTCAGGCCACTCGATGCAACATAGGTGCGATCAACGACCTGCTGGATGGGAGTCGTAACCACCCCACCGGATACCGCACCTGTGACCACCACACCTGTTACACGGAGTGGTAAATAGCCGGCCTTCATGATCGTGTAATCGACTGTGCGTGAGCCGGATGCCGCCTCGCTCCATGTCTCGGATGTTGCCGAGTTGGTATCGCTGAACAGTTCTGTCGTGGTGGTTGTTTCAAACACCTTGACCTGAGAACCTGCTATCAATCCGGTGAATGCTAGGCCGCGCTCATCCAATGTTGGTGGCGTGTAAGTCGTACCGTCATCAGCGATCATCGCCGTGAATCCGGTCATGGGATTGCCAGCTTGATCTATGACCCGTACACCCTTTAACGATGCTCCTGCACCACCCGACTTACCGCGTTGAGTGACGTAGTTGCTGCCATCTTCTTCAACCAGAACGTGCCAGAGCAGACCGGCCTTTCCGTTGAATGTAGCAGTCGATGCAATGCCAGCCTTGATGTGCCTGAATACCTCTGCTGCTGTTCTTGCAGGGTATGTCGCAAGATCAACCTCAACAGTGATTGACCATGCTTTGCTGTTCCAAGTAACCGGAGATGCACCGTGATCTGTAACGGTGATGCCCGCGAGTGCTAGTTGCGTTGCTGCTGTGCCAGTTAGTGATGCGCGAGCGATTTGAAGTATTGCACCACCGAATGCTACGTTCTTTGCAGTACCCGCTGTTCCTAACGAGTAATCTACCTGTGCAATCGCCCCTTCTTGCTCGTCATAACCGTACTTACGAATGCGGTATGTCCAAGGACCACGATACGCTGGCGCTGTGTGGCCTGTGCCTGTGCCGTAGAAAACTTGCATTGCAACAGTTGAGGCGGCTCCGGATGATGTATCCGTATCGTCTGCCGTGAAGTCGCTATCGCAAATCGTTGCCAATCCGGAAGCGTCTTGCAGGTTGGTGTAGTTGTCTTGAAAATAGAGATTCTTAGTTGCGCTTGTATTTGCGTTTGTTTCTGGATTACCGCCATAACCTGCGCGGAAATCAGTGCTGATTAGATTGGTGCAGTTGATCGTCTGCACTGTTCCGTCGCTATTGGATCGCCACAATGCATTACTTGACCCCATATCAAGGATAACTGACCGTATTCCAGCAGGCGCACCAATAGCGAATGTTCCTGCGGCGTCGTCCCCGAACATTGAAATTGGGCTTGTGCTGTTGTTTGGTATTTTGAATTGACCTCCGATCACAGACCCGTTGCGCCATCTAACTAATATCTGGCTTGACCCTTTACCAATAAATGTACAATTTTCCAACACATGATCTGCGCCAGTCCCCCAAGCGTTTACCGCAAACGCATCACAGTTTGATAGGGCAACTTCAAGCATCCAGTAATGCGCATAACTAGCCCCGCCACCGTCACCAGAGCCAACATAAAGCGACGCAGAACCGCTCCCCCGAACGCTGCCGCCAAACATCATGAACCGTGCTGATGTTGATGTTGCTTTAGTAAATGTCTGCTTCAGCGTAGTTGCATAGTTGAAAGCCACCCCGCCGTACCATGTCTTATTTGCCCATGATTGCAAGTGACCAAAAGTAACAACACCACCAGCACACGCAAACAAAATTCCATTGGTGGCGGCGTAGGTGATGTTGACTATCGCATCTTCATCGTGGAAGCTCACTGAATCTGGATCGTTAGCCGTCCCCCATGTGATCGTGTCGCTTAGTGTTACCTCGTTACCTGATATGGCAATTCCTGTTGTGGCAACATCTGCCCAATTTTTCGACACATAAATCTTATCCGGCGAACCACCAGCAACCTGCGTCACCGTTGCTCCGGTCTTCGGGTCGAAGAATTCAGTCTCAAGCGAAAGAACACTGGTCGAAGTGGCCGACCTGACAAACGCGCAACCCTTGAACGTAGTCAGCGCGTTGTTGTAGAGATCAACCCGCCGAGCCACCGTGAAGTCTGCCGTGGTGAATGGCGTACCCGTACAGGTAACGGTCGTTGTCCCTGCCGATGAGAGCGTTGCTACGGCGTACTT
>CAZDHC010000152.1:0-6717 GCA_964505225.1 uncultured Bdellovibrio sp. | reverse complement strand
CATCGACGGCGAATCTATAAAAAAGGGCGTCTACAGTACTTTAGTTAAAAATCTGACCTATCAAAATCAAGAAAGTCTTAAATCTACATTTTCAAATGAGGGAGAAGGCGGCGGCGGAGACAAAGTCGACTTTAAATATTACAATTCCTTATCGGATGGTAGCTGTGGTAGCACGGGAAACGAAATTGAAGCTCCAAAATGGCTTTCAGAGATTTATCTTTTTCCAATTTATCAATATTTAGATGCTCAGTGTGTTGGTGGTTCTGCTATCAACTTCAAAAGCGAGTATTTTAATTTGGCCTCTATAGTTCAGCTGTCTCAAAATGTACAACAGTACTATCCATCAAGGGGAATTAGTTTATCCCAACTCAATGAAATAGCTCAGATCATAAGCGAGATTCCATCCAATGACCCAAACACGAAGTTGTTTAGAACTTCGGCCGGGTTCGAAAAAAATCCATGGTGTGTTACCTATACTGGTGTTAGCGCAACTGTGACTCCCAAAATTCCTTTTTCCCCACTGGGTGACATCACCCTAAAAGCAAAAGCATTTGCGAAACCATTTGGTGGACGAATTGGGCCCTGGTATGCAAAGAACTGGAATCCGACGGACGACAAATCAGACATGTCGGCTGCAACAAATGAAACTTTGCTAAACGATAAACTTTTACCATTACGAATTGAAGCTTCGACTGCTGTTGGGGCCTTTGATCCCGGAACCTATGCTCAGAAAAACCGCCTATATCCAAATTTTAGCCGTTACCTTGGTGACGAAGTTGGACAGAAAAGTGAACTGACAAGAGCGCATTTCGAAAAAGCCATTCATGAACAGCGAAATCGTGGGATGATTGATTTGAATTGGTACAATCATCCTTTTGATGAAGATTGGGATCAAAAAGGGAATGGTGCCGGTGATCCAGTTGCTTGGGATAAACTGAACAATAAAGCTCCAGCGCTTAGGGATGTGGAAATAGCGTCCGTAGCGCCAGATCAGTTTGATATAGCAAGCTACTCGATTGATCCAGATTTCTATAACAACTATTTGAAACGAATTGAAAAAGGATATCCAAGTTTGTCGTTTCTTTTGCGAGGTGACTTGGGCTCAAGAATGAATGGGTCCGACGAAGAAAAGAGATTCAGCATTCGAAATCAAATTGCAATAAACAAAGATGCCAACAAGGCGATTATCGATTCGGCCAATAAGCTGACATATTTTATCAACCGAGTTGGGCAAGTGCTAACAGGTTGGCAGCAGGTCACTCCAGATTCTTATATTCTAGATCAAGATCGTTTTGGAAAATGTGGATCCGCTGCTGATGATGATAAGTTGATAAAGGCAGATGCTGATGAAAAAGAGACAGCGGCTGGTTCATGTAAGGCCGGTGGTCGAACTGGTTATTCGGTTAAACTTGTCGACGGTAAATTTTTGAAGAATGAAGTGAACGGAAAAACTCAGTCCTATGAGCTTGGTGGCAAGGGTGTTACCGGCAGTATTAAAAATCCACCACCATCTAATTTCTAGTCACCACCAAGCTAAAATGTATGAGGCTTAGACACTTCGGCATATGGGTGTATGTCAGGCTGACACCAATATGGGGGTTAATTTCGTTCCCACTTAAAATACAGTCTCAAAATGAGAATCGAAAAATCCTGTGATTTTTCATTCAGATAACCCGACTATCGTCCGATATAATATTACCAACGGGGCTTATGAATCACGGGGTGGGTATGAAGAAAATTTTAAAATCTTTAACTGTAGTTTCCATCTTGTTGATGAGCGGAAGTGTTTGTAAATCTCAAGATCTCAGTCCTGAAGCTGCGGCCATCATCGCTGATGCAGAAAAGGCAGATCTCGAGGGTGCGGCCGCAGGAGCCAGTGCACATGCTGACGCAGCCGTAGCGACATCAGCTGGTGCATTGAAATGCAGTTCAGCTATGGAAGCACTTTCTGCAGCCATAGTTTCGTGTAATGGCGCAGGAAAATTGGCGAAGATATGTCTTCCCAATAATCCTGGTTTAGCTACAGCTGCCGGCGCTGTAGGATTGCTATTGAACGGCGTTTCTATGATGAAAAGTGTTTCAGATGCTTGTAAGAAAATGAATGAAGGTCTTGATATTGCCAAAGACGCACTCACTATATACAACACAGCCTGCTCGGCTGCTTCCTGGAATTGTAATAGTTCTTGCTCCAATATTCCCAAACTAGCTGCTTCTGCCAAGAGTGGGTGTGATGCTGATGCGGCACTATTTAAACAAGGAGCTGCTGCGGCAAGGGCAATGGAACCAATAGCGGAGGCGGCCGCCCAAATCTATGATAAAAATGCTGCCACGGCACTTTCCGTCGGCGCAAAAGCAGTAAAAGCCGGAGCAGCAATGTCTTCACAAATAAAACTATGTTCTGCCGATTACAAACTCAACATGTACGCAGCTGCAGCCGGTCTCATGGGGATGCTGACTAGTTCAAAAGATATGTCGCAATGTCAGAAAGCAGTTCAAGTTAACTGCGTAGCAAATCCTACTGATAAATCTTGTCCACAAACTGTTGATTGTACAAATTCAGCTAACGCGCAAAACACCCAGTGTATTTGTAAAGCAACCCCTACAGCTCCAGGCTGTGGAGGATCAGGTGTAGCCGGTGGAAATGTTCCAGGCGGAACAAAACCTACTTCGGCTACTGATGGAAAAAATAATATGAATTATGGTTCTTACAGTGGAGGCCTTGGCGGAAATGATTCAGCGATTTCTCCGACCGGTGGATCTGGTTCAGGTGGTTCACTTTCTGGAGGTGGCGCAGCTGGTGGCGGAGGCGGTGGTGGTGTCGGTGGAGCCGGTGCTAAAGAAGCAAAAGCCGCAGATAAAAAAGCGGGATTGAACGCCAATATTTTAGGTGGTTATGAGGGTGGTGGCGGAGGCGGAGGCGGAGGCGGTGGAAGCCGTGGCTCTGGATCAAGCTCAGGAGACTCGGCTTTGAAAGCTTATTTACCTGGTGGAGCTAAAGATCCATCAAGAAATTTGGCTTCACAAACTTTTGGAAATGGTGAAGTGACGGCTTCAGGTTCGAAATCAAACTGGGAAAAAGTGAACGAAAGATATCGGGACGCGAAGACTTCTTTAATGGGGAATTAGTTCTAAAATTTTTAGGCGGGGGCCTTTGAATGAAAAAATTTATAATTACAATTTTGTCGATTGGTCTAACTTCGATGCCAAGCTTTGCTCGTGATGGATTTGGTTCGGTTTATTATGACTTTGATAATGTAACCACAACAACTTTGTATAATCCCTACGCGCAAGCAACAATTGATCAACCCACCTTGCAGTCATCGGGTTCAGAGGGATCTGGAAATAGTGGAATGGGAATGATTCTTGGAGTTGCAGGTATCGCGGCTGGCGGATATATGGCCGGAACCAACTGTCCTAGTTGCCCTGAGTGTAATTACTATGCTTGTGCCCTTGGAATTGCAGGAGTTGTTTTAGGTGCCAGCGTAATGAACTCTCAAGAGGGAGCTAAGGGAAAGTCAGATCGTTTAACTTCATGCGTGACTGTTGGTGGTGCTTGCGGCGGAACTGCTCCTAATGGTGCTGGTGATGGACAAAACAATGGACCTACCGGTACAGCTAACGTTCCCGCAGGAACGCAGGCGGCCAATGAAATATTAAATAGGATGGCAAACTACGGTGTGAAAGTTGATAAAAATGGAAACATCACTTTGCCAAACGGCAAAACGATAAATGCAAAAGACGTTTCCTCAAGTGCGGGTATGTCAGCACTTGGGGGTTCTCCTAAGGATTTAGCAGCCTTCAATAATTCGGTGAAAGCAGAAGCCAAAAAATTAGCGGAAAAAGCTAAAGGTGGCGACACCGAGACTGACATGTTCGGTGGAGAAAATTCTGGTGGTGGTGCGGCCGCCGCCGCAGCAGCGCAAATGCCTGGTGTTCCAGTTGCCGCAGCTCCTAGAATTGGCGGAATTGATCGCAACCCGGCACAAGTGGCAGGGATGGCCGTCAATTTAAATGGAGATAAAATTGGAGTCGCAGCAGACTCATTATTTTTAATGATCGATCGTCGCTACGAGCTTCATAAAACTCGTGGTTCATTTTTACAGAACCAATAATAGGTGCCGGCAAAATTAATAGCCGGCTTTTACTTTTGCCACTAAGTTTTTAATATTTTGCAAATTAGATGGATGATCATTCTCGATAAGATATTCGTTTGTTCCAAATAGGCGAATGGTTTGTTTCAAATACTCTTTCCAATATTCTTCGTCTTTAATCAAAAGTTGATCATGACACCAATTCGCTGCGTGCATGAAATCAGTCGGATTTCCAGTTTCAAACCAGTTCATTTCTGCAGCGAACGAGAATACTTTTTCCCCAGACTTCATGGCCTCGGTCAAAGTTTCGTACAAAATATTTTCTTCGCAGACTTGAGGTTTGAAAAATTTAAAAACACGATCTGATAAAATCATCACGCCAGTGAAATGCATTCCGGTAATGCCATCCATTTGCGGATCTTTTTTGGCAAAGCAATTGACCAGTCCCGTTTTGTCCACCCAAGCACCGCCGAACTTATGGCCAACTTCTGGATGATGAGTCGTTAATAGTGTGGCAATTCCCCCATTGGCTTGGTGATAGGCGACCAGATCTTTCAAAAGATAAAGATGTTTTGGTAAAATCACTTCGTCGCCATTTAGAACTAGAAAATTTCCCTTTTGATTGCGACTTTCTAAATATTTTTTGGCGTTATGAATGCCACCACCGCTACCTAACAAGCCTGCAGCTTCGGAAGTAAAATACAAATTTTTCCATTGCGGGGGCTGACTGGAATAGAGCTTTCTAATTTCCTCTGGAAGATGAAAAGTATTGACCACCAAATTGTCAATTTTGATTCCATCCAATAGGGACAATGAAAAATAACCCAGTGGCACAGACATGAACGGAATGGCAGGCTTTGGCTTTTGAAGAGTGTACGGTTTAAGCCTGGTTCCCTCGCCAGCGGCAAGGATCATCACATTCATAGGGCATCGTACTTTCGCTCTAAAGCTCCAGAGTCTATTAAGATATCAGCAAACAGTTTGTACTCGGGAAAGTAATTAAGACTTTTCAACACGCGTTTTAAAGTGTGAGAAATATATTTTAAGTACCGAGTGTCTTGCCGTTGATTGTAAAAGCTAGAAAAACTTCCGCAAGCTTTAAAGCATCGCTGAATTGTTTGCAGCTCATAAATCAAATCAAAATGTTCTCTAGAAAAGTTTGCTCCCAAATGTGGCTTTGCCTGAACCAAGTAATACTCGATTAGCTTGTGGGCCATTTCGTCGTTCATGTTCACGTACGAATCGCGAAGTAAACTGACCAAGTCGTATTGAACGGCGCCCATTCTGGCATCTTGGAAATCGATGACTCGCATTTCGTTGAACTTGATCATTAAATTTCTAGAGTGATAGTCGCGATGAGCGATAAACTTTGGCTCCGCATGCAAGCGATCACAAATTTGAGTAAATATGTTAACCAAATCCGCATGAGAAATTTCAGTAAATTGAAATTTGCAAATTCCAGATAGAAGATTATCGCGGCCGTAGTTCATTTCCCAAAGTAGCTTTTCGGTATCGAATTGGACCTTAAAGGCCGTGCAATCTGTTTTATCTGCAGAGGCGTTAAAATGGATTTTGACGATTTCATCAATGGCTTGCTCGTAGAACGGCATTGATGAATCCTGATTTTGGCTTTCCCAAAATTTTCGCTCTAAAGTCAGGTCACCCAAATCTTCTAGTAAAACCAATCCAAGCTTTTCATCCATGCCGACCACTTTTGGAACATGAACTTTATGTTTTGCGAAATGATCTAGAACAGAAAGAAACGGATAGTTTTTTCGATCAAATGGTTCCCAACGCATCAAAACCCAAGATTGGTTATCCAAAACCACTCGGTAATATCGGCGATTAGAAGCATCGCCGGCTAATTGGTAAACTTGAAAGTTAGGACTTTCTAAATTGGCTTTTAAAAAGGGCTCGAAATATTCGTCAGTGGTTTTATTATTGGTGGCTTGCATACCACCATATGGTCTCAATTTTCGAGCATGAATTCAAGAGTCTGATTAAGAAGGTTGCGATCTCTTGGTAGGCGTTCGACCTCTAGACGGTTGACGATCAACAAATGAGCTAGACCTTCGTGTATGATTTGCTGTGATTGCAAGTTTTCAATTTCGGAAGTACTGCCGAAAATGAATAAAGGAGCGTTCTCTTTGTTCTCGGAAATCAAAAATTGGTAAATCAAAGTTTGATGTTTTGGATCTAAACTTAAAACATCGTTAACGACCAAAGTCAGTGAGCCTAAAAGTCTGATGTCGTCAGCGCAGTTAATTTGCGATTGAACATCCGAGTATTGCAAAAATGCCCATCGGTTTGAAAGCTCATGAATGTCGTGAAACATTCTTGGTAAAGAAGCAGGATTGTGCGCTTGAAGGCAGATCACCCCAGCATTGAAAGATTTCAGATCTTCACTTTCGATTGTTGATTCAACATGATTGAAAATCGAAAGAACCTGTCCCTGATTTCTAGCATGATTTCTATCGACTTTGGCGTTGGCCGCCATGTTCTCTAAATACCAATTGAAAAACTCGGGCTCTAAAATCAGTTTAACCAGCTCAGCGATGGTAACGTGATCGTCGACAGAAAGATCAGTGACACTTTGTACGATCGCCGTTCCAAAGTAATGATCTTC
>CAZDHC010000151.1:0-6754 GCA_964505225.1 uncultured Bdellovibrio sp. | reverse complement strand
GGAAACCCCACTCTAAAACGAGTGGGTTTTTTTTTGTCCAACTTTGGGTCCAATAATCACTGGGTGAGCAAATATGGCGATTGTTCCATTAACAAAAGATGAAATTCGAAAAATGGAGTGGGTTTGTAAGCTGGCCGCTCGAACTTTGACCCATGCAAGCAAATTTGTAAAAGCAGGGATTTCGACCAACGAGCTGGATAAAATCGTTTACGACTTTACCTTAACCAACAATGCCAACCCCGCATGTTTGGGTTACCACGGCTATCCTAAGACGATTTGCACGTCGGTTAATCAGGTGGTGTGTCATGGATTGCCAGATAGCACAGTTCTTAAGAACGGCGATATTATAAATGTCGACGTGACCAGTGAAAAAGATGGTTTTTTTGGTGACTGCTCTGCGACTTTTATCGTTGGAGATGTTTCTCAAGTTATTAAAGATTTGGTTCAGGCGGCACTTGAAGCTCGCGATGTTGGTATTGAAGTGATTCGCCCTGGTGCGACGACAGGTGATATTGGCTTTGCGATCGACAAATACGTGACCAGAAAAGGTTATAATACGGTTAAGGAAATTGGTGGGCACGGCATTGGTCGTAAGTTCCATGATGATCCCTTTGTTCCCAGTTACGGTAAAAAAGGTCGAGGCGATAAACTGGTACCTTGGCAGTGCATCACGGTTGAGCCCATGGTCAATGAAGGTGTTGCAGCAATTAAAGAATTCGACATTTCGAATTCTTCGATTAAGTATTATGAAACTGCTGATCGCAAATTGTCGGCTCAGTTTGAGCATACGGTTTTGGTCACTGATTCAGGGTTTGAAATTTTAACTTTGGATTAAGAATTGGATTAAGAATTGGATTTAAGAAGTTATATTTTAAAATTAAATAAAAGATTAAATAGAAATTAAAAGAAGTAGCAAGAAACAAGAGGAAAAAATGTCATTGCAAACAACTAACAACAAAAACAACAAGAAAATGAATAAAATGAGCAAAATGAATAAAGCCGAAAAAAATGATAAGACGACTAAAACTTCAAAGGCAAATGTTGACTATCGAGTCTGCAAAGAAGCGATGGAAAGCCCAGAAAAATTTGCTGAGCTAGCTCGTTGGGGCCGTGAAGAAATCAAAATCGCAGAAAAAGAAATGCCAGGTTTGATGTCTTTACGAAAAGAATTCGGAAAGCAGCAGCCATTCAAAGGCGCTCGAATTTCTGGTTGTTTGCACATGACCATTCAAACTGCTGTTTTGATTGAAACATTGGTTTAGTTGGGCGCAAAAATTCGTTGGTCTTCATGCAATATCTTTTCAACTCAAGATCACGCAGCGGTTGCTATGGCAGCAGCGGGTATCCCAGTTTTTGCTTGGAAAGGCGAGACTGAGGCCGAGGCGAACTGGTGTATTGAGCAAACGATCACTGGTTGGGGCAAAGAAGGCTTCAACTTGATCCTTGATGACGGTGGTGACTTAACAAACATGATGCACGAGCCTCGGTTTGCTGCAGAAATGAAAAAGATCATTGGAATCTCTGAAGAGACGACAACTGGTGTTCACAACTTGATGAAGTTGAAAGAGCAAGGAAAATTGAAAGTTCCTGCAATCAACATCAATGACTCGGTTACAAAATCTAAATTCGACAATCTTTATGGCTGCCGCGAATCTTTAGCAGACGGAATCAAGCGTGCAACTGACGTAATGATGGCTGGTAAGGTTGTTGTTGTTGCTGGTTACGGCGATGTAGGTAAAGGTTCAGCTCACTCGGTTAAAGGCCTAGGCGCTCGAGTGTTGATCACTGAAATCGACCCAATCTGTGCATTGCAAGCGGCAATGGAAGGTTTTGAAGTGACAACTATGGAAGATGCAGCTCCTTTGGCTGATATTTTCGTAACTGCAACTGGTTGCACAGACATCATCACAGAAAAGCATTTCATGAAAATGAAAGACAATGCGATCGTTTGTAACATCGGACACTTCGATATCGAAATCGATATGGCTTGGTTGAACAAGAACTCAAAAATGCGTGAAGTGAAGCCTCAGGTGGACATTCACACTTTGAAAAACGGCAAGCAAGTGATCGTATTGGCTAAAGGCCGATTGGTGAACTTGGGCTGTGCGACTGGTCACCCATCATTTGTTATGTCGAATTCATTTTCAAATCAGGTGATTGCTCAAATGGAACTTTACCGAAATCGTGATAAATATCAGGAGATCGAAGTTTACCGTTTGCCTAAGCACTTAGATGAAAAAGTGGCAGCTCTTCACTTAAGTCACATCGGTGTGAAATTGACCAAATTGACTAACAAGCAACAGAAGTATCTTGGAATGTCAGCTGAAGGCCCGTTCAAACCAGAACACTATCGCTACTAAGTGCCAGCCACTTTTCTGCGTAACGCTGCGTAAGCTAAAAAGGCACCTTATGGGTGCCTTTTTTTATTTTCACTCTTTGTTTTTACGATTCTCTATTTTTGTTCGAAGTGACTCATGTAGTACTTTAATTCTTCGATGCTCTCTTGGATATCCGTTAAGGCACGATGAGAGTTTTTCTTGTCGTACTTAAGATTATATTTGTTATTGAAAATGATTTTCCAACTGCTAACGTCCAGCATTCGATAGTGCAGCTTGCTCGCAAATTTTTTAAAATATTTATCCAAGAATAATCGATCCTGTCCGATCGAATTTCCAGCTAAGATTGGCTTGTCTTCTTTTTTCTCGATTCTGGGCCAGTGGCGATTGAGGATATTTAACAAATCTTCTTCAACCTGCTCAGGAGTTTTGCCAAAAGCTACCTTGGCAGTGAGGCCGGATTTTCCATGATGATCTCGGTTCCAATCGTCCATGCGATCTAGATAAGTTTTGGGTTGATTGACCACAGTCTCGTAGGTTTCTAAAACTTGAAACTTATAATCGGTGACGATCACGGCGCACTCGATGACCACTTCTTTTTCGATATCAAGGCCGGTCATTTCAAGATCGATCCAAAGAATTTTTTGCGATTGGGGGATTTTGGAAGTTGTACTCATGGCGAGAGTGTCGCTGATTATGGTCGAAACATCCAGACACGGCGCAGGAACTATTCTGCATAGTTAGAGTGAACATGACAGAAATGCTCAGGAGTGGTTCAGTAGAGATATGGAAATTTTTAAAGGTGATCTACTGCAAGGAAGACGAGCACTGGTCTGTGGTGCCTCACAAGGAATTGGCGCGGCCTCGGCCAGAGCTTTGGCAAAAATGGGTGCACAAGTCGTGTTGTTGTCTAGAAATCAGGCAGAACTGGAAAAAGTGAGATCTTCGTTGATCGGCGAAGGACATCAAGTTTGTGCGGTGGATTTATCAGACACCAATTCGATCGAGTCCAAAATCAAAGAATTTTTGCCCATTCACATTGTCGTGAATAATTCTGGTGGCCCAAAAGGTGGTCCTTTGGCGGAAGCTAAGCCAAACGAATTTTTAGCAGCGATGAATCAACATTTAGTTGCGGCCCATGTGATTGCCCAGATTGTTTTACCCGGTATGAAAGCGGCGCACTTTGGACGTTTTGTGCAGATTATTTCGACTTCGGTGAAAGCTCCGATTCAAGGATTGGCTGTTTCAAATACGATTCGTGGAGCCGTCGCAAATTGGGCTAAGTCTTTGGCCAATGAAGTGGGACCTTTTGGAGTCACAGTGAACAACGTTTTACCTGGTTACACCAAAACTCCAAGATTTGAATCTTTAAGAAAAGCGACGGCTGAAAAAACACAAACCACCGAGGCTCATGTTGAAGATCAGTGGCGCCACACGATTCCGCTTAAGAGATTTGCGGAACCGGAAGAAGTTGCAGCGGCGGTGGCGTTTTTAGCAAGCCCAGCCGCAAGTTATATTAGTGGGATCAATTTGCCAGTAGATGGGGGACGAACTCCAAGTTTGTAGCCAACGGCTATAAGCTAAGAGCTCAAAAAATGAAGTTCGATATTTTCTTATCCATTTGCCAAACTGAAGTTGACGGAAACACTCCATCTGAAAAAAAGATGTTTGAGAATTTTTTTGATCAGGTTCAATTTGCCGATCAGCTAGGGTACGGCACGGCTTGGATTGCCGAAAGTCACCTGTCTTGTCAGATCCAAAAGGAAAATCCCGGTCATGTGATCCCAGATTTTAAAGGCGAGATCGGATTGAATACGGACATTTTGCAAATGGCTCATAAGGTTTTTGCTAAGACTAAGCGGATTCATGTGGGCTCGGCCATTCGAAATATTATTTGCAATGGCGGTCCTATTGCTCATGCTGAGGCGGTCAAAACTTTTTTGTCTTTGCATGGCTTAGAAACGGGTGAATCCAGGAAGCTTCATCTGGGTTTTGCTGCGGGACGATTTCCATTTTCAAATGTTCCATATGGATATTATCCAAAAACTGAACTTGAAAAAGCCGCATGGGAAGTGATTAAAAATAAATATTTTCAAGAAGCCGTAGAAATATTTTTGCGACTTTTAAAAGGTGAACATCTTTCCAGCCGAGATATTTCGGATCGCAAACTTCGAGCCCAAGATTTTCGAGATCCGGCACAATGGGAAAAATGTTTGCAGATAGCTAAAAATCCAAACGAAAAATATCGCATTGAAAATAATGAAATCGTTCTTCATCATCATTGGAATTTTGAAAAAGTGGGGGTGATTCCCTTTGAAGCTCCCATGCACCTATTGGATTTAACTTTGGGCAGCCATGATCCCGAGACACAAATATTGGCTAACAAAATTTTGCCGACAGGTGTTTTTAATTTGTCGATCACTCCAGGTGAGGTCATTGAGCAAACTCATGTTCGCATGCAAAAAGATTTCAACCCAAAGGGCGGACCTTGGAAACGCGAGTATATGCCAAGGACCTTATTGCTTTTTGTAGATGATACGCCTGGATTATCAGATCAGCAAAAATCAGAAAAAGCCAAAGACAAAGCGCGAAGAGCTTGGGCCAACTATTGGAAAGCGATGGAAGGCACGTTAGACCCTAAAAAAGTCGAGGCTGCCGTTGAAAATACCATGGCGGGGCATCCGGCAGAGGTTGTTGAAAAAATTCGCGAAAAGTATCACAATGAAGATCGCTTGATGTTGTGGTTTGATTTTAACAATCACGATAATGAAGATGTGAAAAAGTCGATGAAAGTTTTTGTCGAAAAGATTGCACCAAATTTAAAATAGAAAATGAAGGCGTTGAAAATGAAAACTATTTTATCTGTACTTATGGTTTGTTTTTTAGGTCTCTTTCCAGAAGTAGTTGTGGCAAAAAAGATCACGATTGCCGCCGATCCATGGTGTCCTTACACATGTACAGATATTGAAAATAAACCTGGCTTCATGATTGAAGTCACTCGGGCCATTTTGGAAAAACGTGGATATGAGATTGATTATCAAATTATCAATTGGGCCAGGGCAATTTTAAGTGCACGAGAAGGTAAGTTTGATGCCATTGTTGGTGCTACGCTTGAAGATGCTCCAGATTTTCTATATCCAGAAATTCCCCAAGGTAGTTCCGAAGTTTGTGTGTTCTTAAAGTCTGGTGTTTCTTGGTCCTACCGGGAGCCTAAGGATTTTGGAAAAATCAAAATTGGTGTGATTAAAGACTATGCCTACAATTCTACAGTAGATAAATACGTTAAGGAAAACTTGAAATCGGGAAAGTTGACGGTTTTGACAGGCGAGAACGAAGTGTTGAAACGGCTTTATAGTATGCTAGAGGTCGGCCGAATCCAGGCCATCATCGAAAATAAAAACGTTTTCCAGTATAGCTCGGCATTGAACAAATGGAAAGCCAGCCAGGTTTCACCAGCCTATTGCTTTAAACCCCAAGGTGTTTATACGGCCTTTTCTCCTAAGTCTTTTGAGGCAGGAAAATTGAAAGGTTTTCTTTCTGAAGGAATGATTGAATTGAAAAAAACAGGGGAGTGGGAAAAGATTTTGAAGAAGTATTCTATGGAAAAATATTCTTTTGATCTGAAGTAGTCATTTTTTTCGACTTACGACCTGGCTAAAACACAAAGTTCATCGCAGCGATCATTGTAGGGATTTCCCGAATGAGCTCGAATCCAGTTCCAACTCATTTGATGTTGTTCGGATAGACCTTTTAGAATTTCATATTGATCATGATTACTTTTCGGCTGCATTTTGGGATTTTTCAAGGCGTTGATTAAAATCCGATAATCTGAAAAAATTTGAGCCCGAGAGTTTGAAGGAAGCCATTTCAAGGCCTCGATGGCGGCTTGGTATTCCATGCGCTGACTGTTGGTGTTTGCCGCTTTCCCATAGTCCTCGTGAATGATCTTATTTTTTTGTAATACAACAAAGGCCCAGGAGCCCCATTTTCCTTTGTGACTACCATCGATAAAGATCTGAAAGTCAGGGGATCTTTTAGTAAATTTTCGAATGAGGATTTCAAATAAATTCATCTGGTTGATCCATCTCAACCAAATTCAGCTGTGTAAACAAGCTCTGATTTAGGTCCTGGCAAAATATTTGGGCCATTTTGTCCAATCGTATTTGCCTTGAATTGACAAAATGAGGGTGAAATAGAATGAATAGGACATGGCTGAGTTCAAAAAATTGGGTGAATACCTTAAAAAAAAGCGTCTTGAAAAAAAACTATCTCAGGGTGATTTAGCGACTCTTTTGAAAAGAGTCCATATTCAGTTTGTGTCCAATTGGGAGCGGGGAATTTGTGCTCCTCCAGGACATAGCTTTCAAAAGTTAATAGATATTTTGAAACTCAATAGAGCTCAGCTTGTTGATGTCATG
>CAZDHC010000150.1:0-6773 GCA_964505225.1 uncultured Bdellovibrio sp. | reverse complement strand
TTTCTAGAGAACCTAGGATCTGGTATAGGGGGTTCTTTGTTGGGAATTCCATTAGGTATTCAGCAACTCACTGGCAACGCTAACCAATCAGAAGTCAATGATTACCTAAAAGGTATGCGCGGCTTGTCATCTACAGGAGGCGGCATGGTTGGGCAAGGGATTGGTGCTGGTGCGCCCCTAGCGCTAGTGCCTAGTTCTATCCCTGCGGTCGTAGCGGCGTCTGCTGCTGACGGTTTTCTTAGACCAACGGCTGAAGGTGAAAGCCGCGTGCTTAATGGTGTTCAGAGCGGGTTGGCAGGGGGATTGGGTCAGACTGCTGCAAACGCTATTGGCAGGGTGGCTAGGCCAGTGCAATCTCAACTCACAGGAGAAGCGGCAGACCTAGCGACAAAAGCTCAACAGTTCATGCCGTTGAATGCTGCTCAGATGACCGGCAGCAAGCCGTTAAAGTGGATTGATTCTGCTTTGGATAACTTGCCTTTTACCGCAGACAAGCAATACGCACTCAAACTACAACAACGCGAAGCATGGCAGCAAAAGCTACTTGAGCAAACCGGAGCGCAAGGCGAGAGGTCTGCAATGCCTTCAGTGATGGGCGATATTCGCACTAAGTTGGGTGCTGAGTTTGAGCGTATTACTAATGCTTACGATGTGCCAGTGGATAACGCATTGATTACCGGATTGGCTCAGATTGAATCGAAGTACGGGAAACGGCTAACCACTAATCAAAAGCAGATTGTTCAATCGTACATTGACGATCTGACTGCTAATCCTTCAATCAGTGGACAGACGTACAAAGACACTCGATCAATGCTGGACAAGCAGGCTAGGAGCATGGCTAACTCTGACTCATTTACCGCTGGAGTACTCAAAGACATTCGCAGCACGTTGGACGATGCGATGATGCGAACCATCAAGGCAGGCGCAAATCCGGATGACGTTAAGGCATGGCAAACAGTGAATAAAAACTGGTCAATGCTCAAGATGATTGAGAAGGCAGCAGACGACACTACAGGGAACATTAGCCCACTCAAGCTGTATAACGAAATGTCTCGACGCGAACCTGGGCGCATGAAATACGGTGACGGTGATCAAACCATCCCAGACCTAGCAAGGATAGGAAAGAAGTTCGTTGGTGAGCAATTACCTGACTCTGGATCTGGTCAGCGCAGTTGGTATATGAACGCTCTGCAATCGCCTACTACTAGCTTGGGTGGTATTACCGGCGCATTAACTGGCGGCCCGTTAGGAGCGCTAGGGGGTGCTGCATTGGGCGCTGGAACACCGTTAGCAATGCAAAAGGCTCTTTGGTCTGATGCGGGCAAGAAGTACCTAAGTAATGGGCTGCTTGATCCAGCTGACTTTATGCCTTATCTAGCCCCGTCCTTAGTTGGCGGAAGTGTTGGACTGCTAAACGCGACGAAGTAAAAACCGCTTGACTCTTCCTTCTGGGAACCATTTCTGGAAGGCAAGACGAAGCGGTAAGGCTATTACGCCGAACAAGAAGAGCGCGATAAACGGGCGCAGTAGTGCACCTAAGACTGAAGCATCCATCCTGTAATCGTAGCACATAGCCCACCTAAGACGTGGGCTTTTTCTTTTGGACTTCTATGGAACTCCTACTTAAGCGCTCCCAGTGCGGAGCTAGATCAACTCTTGGCGAACTGTTTGTGAATGGCAAGCCTGAGTGCTTCATTCTTGAAGACCAAGACCGGCAACTAGAGATCAATCCAGAAGCAAAGGTTTATGGCGAAACCTGCATACCTAGAGGGCGCTATGACGTACTGGTGACGTTCTCTAATCGGTTTAAGCAGGAACTCCCGCTCTTCGTTGATGTTCCCGGTTTCGAGGGAATCCGTATTCATCCTGGCAACGTCATTCAAGACACTCACGGCTGCTTGCTTCCCGGTACGTCCTACGTATCAAGAGAGGACGGAACCTTTCAAGTCAATAACTCACGAGAAGCCTTCCGCAGACTATTTGCCAAGATTGAAGAAGCAACCGACCGTAAGGAACCTATAAAAATCACGGTGGCGTAATGGAACAAGAGAAGATAGCACTTGAGCATTTAGCTCTCATGCACCATGTAGAAAAGCTAGTGGATAGCCGCATCAATTCCGCTATTGAGAAACATGAAATGGAAAACGCCCACACCCTGACAGACATTCACGTTCGCTTGAATTCCATAGGTGATCAGCTAAAAGCTATTACCGATTTAATTCGATCCGGCTTTCCTGACGGTGATCCTGCTACCCATAGGAGGGTGCATGAAGGGTACATAAAACAGGCGCAGGAACGCAATCAGGTGTGGGTGAATGTCAAGACCAAGCTAATCGAAGCGAGCCTGTGGGGAGTCCTTATCTTCGTCGCAGCGGCTATCTGGGATTCATTTCGGGCGCACGTTAAATGAGGCAACACATTGAAAACTACGGTGGCAGGCGTTTCCTTATGGCTATGGGTGCTGGCATTACTGCTACTTTTTTACAGTGGTTTGTCAAGCTAGACCCGCAAGGCTCAACTTACGCAATGATTGTTCTAGGAACAGTCGCGGCATACATCACAGGTAATAGTTACCAGAAGGTAAAAGGGGGAAGCAGTGAATGACGTGGCTATTAATGAACTGGAAATTAGTCTTGCTAGGTACGGCATTGGCAGCAGTACTGGGTTTATCAACCCGCTTGACTTATGTGACTGCCGAACGGGATGCCCTAAGTGCAGAACTCCGGTCAATTTCGGAAATATCCAAGGCTCAGAAAGAGCAATCGGAATTCAACGCGAAAGTAATCAATGACGCGATCCCACTTATGGTTTCGGAGGCGCAAAAGAATGCCATTATTAACTTCAAAGCAAAGTTTGGCAGTACCGCTTGCTATCTTGGCAGTGGCATTGCTCCTAGCGGGTTGCTGCACTCCTACAACAGTAATGATCAAGCCAACGGTGCCGAAGTCTCTCATGGAGCCGGTGAGCAATTCGTGGCTGATTGCGCCTCCGATGCAAGACGACTCCAAGGATGGCAAGAGTGGGCAATAGCTGAAAAGTTGGAGGCTAAATAGATGCGCTTCGAGCCTGAGTTTCCCGGTACGTTCATGGAGTATGTGGATACAGAAGCAGCACCTCCTAAACCTATAAAGCTGAACCTGAAGCACTGTTGCGCGGCTTACACATATCTCTCTTGCCTACCTCCTTTTTCCACATGGGGAATGCCTGACCCTTACAGGATTTCGCTTAAACTGTCAACTTCTACGATGACGTGTGGGCAATATGAGCCAGATCCTCACAGAATCACGATTAGCAAGGTGTCTAACGCTAATCACGATGAAGTGTTAAAGACGATGGCGCATGAAATGGTTCATCTTCATCTAGAGAGAACTGGCAAGGGCAATCACGAGAATCACGACGAGAACTTCTGGAAACACGCTGCCCTTGTTTGCGACACCTTCGGGTGGAAAGTTGAGGACTTCTGACAATGTACGCTGAAGCTATTCAAGCCTTAGAGCAATGCAACGGAAACAAAGCAGCAGCCGCAAGACTCCTAAAGATAGCTCCAACAACATTAAAAGACCGGCTGGCGATCATTGAGCGTAATGGGGGAACGATCCCCGTCATTACCCCAAAAAAGGATGCTGATACCTCTATTGCATCACTACGCAAGTTGCGTAGCTCTCAGCCTCAAACGCATTACATCATTCCTGACGTACAGGCTAAACCTGGGGTGAAGCTAGACCACCTCCGATGGGCAGGGATGGACATAGCGCACCGTAAGCCGGATCTTGTGTTGTGTCTGGGCGATTTTTGCGACCTCACTTCACTATCGTCTTACGATAGGGGGTTAGCTTCAGCAGAGAATAAGCGTTACCAATACGATCTAGAAGCGGCACACAAGGCTATGGAACTCTTGATGACTCCTATCCTTGCTGTACCTGACTACAAGCCTCGCCTAGTCTTAACACTCGGCAACCACGAGGATAGGATTAACCGCTACACCAATCAGAACCCTGCGATGGTGGAACATCTTTCTATCTCTAGTCTGGGTTACGAAGCATGGGGGTGGGAAGTTATCCCTTTCCTCAAGCCGATAGAAATTCAAGGTGTTTCGTATTGTCATTACTTCTATCACCCGAATACCGGGAAACCATATGGCGGAACAAACCTAGAGACCCGTCTAAAGACTATCGGAACGTCTTTTACTATGGGTCATCAACAGGGGCTTTTAACGGCTATCCGTGACCTTCCTAACGGGAAGAGACAGCGTGGCTTAGTCGCTGGATCGTTCTACCAGCACAAAGAGGATTACAAGGGTTATCAAGGCAACTCGCACTGGCAGGGGACTATCGTCAAGTACAGAGTGCAGGACGGCAACTACTCCATTCTTGAATTGGAAATGGACTATCTGCGAGATAAATACGCTTAACAACTAGCGTTTTATAAACATATCAGCCAAGACATGTACGTGTTTTGGCTTTTTTTATACAGGTGATATTGAGCTAGCGTGTTTCTTGAGTGCTAGCATTTCGTCTGCTGCATCGTAAGCAGAAGCGCAGATATGATCCCAACCAATCCCACTAACGTCCCCGCCATCTTCCTTTAGGTTATGCACTGCTTTTAGAAATGCAGTCTGCAACGCTTGAGCTGCGAAATAGTCTCGTAGTGTTAATCCTTCTGGCATTGCTCTCTCCCTAAAGTCAGTCACGGGGATACGGCACTATGTACATCCGATGCACACGAACCGCTGAAAGCATTGTAAAGCATAGATGTACGATTCCCGTCCCTGGCACCAGAATATTTCCATAAGTTTGCATCTTACTGAAAATACTAGCAATTACAAGGCATCGTGATTGCTAATTTTCACCCAAAGTAGCAGAATTTATACCCTGAATGCACATAAATGCACAGGTGATCTGCACATGGCAAGCATAGTAAAACTGGATACCGGCTGGCGGGCATTGGTCACGGTTAATAAGGTTCGTAAGACAAAGGTCTTTAAGGGTAAGCGAGAAGCGCAGCAGTGGGCAATGATCACTGAAGCGGAAATGCGTGATACAAAATGTCGGCAGTTAAAAACATTTGCCGAAGTATTGGAACGCTACCGTGATGAGGTCTCACCTACCAAGGTCACTAAGAAGTGGGAAGAGATTCGCATAGACGCTTTCCTCCGCGATCCATTCTTGCCTACTCATTTAGACATTGGCGAGGTTACTGCCGATCATCTTGGTATCTGGCGAAACGAGCGGCTCAAGAAGGTTTCCCCAGGTACGGTAATCAGAGAATTCACGATCATTTCCAATGCTTTCAACATAGCGCGGAAAGAGTGGAAATACATCACGGTAAATCCTGCCAGTGATGTACGCAGGCCGAAGCAACCCATGCACAGAGAAGTATTGATTACTCTGAGCCAGATTAAGCGGGTTCTAAAGGCTTCTGGATACTCACCAAGAAAACCCATCACCACAGTATCTGAAAGCGTTGCTGTAGCCTTCCTAATCGCTCTCAGGTCAGGTATGAGAGCAGGCGAGATATGCAATCTCAAGTGGTCACAGTATCAAGGTGACGAACTCAAGAAAGTCGGATCAAAGACGGAAGCAGCAGTCCGTGATGTTCCTGTAATGCCGAACCTTGAGCGGTTACTACTCAAGATGAAAGGATGGGATGGGGATAAGGTGTTAAACCTTGAGCCGTCCACCTTGGATGCTCTCTTTAGAAAGCTAAAGAAGAAAGCAAAAGTGTCTGGATTTACTTTCCATGACTCGCGGCATAATGCGGCGACAGAATGGGCTAAACACGTTGATGTTTTGACCCTGTGCAAAATCTTCGGGTGGAAGAACACGAAGCAGGCTCTGACCTACTACAACCCCACAGCATCATCCATTGTCCATAGGCGCAAGCAGTCGATCAACCTCAAGAATCGGGATCATTCCTAGCGGGTTTCGCTTTACTTTCCCTTGGTTGATTAACTTCCTCAGTGTTGGCTGAGACAGGTTAAGCATTTCACACGCCTGCGTTTGGGTAACGTGTGCTGGTCTTGGGTGCATAGCGATGTAGTTCGCTATGGTTTCTAGGTCTAGGTTAGTCATCTGGATACTCAAGCTCAATCATCAACTGAAGTTCATGGATAGCTTTAAGCAGATCCTCTTTCTTGTTCTTGCTGCGATGCCTACAGACGCGCTTAATCACGCAACCTTCAAGAAAGCTCAAGCCATTCTTAGTGATGAACTCTACCGGCTGGATAGGCATCTGATAGTGAGATCCGGCGATTTGTGTGTCTAGTGCGCTCATTCTTTCCTCCATTCACATCCAGTGCAATCGCTATACAAGCCATCGTGATGACACTCAGGACTCATCCGAAACGGTATCCATTCATCTGCCGGAACATACCTGCCTGAGTGCTCGCAATAGGCTCTGGTTGTTAGCCAGTAGCCAGAGTCCGCTGTAGGTCTAGGCTGATTCCAGCATCCCGGCCTAATCGAACTCAGGTTCACTTCTTCCTCCGCTCATTCTTCAACTCACTCCACACCCCAGCGAGTTCGTCAGTGAGTTTGGCGATCTGCTCATTGAATCTCTTGAGTTGGTTACTTAGAGTGCGAATGGTTATATCTTTTTCAGCAATCTGCGCGGCTGCGTCGGGTGGTACTTGGTAGAGTGGTGTTCCTTCTGGCATACCAAGAGTATTTGGCCCCATCCAATAGACAGGCTCCTGCGACGGTGCAGTTTTGCCATTCAGCAGTTCAAATACTTCATCACGACTAAATGTAAAGTTGTGCGTTATTTTTGACATC
>CAZDHC010000149.1:0-6805 GCA_964505225.1 uncultured Bdellovibrio sp. | reverse complement strand
TTGGTGGACCACAGATGTTCACCATGAGGTCGAATTGGCCTTAAAATTTGGACCGAATTTAAAAATCATCGAGGGCGCGATTGCCTTGGATTTGACCGAGCGAACTTTGCAAAATCAAGCCAAGGCCGCCGGCCACCCGTGGACCCTGGCAAAGTCTTTCGATAATGCCTGTGTTGTCAGCGCCTTTTTTTCAGTGAAAAGCCTTGAAGAACTTAAAAATTTACAAATCAAACTTTGGGTCAATGACGAGCTTAAACAAGACGGCAATACCATGGATATGATTTTTCCATTGGAACAGGTCATAGAATACGTCACCACCCGCTTTCCTGTTTGCCAGAATGACCTATTTTTAACTGGCACACCTGCCGGCGTAGGACCCCTCAAGGCGGGAGACCGCGTCAAAGCTCAAATAGAAGGCCAAATCACCCACTCTTGGACGGTCAGCCAACTGCCCCCTCCAGATGATAAAAAGTAGAGATAAAAAATAGGCTCTGAAATATACCCAAATTGCTCAGGCAAAGATTGATTTCTCTGTAAAATAGAGGGAAAACTCCAGTCCAAATTCGACCCTATTTTTCGACGGAGTTTCTATGAATCCAAACTCACCTGAAATGCAATCCTTGATCAAAGCCAAAGGCGAAGAAATCTTTAAGCGCATGGAAAGCCAAAGCAAAATTTCTTTGTTCAGCAAAGACTTTTGGTATGGCTCGATTATGGATTGGTCGATGAAGAACGAACACTTCAAAACCCAAATGTTCAGATTTGTGGACGTGCTTCCGGCTTTGAACTCGGGATCCGAAGTTGCTAGACATTTGAAAGAATATTTCGCAGAAAGTGGCGAAGAACTTCCAAGCGTGTTCAACGTCGGTGTCGGCCTAGGTTCTTTGGCTCCTTCATTGATGGCCGGAGCGATTCGAAAAAACGTCACACAAATGGCCAAGATGTTTATCACCGGTGAAAATCCGGACGAATCCCTTCCAGTATTGAAAAAAGCTCGTAAAAATAAAATCTGTTTTACCGTCGACATTTTAGGCGAAGCCACTTTGAGCGAAAAAGAAGCCTTAGAATATCAATCTAAATATCTTGAACTGATCGACTGGTTGGCCAAAGATTCGGCTAACTGGGAAGAGGTTCCACAAATCGATCGTGATCACGAGGGTGCCATTCCAAAGGTCAACGTCAGCGTGAAGATGTCTGCGGTTTATTCGCAAATCAATGACAAGGCTTGGGATCACACAAAGTCTATGCTCAAGGACCGTCTGCGCCCGATTTTCAAGGCGGCCAAAGATAAAAATATTTTTATCAATTTGGACATGGAACAGTATTCGGTCAAACACCTAACCATCGAAGTCTACAAAGAATTGATGATGGAGCCCGAGTTTCGCAATTACAAATTTTTTGGCTGCGTGATTCAAGCCTACCTTCGAGATTCTTTGGCTGACATCAAAGACATGGTTCAGTTTTGCCAAGAGCGTGGCACTCCGTTGACAGTTCGCTTAGTCAAAGGAGCTTATTGGGATTACGAAACCATCGAAGCAGAACAGCGTCGCTGGTCCATCCCCGTTTACACCAACAAGCAAGAGTCCGACGCCAATTACGAAATTTGCTCTGAATACCTTTTGCAACATTTCAAATACATTCGCGTGGCCTTTGCTTCTCACAACGTTAGATCTTTAGCATACGCCATCGTGACCGCCGAAAAATTAGGGGTTCCTGCTAATGGATTTGAAATCCAAATGCTATACGGAATGGCCGACCCAATTAAAAAATCTTTAGTCGATATGGGTTACCGCGTGCGTGAATACGCTCCGGTGGGCGAATTGATCCCAGGCATGGCATACCTTGTACGTCGTTTGTTGGAAAACACTTCGAACGAATCTTGGCTGCGCGGAAAATTTGCTGACGGCCAAAGTTCCGATCATTTGCTTCGCGATCCAAAAGCCAATTTGCAACAGACCACTGGTGACCTTAAAATTGAAAACCGCTTTTACAATGAAGCGCTGAAAGATTTCGCCATCAAAGAAAATCGCAATGCCATTGCAATGGCACTTGAAGAAGCAAAACGAAACGTCAATAAAGTTTACCCTCTTCGCATCAATGGCAAAGAAATCAAAACCAACAAATTATGGACCAGCAAGAACCCGTCAAAATCTGACCAAACTATTGGTCAAGTTTGCCTAGCTAGCAAAGACGAAGCAGAGCTGGCTTATAAAGCCGCAGCTGAGGCTTATCCAAAATGGAAAAAAATGTCGGTAAACGATCGCGCCGCTCTTGTGGACCGGGTTGCTGACCTGATGGTTCGGGATCGCTTTAAATTGATGGCCACTCAAATTTTAGAGTGCGGAAAACCTTGGGCCGAAGCTGACGGTGATGTTGGCGAAGCCATCGACTTCTGTCGGTACTACGCTCGCCATATGCGTGAAATGGCCAAGCCCTTAAAAGTTGGAAACACTCCGGGGGAAAGTTCGAAGTACGAATATCTTCCTCGTGGCGTGGCCTTAGTAATCGCACCGTGGAACTTCCCACTGGCTATTTTAACTGGCCAAGTGATGGCTGCTGCTGTCACCGGAAACACTGTGGTGATGAAACCTGCAGAGCAATCTTCTTTGGTTGGTGCCGGGCTAATGGATTTGATTCAAGAAGCCGGATTTCCAGCTGGTGTTGTTAACTTTCTTCCTGGATTGGGTGAAGAAGTGGGCGAATACCTTGTGCAACATCCACAGATCACCACGATTGCCTTCACCGGATCAAAAGCCGTGGGCTTACACATCTTAGAGCAAGCTGCGAAACACAAACCCGGCCAACAGCACGTCAAACGCTGCATCATTGAAATGGGCGGAAAGAACGCAGTCATCATTGATAGCGATGCTGATTTAGATGAAGCCGTTGACGGAGTTCTATATTCAGCTTTTGGATTTTCAGGACAAAAATGTTCGGCCGCCAGCCGAGTCATCGTCTTAGATGAAGTCTTTGAAAAATTTGAATCTCGTCTTTATGAGGCGACAAAAAGCATTCACCAAGCTTCTGCCGAAGACGGCAATGCCTATTTGGGTCCGGTCATTGATGAAGAAGCTTACCAACGAATCATGAACACCATCGAAGAAGCGAAAAAATCCAACAAGCTTCTTTTCCAAGGAAATACAGTTCCAGGTGGCTACTATGTTCCGCCAACTATTTTCACCAACGTCGATCCTCAGTCTAAAATTGCGCAACAAGAGATTTTCGGACCAGTGGTGGCCTTGATCAAAGCTAAAAACTTGGATCACGCTTTGGAAATCGCCAACGGAACCGAATACGCACTGACTGGTGGCTTGTTCTCACGAAGTCCAATGAACATTGCAAAAGTTCGTGAGCAGTTCGAGGTTGGAAATCTGTATATCAACCGTGGAATCACCGGTGCGATGGTGGATCGTCATCCATTTGGTGGCTACAAAATGTCAGGCATCGGTTCTAAAACTGGTGGCCCTGATTATTTAAAACAATTCACAGAACCAAGATGTGTGACTGAAAACATGCTTCGTCGTGGTTTTGCTCCAGCTGAAGAATAGCAAAATGGTCATTCGCGCTTAGTGCTGAGTGACCCATTGCCACCAAATATTTTTTCGAAGTGCTCTGATTGAAAAACCGCTCAGAGCGCCGAATAAGCTTCCACCGATATGCGCCGAGTACGCAATACCAGCACCGATTTCGATCGGCGTACTCATGTAACCCGCAAAATCCGACAAAAAACTCAATGGAAACAACATCAAGGTCGGCAAGTAAATCCAACCATAATAGCCTTGCATGGGTGAAATAAAATAGAAAAAGGGAACTCGTTTTCTTTTTTCAAAGGCTGCGTAAAAGGCCATGACTCCACTTAAAGAACCACTCGCCCCCACCATTGGCGCCAACGTATTGTGAGTCAATAAAATGAACATGCCCGCCCCAGCCATTCCACTGAGCAAATAAATAACGACAAGGGCGACACTACCCACAGCTTGCTCTAATGCGGCTCCAAACAATAGAAGCATCATCATATTACCAATCAGATGCATCCACCCCGCGTGCATAAACTGATAAGTGATCCAAGCCAAACCACTTGAATTTGCGCTATGAAGTCCAAAAAGTCTGGAACTTCGATCAAAGATCTGGCGTTGATAACTGCGAACGATCGATTTCCATTTCTGAATTTGAATCTGATCTCCAGCAAAATTCAAAGTAGGAGCCATTTCAATAAACTCACTGTCGCGCAACGCTTGGCCGCCAAGAATCATCCACTGACTGGTACTGTGAAGAGGTGCGACAACCTTCACTGGTGAATTTCTGTTTTGATATTGATAGAAAAGTTTGCCGGTTAAAACCATGGTATCAACATTTGCAAATTCTTTGGTAGAGCTTCGGTCTTGATAACCAAAAGTCAGACAAAAAATAAAAAAATTCAAAAAAATAAGAGCCCAGGTCATTGGGGCCGTATGCCAATCTAAAAAACCCTTCAACCAGGGAACAATCATAGCTCACCGGCGCCTTGAAAACGTTTTTTCAAATCTTTTCTGATTTCGATTTCATCGTTCTCGGATGAATCAGTTGATGCGGGATTTCTACTTTTACCTTCAAGTTGTTTCAAAACGGCATAAGCTTTCGAAAAATCTTGGCTTAGGTAAAAGGCCTTCATCTGATTGGTTTGCCATTGATATCTGGTCACCATATCTGCGCTAGGTAGCGATGCGATTTCTTTCAATAATTTTTGAGACTTCAATGATATCAAACGATTCAGGGTTAACTCATAAATTTTCGCCCAACTTAAATCTCGGACTTTTTTCTCTTTTAAAAAGGTGACGATCACGCTCAGGTCGGCATCGTTGTTGCTCCATTTGGTCCATTCTCGTATGGCCGCCAATCGCAAAAAAACCGGTTTCACTGATTCTTTCCTAAACGCCAGGTTCTGCAATATTTCATTTCGCTCAACCCGACTTAACTTCGAATCTCGGGAAATCGCTCTAACGAAACTGTACAAATCTTTCTTATCCTGGAACAGTTGATGAAATTGCAAATAATCGACTTCTGCTGATTGTCGACACTCTTGGTCCCGGATTAAGGCTAAGGCTAAAAACGAATTTTGAATGGGCGCCTTGTCGGCTGACATTTCTTTTTTCAAATCTTCACAGGCCTCTACAGCCTGCACCCCACAGCTGCGATCCAATTCTTCGTGACAAACCCAAGCCGCCAAATCTCTTTTTGAATTTTGATCTAAATGATGAATCGAGGTGAGATAAGCACCCCGTGACAACTCTTTTTTATTCTCGGCCCAAAGTGACTTGACCAATCCTTGTTGCGAAAAGTTTTCCATTCCTTTTTCAGCCGAAAGCCCAACAAAACCCTGCTCTGCTAAATCATAACGTCCGTTTTCAAAATTGCGAATGACTGCTAATACATTTCCCGTTTTGGTATTGAATGCATTGGTCTGGGAAATTTCTTTGCTCTTTGGACTGGCTTGATATTCAGCGATCTGACAAGCGGGGCCTTCGCTGTCTAGGTCACAGGCTTTTTGCAAATAGGACTCGAACATTTGTGAATCATATTTTTTAGTCAACCCTTTGGCCAAATAAGCCCAAGACTTTTCGTTTTCCGAAGGTGTCCAAAGCACAAAGTCCGCCTCAGCTGTTAAGCACTCTTCTGAAATTTCATCTGCCAAAAACATGGAAATCGCTTTATCAATTCTCAAGTCTCCGGAATCTATCGCTTGAGTTACCGATGCACAAAGGAAGTCTTCCTGTTGCAACTCAGACCTTTTGTATTCACCCGCCAGAGCACCTTGATAGAAGTGACCAACCGTCACTATTCCCCATAAAAAAACTAAAAAGGAGCACAACACCAAAAACTGACGAACAAAAAGCGATTCTATCGGATGAGGTCCACTATCGCCGACCTTCTTAGTTGTAACCACAATCGTACCCGCGGCTCGATCATGCAGCGGTCTTCTAAAGCCTTCACTCATGACCTCAAGCCAAGGTAAAAACAGAAATGCCGTTTCCATGACCCAAAGAGTGCTCCGCAAAAAAGCTTGAGTGAATTTAAGGCGATGATTTTTCAAAGTTGGATTTTGCTCAAAGCTAACAACCTGAATTTTGAAAAAACTTTTTCCTGGAGTCGAACCATTGGCAAACAGAAATAGTGTTTGAAATAAAATCGTCAAAACCGCAATAAACAAAACTGAAACCGCTAACAAAACAGCAAATTCAATCGATTGGGGTGACACATAGTACATCAACTGCAAATGGCGGAACACGCTTGCTAAAATGAAACTAAAAACTGGAGTGAAGATCACCAAATCAAAGACAAAGGCCAAAACGCGATCCGCAACCGGCGCAATTTGATGATGAGCGACTTTTTCATCGCCTGAATTTGACCTTGAATTGAAATCTAAATCCCCTAAGACCATAACGATCTATCGGAGATTTAAGAGTAAATATTTATGAATATTCGACCTAGAAATTGATTTATATCATTACTGGCTAGCGGCTGCTTCGCGAACCTTCAAAGAAAGAAACCTGCCTTCGTCGTCCACCGTAAAAGTCGCGGCACCAACGACATTTCTTTTATTGTCCAGCAGACGAAAGTCCTGGACACGTCCAGTTGAATTTGCTGGTTCAAACTGTTCGAAATTCACAGCTAAGACATTTCCATATTCTTTTAAAAAGTGAGCCGCATCTATAAAGACCGGGCGATCGGTCGCTTCTAATGAATCAATGTAATCAATTTCTTTGATTCTTGATGCCGTCGTTGTGGAGTTGGCCTGATCAACAAGATGGTATTTTCCAGCCAAGGG